>NZ_JARJLM010000418.1 GCF_029335485.1 Cupriavidus basilensis
GCAGCAGCGCGGCGCGCATGCCGCCGGCATGATCCTGCCTCGGCAACGGCAGGTCGGTAATCAGCGGGAATTCCGCCGCCACCCCCGCCAGGCCCACGCTGCGCATTTCGCCGCGCAGCGAAAGCTGCCACCACAGGCGCTCGGCGGTCAGCGCGATCTGGTTGACCAGGGGGCCGCGCACCTCCACCGCGAAGTCGTAGCGCGGGCCCAGCCCTGCGCCTTCGAACGGCCCATGGTTATGGTCGTCGATGATATTGATGCCGCCGACAAAGGCGATCTGCTGGTCGATCACCGCCAGTTTACGGTGCAGCCGGCGCAAGTTCCGGCGCGCCAGGCTGAACCCCCGCACGGGACGAAACACCTTGAGCCGCACGCCGCCCGCGCGCAGGCGCCCGGCCAGCGCCGGCGGCATGCCGCCGGCGCCAAAACCGTCCACCACCAG
>NZ_JARJLM010000419.1 GCF_029335485.1 Cupriavidus basilensis
GCAGCCTCCAGGTCAAAAGCTTAACTTCAAAATCCACTGAGGCCCGCTTCACGCGCACCCATTCCAGCCCTGTTCCCAAAAAAACAAAGCCCCATCGGAGGATGGGGCTTGTCCCGCCGGCGGCAAGCCAAAAAAACCGCCGCCAGCCAAAGCAGTGCAAACGACTATGCCTGCGCCGGCTGCGCCCCGCCTGCCGCCTGCAACCGTGCGTTCAGTTCTTTCCGGTAACGGTTCAGGTCCTGCACCGTCTCGAACGTGCGTTCGAACAGCAGCGACATATTGTGCAGGATGCGTTCGATGACCTTCTTCTCCCAGCCTTCGTCGAAGCGGATCTGCTCGTCCAGCCAGTGCTCGAGCCAGTCCGGATCCGGCAGGCGCGATTGCACGGTGTCGTTGGGGAACAGCGCCTTGTTGACGTGCAGGTTGGTCGGGTGCAGCGGCTTTTCGGTGCGGCGGGCGGAGGCCATCAGCACGCCGATCTTGGCGAAGGCCGAGCGGGCGCTGTCGCCGAACTGGTTCAGGTATTTCTTCATGTAGCGCAGGTAGGCGCCGCCGTGGCGGGCTTCGTCCTGCGACAGGGTGCGGTAGATCTGCTTGATCACCGGCTCGGTGTGCCATTCGGCGGCACGGCGATACCAGTGGTTGAGGCGGATCTCGCCACAGAAATGCAGCATCAGGGTTTCCAGCGGCGGAGCCGGGTCGAACTCGAAGCGCACGGCGTGCAGCTCTTCCTCGGTCGGCACCAGGTCCGGGCGGAAGCGGCGCAGGTATTCCATCAGCACCAGCGAATGCTTCTGCTCTTCAAAGAACCAGATGCTCATGAAGGCCGAAAAGTCGGAATCGTGGCGGTTGTCGCGCAGGAACATCTCGGTGGCGGGCAGGGCCGACCATTCCGTGATGGCATTCATGCGGATCGTCTTGGCCTGGTCGTCCGTGAGCAGGCTCGGGTCGAAGGAATCCCAGGGGATGTCCTTGTCCATGTGCCAACGTACCGCTTCCAGCGATTTGAACAGTTCGGGGTAGAGCATGGTAAGCCTTTGAAATTACGGGCAGATTCTACCAGATGCGAATTATTCCCAATGTTCTTTTCACGTGGAAAAGACGGAAGCGGATGTGCTCGCACCGGCATGCTGCCTGTTTTTTGGGCGAATATCGGGCTTTTCCCCTACTTTTTTGCCGGATGGAAAGCGCGGCATGCGCCGCTCCGGCCGGGCCGGCCCGGTGCCATGCCGCTGGCGTGCCCAGGGATCAGGCCAGCGCGCGGACGGATGGTTCGCCATCCAGTGTAGACGGGCGCGCCGCAGCCGTGTCGTCGCTCTCGTCGGGCGGGATGACGCCGTAGAGGAAGGCAGCCAGTTCGTGCTCCTGCGCCATGGCGTCTTGCTCGCCGAGGGCGATCAGGGCCTGGGTGAACTCCGGTTCGAACAGCAGGTAGCTGGCAAACGCGGCGCCGCGCGCCTCGGTGCCGCCCAGCGGGGCCAGCAAGGCGCGCACGGTGCGGGGCAGGCGTTGCACGTGCTCGGCGGCAATGGCTTCGATGGGCTCGCTGGGCGAGATCGTCATCACCTGCACCGGGCGCCAGCCCTCGCGGTCGTTGGCGATCTCGGGCATGCGCGACAGCAGGCTGTTGATGTGCTGCAGCCGCTCCAGGTCCGCCGACAGGCCGTCGAGGAAGATGCTGGCCAGGGCCTGCCCGCCAACCTGCGCCAGCGACGGATAGCCGCCGGCCGGCACCGTGTCGAACCAGCCCGGCCGCTGGCGCGAGGCGGCGCCCACGGCCAGGATGCGCGAGGCGCCGAGATGGATCGCGGGCGACAGCGGCGACATCTGGCGCATGGTGCCGTCGCCGAACCACTCGTGGTGGCCTTCCAGCTCCAGCGGCAGCGCCGGGAACAGGAAGGGGATGGACGACGACGCAAGCAGGTGGTCGATGCCGATCCTGGCTTCCACCGCCAGCCGCTGGCTGCGGCGCCACGGATGGATGCGGCGGTGCGACTGGTAGAAGGTGACGTGCCGGCCGGTGGTATAGGACAGCGCGGTGACCGCGAAGGCCTGGAAATCGCCGGCGTCCAGGCTGGCCTGCACCCGTTCGGCGTCGAACAGCTCGGCGAGCATGCCGCCCAGCGGCGCGTTGTCGAACAGTGCCCGCGGCGCGCGCCGGATGGCCCAGCCGAAGGCCAGCGCGGAGAGCCAGCGCGCTCCCGATGCGCCAACGCCCACCAGGCCCGTGCGGTAGACATCCTCGGCATGGATGCCGCTCCAGAGCGCGGCCAGGCTATCGGCAGCGGCGCGGAAGTTGGCGGCGTGGATCGCCATGCCGGCGCCGTTGATCGCGCCGGCCGAAGTGCCGCAGATGATGCCGAAGGGAATGCGGCCGCGATCCAGGCCGTGCCGCGCGGCGATGCGCGCGAGGCCGTGAAGCACCCCGGCCTGGTAGGCGGCGCGCGCGCCGCCGCCCATCATGATCAGCGCGGTGGTCTTCGGTGCTGGCATCGGCTCGATCGGTGGCTCGGGTCGGCTGGATCCGGCGCGCGCTGCTTAGTGCCGCGGCTCGCCGGGCGCGGCTTTGTCGGACGGGCTGCCGGCATCGGCGCTTGCATCGGCGCCGTTCGCCGGCGCGCTCTTGGCCGCCGCCGGCTTCTTGCCGGCCGGGCGCTTGGCTGCGGCCTTGGCCGCGGGCTTGGGGGCCGGCTTGGCCGCGGTCTTGGCGGCTGGCTTGCTGGCCGCCGGCTTCCTGGCTGGCTTCGGCGGCCTGGCCGGCGACTTGTCCGCGGGTGTGGCGCCGGCTTCCGGCCGGACTTCCGGCGCGGCGGTCGCGGGCATGCCAAAGCCGCCGAGATTGCCGAACGGCGTCAGGCTGGCGGCGGCCGCGCTGCTGGCGATCTGGTTGAACTGTTGCTGCAGCACGTCCCACCACAGGTTGGCATCGGGTGCCGGGCCGGCCGCCGCGGCCGGCTCCTGCGCATGGCGCGCGGGCGCATCGGATGCCTCCGGCGCATCGGGGCCGTTGTCTTCCTCGTCCTCGTTTTCCTCGACCGTAGGCTCGGGCCAGACGCGCCTGGGCGCAGCCGGTTCCGGCTGGCGCGGCGCTGCGCTGCCGGGCGAGTTGGCTGCGCGCGCGACGTTTTCCATGGCGTTCTGCATGGTCTCCGGCGACAGCGCGCTGCCGATGGTCTGCAGCGCCACCAGCGTGGCGCGCTGGACCTCCAGGCCCTGGATGGTGGTGCGCAGCAGGTTGGTGTTGAGCTGCAGCCAGCCTTCCACCGCCTTGAGGTCGTGGATGCGCTTGTCGACTTCTTCCAGGTTCATCGGCGGGGTCATGGCCTGCAGGCCAGGCATCAGCCCGCCCGGCATGCCGGCGGCACTGCCCCACATCTTGCGGAGGAACTCGAAGCCGTTGGTGAAATCTGGAATCTGGCCGAACATGGGTCTCGCCTCCGGGGTCGGCAACCGGCGGTGCCGGCTGCGGGGTCGAACTGCATTGATCGTAAGTGCGGAGTCCGAATACGGAATCCGCATGGCACGCATGACATTGTCGGGCCGAATCCGGAGAATCGCCCGGGCGCAGTGCCCCGGGTATTCCCGTCTTGCGGCCCGTGCCGCGCGCATCACCCCGCGCGGCTTGCTACTCGAACTGCGGCGGCCGTTTCTGCCGCAGGCTGGCTACGCCTTCCTGCACGTCGGGACCGGCAAAGCCCATGAATTCCAGCGCCAGCGAGGTGTCGAACGCGGGGCCGGCCATGCGCAGCCAGTTGTTGAGCGCATACTTGGTCCAGCGGATCGCGGTCTGCGACCCGGCCGCCAGCCGGCGCGCGACTTCGAAGGCGCGCTCGACCAGTTCATCCTCGTCGACCGTCAGCGACACCAGCCCGATGCGCTCGGCCTCTTCGCCGCTCACCGATTCGCACAGCATCAGATAGTACTTCGCCTTGGCCATCCCGCACAGCAGGGGCCACACGATGGCGGCATGGTCGCCCGCCGCCACGCCCAGCCGGGTATGGCCGTCGACGATGCGCGCGGTCCTGGCGGCGATCGAGATATCGGCCAGCAGGCCGGCCACCAGGCCGGCGCCGACCGCCGGGCCGTGCATGGCCGAGACGATGGGCTTGTCGCAGTTGATGACGTTGTAGACCAGGTCGCGGGCCTCGTGCCACACGCGGGTGCGGGTGGCGAAGTCGTTGGCCATGTCTTCCACCAGGGACAGGTCGCCACCGGCCGAGAAGCCTTTGCCCTCGCCGCGGATCAGCGCCACCCGGACTTCCGGGTCGGCCGAGACGTCGCGCCAGATCTCGGCCAGTTCGCGGTGCATATTGGCATCGGCGGTGGCGAGCTTGCGGTTGGCGGACTGGCCGGCGCCCATCACGATCTCGAGGATGGGGCCGTGCCGGCGCAGCGTCAGCGCCTGGTAACGGTCGTAGCGTGGCGACAGCGACGCGGCGTCGGCCTCAGGATGCGCGTCGGCTGGCGGGGAAGATTGCGGGGGGATTGCGGTCATGGGCAGCGATGGCCGGGGCCATTCCATCTTGGAGCATGTGGGCCGGGCCGCGCTGGGCAGTCCGGGGCGCCGCCGGTGCCTGCATGGCGCAGTCGATGGCAATTAGTCAACCGGTCGGTCGGTCAATTATAAGCATTCCTGTCCCGGCCCGGCCAGCGGCAGGCGGGCCGGGACAGGGACCGCTACCCCCGGCTTACGCCGGCCTCAGGCCCGCGGCGAGACCAGCTGGTCGATGGCGCCGAATACCGAACGCCCTTGCGCATCGAACATCTCGATCTTGACCACGTCGCCGTATTTCATGAAGCCGGTGACCGGCTGGCCGCCATCGATGGTTTCCAGCATGCGTTTTTCGGCGATGCAACAGTAGCCCTTGCTGCGGTCGACATTGGAAATGGTGCCCGAGCCTACGATGCTGCCGGCGCGTACATTGCGCGTCTTGCAGATATGGGCGATGAGCTGGCCGAAATCGAACACCATGTCGGTGCCGCAGTCGGGCGCGCCCACCTTCTTGCTGTTCCAGTGCACCGTCATCGGCAGGTGCACGCGGCGCTCGCGCCAGGCTTCGCCCAGTTCGTCCGGGGTCACCGCCACCGGCGAGAACGCCGTGGCCGGCTTGCTCTGGAAGAAACCGAAGCCCTTGCCCAGCTCGGCCGGGATCAGGTTGCGCAGCGACACGTCGTTGGCCAGCAGCAGCAGGCGGATGCCGTCGGCGGCCTGCTCGGGGGTGGCGCCCATCTTCACATCGCCGGTGATGACCGCCACCTCGGCTTCGAAGTCGATGCCGAAGGCTTCGCTGGCGCACACGATATCGTCGTGCGGGCCGAGGAAGTCGTCGGAGCCGCCCTGGTACATCAGCGGGTCGGTCCAGAATTCGGGCGGCATCTCGGCCCCGCGCGCGCGGCGCACCAGTTCCACGTGATTGACGTAGGCCGAGCCATCGGCCCACTGGTAGGCGCGCGGCAGCGGCGCCATGCACAGCCCGGGATCGAACGGGAAGGGATGGCGCGCGCGACCGGCGTTGAGCGCATCGTAGACATCCTGCAGCTGCGGTGCGTAGAAGTTCCAGTCATCGAGCGCGGTCTGCAGCTTGCCGGCGACATCGTTGACGTAATGGGCGGTCTTCAGGTCGCGCGAGACAACCACGAGCTGGCCGTCGCGCGAGCCGTCCTTGAGGGTGGCGAGTTTCATGTATGCAATGCGTTAGGAAAAAGCGGGGCGCCGCGCGCAGGCCAGGCCAGGGGCGCGGCCGGCGCGGTGCGCCGGGCGGCTGCCAGGGCCGCTGGCGCGGCGGCCCGCTAGTCTACCGTGATGCCCTTGGCCTTGATCAGTTTGCCCCAGCGCTCCGATTCCGCCCGCGCATACTGCGCGAATTCCTCGGGCGTGCCCGATACCGGTTCCACGCCCACGCCTTCGAAGCGCTTCTGCACTTCCGGGCTCTTGAGCGCCTTCACCAGCTCGGCGTTCAGGCGCGTCACCACCGCCTTGGGCGTGCCGGCGGGCGCGACCACGCCTTGCCAGGCATAGGCCTCGAAGCCGCTCACGCCGCCTTCGGCGACGGTCGGCACGGTGGGCAGGGCCGTCAGCCGTCTGGGCGTGGCCACGCCGAGCGCGCGCAGCTTGCCCGCCGCCACGTTCTGCTGGCCGGCTGCCAGGTCCAGGAACATCAGCTCGACCTGGCCGGCGATCAGGTCCTGCACCGCCGGCGCCGCGCCCTTGTATGGCACGTGCGTCATCCTGGTCCTGGTCTGGTCCATGAACAGCTCCATGGCCAGGTGGTGCGGGCTGCCCGCCCCGGGCGAGGCAAAATTGACCTTGCCGGGATTTTTCTGCACGTATTCGATCGCTTCCTTGAGCGTACGCGCGGGGAAGTTCGGCGTGGCCACCAGGATCAGCGGGAAGCGCGCCACCATGCCCACATGCACGAAATCCTTGTCAGGGTTGTAGGGCAGCTTCTTGTACAGCGAAGGGTTGGCCGCCAGGGTGGCGGTATCGGCGGTCAGCAGGGTGTAGCCGTCGGGCTTGCTGTGCGCTACCGCATCGGCGCCGACGATGGTGGCCGCTCCGGGCCGGTTGTCGATCACCACCTGCTGGCCGAGCGCGGGCGTGAGCGCCTGCCCCAGCGTGCGCGCCACCACGTCGGTGCCGCCGCCGGCCGGGTAGGGCACCACCCAGCGGATCGGCTGGGTGGGCCAGTTGTCCGCGGCGCGGGCGGGCTGGCACAGGGCGGTGCCCACGGCGAGCATGGCAAGCAGGGGTGCGGCACAGGCGCGCGGCATGCAAAGGCGGCGGAACCGGGAAAGGCGGATCATCGTTGTCTCCTGTAGAAAACGGCCTTGCGCAGCCGCCCCTTGCGTGGCGGGGCAGCATGCGCGCGCCGGATCTGGCCGGTGCTGCCCGTCGGTACCGACGCGCCCGGCCTGTATTTGTGCGCTCAAAGTCTAACGGCGGTTTAAAAATTGGTAAATCGATTTCGCTATAGTAAATTTACGTACCATTTACCCGCCAGCCGGCCTGCCCGTCCCATCCGGGATGTGCAGTTCGCCAGGCTTTCTCCCCTGCTTCGCCAAATAGCGATCCCGCATGACCGAACTCGAAGAAGACGATTCCAAGCTGCGCTCCGGCATCCAGTCGATCGAGGTCGGCTTCAAGCTGCTGCAGGCGCTGGCCGCCTCGCCGCGTGCCATGATGCTGCGCGACCTGGCCGCTGCCGCCGACATGAATCCGGCCAAGGCGCACCGCTACCTGGTCAGTTTCCAGCGCCTGGGCATGGTGGTGCAGGACCCGGTCGGCGGGCGCTACGATCTGGGCCCCTTTGCGCTGCAGCTGGGCCTGGCGGGCCTGAACCGGCTCGATCCGGTCAAGAAAGCCCGCCCGATCCTGTCGCAGCTGCGCGACGAGATGGACCAGACCATCGGCATTGCCGTGTGGGGCAACCACGGCCCGACCATCGTCCATTGGGAGGAGTCCAGCCATCCGGTCACGGTGAGCCTGCGCCTGGGCGATGTGATGCCCATGCTCAACTCCGCCACCGGCCGCCTGTATGGCGCCTACCTGCCGAAACAACAGACGCGGCCGCTGGTCGAACGGGAGCTGGCCGAGCGCGGTCATGACGATATGCCCGAGCTGCCACGGTCGCTGGCCGACTACGAAGCGGTGTGCGAGGACGTGCGCGCGCACGGCGCGGCGCGCACCCGGGGTGGCGTGCTGCCGGGCATCAATGCGTTCTCGATGCCGGTGTTCGATGCCAACGGGCATGTCGCGATGGCCCTGATCGTGCTCGGCGCGCAGAGCGTATTCGATGCAGAATGGGGCGGTGCGGTCGACCGGCATGTGCGCGAGATCGCACGGCAGATTTCTTCGGAGCTTGGTTATTCTGGTGTCAGCCCGACGAACGGGCCGATCGGCCCCTCCCGATAAGCCGGCCCCGCGCCGCCTGCGCTGGGCGGTTGCGCTTGCGCTGGTGCTGGCGGCTCACCTGGTGGCGGTGCTGGGCCTGATGCATATGCCCGGCGTGCCGAGCGATCCGACCGCCATGCCGGCCATCGAAGCCATCCTGCTGCCACCGCCCAGGCCACCTGTCGCGGCCGTGCCGCCGCGTCCCGTGTCGCCCGCGCGCAAGCCGCTTCCTGCTCCGTCTCCCGCTGCGCGTCCCGAGCCTGTGCCGGCCGAGCCCGCCGCCCCGCAGGCGCCGCCCTTGCTTGCCGCGCCTGGCGCCGGCCCGGCGATGGCCAGCGCCGCGGGCGAGACCGGCAACGGCGTGACGGCGCCAGCGGCCGCCAGTTCGCCGCAGGCACCGCCCGAAGACGGCGCTCGCTACGCGGCGCCGCCATCGACGATGCTGCACTACTCCAGCTTCGTCAACGGCGTACAAAACCCGGACGGCCTGATCCGCTGGCAGCATGACGGCGCGCACTACCGGCTCGACGTGGAAACGCGCGTGCTCTGGTTCCGCTTTGCCTTCTACAGCAGCGGCGCCCTTGGCGAGCGCGGCCTGGCGCCGGAGCGCTACGAGGAGAGCCGGCGCAACCGCAAGGAAGCGGCCCGCTTCGACCACGGCGCCGGCACCCTGGTGTTCGAGGGCCGCGACAAGCAGGTGCCCTTGCCGGCCGCCGTGCAGGACCGCTTCAGCGTGTTCCTGCAACTGGTGGGGCTGGTGCGCGGCAATCCGCAGCGCTATGCCACGCCCGGCGTGACGGAGACCTTCGAGGTGGCGGATACGCGTGACCTGGAGCCGATGCAGGTGCAGTATGTAGGGGAGGAAGATGTCGATACCGGCCACGGCCCCGTGCACGCCAAGCATTTCGTGCGCCTGCCGCGGCATGCGGGCGACAGCCGGCGCGTGGAGGTGTGGCTGGCGCCGTCGCTGCAATGGTTGCCGGTGAAGCTGCGCCAGACCGAGCCCGACGGCACCCAGATCGACCTGGTCCATCGCGACAGCGAAGCGCTGCACTGAGTCATCAGCCCGCGGCGCCTCGGCCGCCGAGGTGGTTCATCGTGTTTGCCCCAACTACCGGAGACCCGTCATGAGCGCCATCCTGCCACCATCCGAAAGCCGCCGCGTGCGCGTCGGCGATGTCAGCCTGCAGGTCCGCATCGACGGGGGCGACGGCCCCTGGGTGATTCTCGCGCATGCGCTTGGCGCCAACCACGCCTTGTGGGACGCCACCGCGCAGCATCTGGCGCCGCGCTACCGCGTGCTGCGCTACGACTTGCGCGGCCATGGCCAGAGCGACGCGCCGATCGGCGCCTATTCGATGATCCGGCTGGCCGACGACGTGGCCGGCCTGATGGACGCGCTGGAAGTGCCGGAGGCGCATTTCGCCGGTGTCTCGGTGGGCGGCATGGTCGGGCAGACCGTGGCCGTGCGGCATCCGGAGCGGCTGATGTCGCTGACCCTGGTCGACACCGTCAACCGTACGCCGCTCAACGCCCATGCGATGTGGCACGAGCGCATCGGCCATGTGGAGGCGCACGGCATGGCGGGCGTGGCCGACAGCACCTTGCAGCGCTGGCTGAGCGCGCCCTACCGCGGCGCGCATCCGGAGGAAGTGGAGCGCGTTCGCGAGATGATCCTGTCCACGCCGGTGCACGGCTATGTGGGCACTGCCCTGGCCATCATGGCGTTCGACCTGGCGGGGGCGATCGCGCGCATCCATTGCCCCACGCTGGTGGTGGTGGGCGAGGAGGACGAGGGCGCGCCGCCGGCGATGGCGCGGGAGATAGCCGCCACCATTCCGGGCGCCCGCCTCGAAATCCTGCCCCAGGCCGCGCACCTGGCCCATCTGGAGCAGGCCGGCCGCTTTCACGCCGCCCTCGACGCCTTCCTCGGCAATGCGGCTTGCGGGGCACAGTGCGCGGCACCCTGAGGCGATATCTTTTCCCGCGCAACTCAAGAACTTGCGGTCGCCGCCGTTGCCCAACATAGTGAGGGAACGCTTTCACAGCGCGATGTATCGAGCGGTTCGCCGAAGCAAAACCTTGAAAACCTGGCGAACACCCTCAGCTTGGAGGTGAAGTCGCGGAGGGCAGCCGGCCAGCGTGCCGGCATATGCAATAACCAGTATCAGTCGTTGCCCACCGCTTACCCATGACAGCCAGGAGGTATGCCATGCAAATGATCTACAACAGCGACAATTACTGCATTGTCGAGTTTGGTGCGGATGTCGAGCATGCGCCTCTTGCCTCTGGCGGCTATGAAATCGTCGACAAGAACCTGAAACGCGAGATATTCCTCGGCGGCCAGATGGCCGAGAGCTTTCGCGCGGACGTGAAGCGTCTGATCGAGAGCGAGCCGTCGGTGGAAGAGGTGGATGATTTCCTTGGCAAGTTCGATACGGTGATGACCCATCCGCTGGTAATGCACTAAGGCTGCGGCGACCTCCGTCCCCCCCGGGGGGCGGAGGAAGCGAGCCTCGCCGGACAAAGCAGAAGCCCGCGCCGTTCACACGCGCGGGCTTCTGCTTTGTTGGCGGCTGGTTCCGTCCCGCCACGGTCCCGCTTCAATGCGGGCTCAGTACTGCTCCCAGGGCAGGCCGGCATGGCGCCAGCCGTTGAGCGTATTGCGATGACGCTCGGCGTCCAGGTCACCCTCGAAGCCATGCAGCACATTGAATACCGTGGTGAAGCCGGCGCCCTCCAGGGCGCGCGCGGCCGCTGTCGAGCGGTTGCCGCTGCGGCAGATCAGCAGCACGGGCCGGGCCGACGCCTGGCCCGCCAGTTTCTTCACGGCCTGCACGAAATGCGGGTTCACCTCCCAGTCCGGGCCGTCGTTCCAGGGCACGTTGTGGGCGCCCTTGGGGTGGCCGACGAACAGGTATTCCATTTCACTGCGGCAGTCGATGAAGAGCGCGTCGGGGGACTCGCTGAGCAGTGTTTGCGCGTCGGCGGGGCTGAGGTGTTGCATGGGCAGGGCTTGCGTTCCGGG
>NZ_JARJLM010000041.1 GCF_029335485.1 Cupriavidus basilensis
ACGTACCCTGGTCGAGGGCCAGGTGGCGGAGCGGCGGGTCCGCGTGCGCGGCCGCTTCGATGCAGACCACACCGTTTTGCTGGACAATCGCCCCCACGGCAACGGAACCGACAGCCGTGCCGGTTTCATGGTGCTGACGCCGCTGCGCGTCGCGACGGAAGATGCTGGCGCGCCGGCGGTGCTGGTGCTGCGTGGCTGGCTGCCCCGCGACGCTCAGGATCGTACGCGCATCGCACCGTTCCCGACGCCCGGGGGGGAGGTGGTGCTGGACGGTACCGCGCTCTCCACGGTGCCCAGAGTCTTCAGCCTGGGCCAGGGCGCTAGCGCGGAGGCGGGCCGGAAAATCCGCCAGAATGTGGATCTTGCCGCTTTCTCCAGGGAACTCGGCGTGCCTTTGCAGCCCTTTGTGCTGGAGCAGCGCAACGACAGCGGCGACGGGCTCGAACGCGACTGGGCGCCGGCAGATAGCGGTGCGGACCGCAACTATGGCTATGCCTTCCAGTGGTTCGGGCTGGCCGCGCTGACCCTGGTGCTGCTGGTGACGCTGAGCTGGCGGCGCGCGGCGCGCATGGCGGCCTGAGGCCGCCGGCGGGCTAGCCCGCGATACGGCACGCACCCGGCAGCGAACCCCTATGGAACGTGGCGGTCAGATGACCGCCGCCGCTGATAACGACAGACAGACCGACAGACCGACAGACCGACGAAACGCCATGCAACAACCAGATCCCGCTTCGGCCCAGGCCGCCCGCGCCGCGCCGCAAGATCCGCGCATCGATGCCCGCACCCGCCGCGGCCGCATGCAGATGCTGCTGCTGTTGCTGGTGTGCGCTTCGCCGGTGATCGCCTCCTACCTGACCTACTACGTGTTCCGGCCGGCGGGCGGGCAGACCAACTACGGCACGCTGATCGAGCCGCAGCGCCCCATGCCGGCGGCGCAGGTCGGCAACGAGCGTGCGGAGTCGGTGCCTCTCGACAGTTTCAAGGGCAAGTGGCTGCTGGTATCGGCCGACGGTGCGGCCTGCGACGAAGCCTGCGCCAGGAAACTGTTCACCATCCGCCAGATCCGCGCGGGCCAGGGCCAGGACCGCGAGCGCATCGTGCCGGTGTGGCTGGTCAGCGACGACGGCCCGATCGATGCCCGCCTTTCGGCCGCCTACAATGAGCCCTACGCCGGGGTGCGCTTCCTGCGCGCCGACCGCGCCGCGCTGCAGAAATGGCTGCCCGCGGAGCCTGGCGCCCGGATCGAGGACACCCTGTTCCTGGTAGACCCGCTGGGAAACCTGATGATGCGCTTCCCCAAGGATCCAGACCCCAAGAAAATGAGTTCGGACCTGAAGAAGCTGCTCAAGTACTCTCATATCGGGTGAGACGCGCATGCTGCTCCAACTCGCCATCATCGGCGTCCTGATTGCGCTGTTCCCTCTCAGCTACGTACTGGTCAAGGGAGACCGCAACAAATACCGCAAGCTGGTGTGGATCACCGCCTTCCTGACGCTGGACCTGATCATGTTCGGCAGCTTCACGCGGCTGACCGACTCGGGCCTGGGCTGCCCGGACTGGCCGGGATGCTATGGCCACTCCAATCCGCATTCGGCCATGGAGCCGATCCGTGCCGCCGAGACTGCCTTGCCCAGCGGGCCCGTCACCATCACCAAGGCGTGGATCGAGATGATCCACCGCTACTTCGCCATGGCGGTGGGCGTACTGATCATCACGCTGATGGTGCTGGCCTGGGTCAAGCGCCGCGAACTCAGGCAGTCGCCCTGGTTTGCCACCGGCGTGCTGCTGCTGGTGTGCGTGCAGGGCGCCTTCGGCGCCTTCACCGTGACGCTCAAGCTGCAGCCCATCATCGTGGTCACGCACCTGATGCTGGGCATGAGCCTGCTGGCGGCGCTGATCTGGCTCGGCTCGCGCAACGATCCGCGGGGGACGATCGCGCCCGCGGCCGGGGCGCTGCGCTGGCCGGCGCGCGTTGCGCTGGCCCTGCTGGTACTGCAGATATTCCTCGGCGGCTGGGTGAGCACCAACTACGCGGTGCTGGCCTGTACCGATTTCCCGCTGTGCAACGGCCAGATGGTGCCCGAGATGGACTTCCGCCACGGCTTCACCCTGTGGCGCCAGCTCGGCATGACCGCGGACGGCGATTACATTCCCCACGCCGCGCTGGTGGCGATCCATTGGGTGCATCGCGGCTTTGCCTTCGTGGTGCTGGCCTTCCTGGCCTGGTTCGGCTTGCAGGCGCGCCGTTTTGCCGGGCTGGCGCGCAGCGCCGGCTGGCTGCTTGGCATGTTGGTGCTGCAGCTGGCCACCGGGCTTTCCAACATCGTGTTCGACTGGCCGCTGGTGGCCGCGGTGGCGCATAACGGCGGCGCGGCGGTCTTGCTGCTGCTGCTGGTCCGCCTCAACTACAATGTAGGGCTCGCGGCCCGGTCCGCAGACATTGCCACGGACGTGCCGGCCGCCGCGCGCGCCACATGAAAGACAAGAACTCCCCAGTGGTTACAGCTACCCACACTCATCCCTTCGGACGGGTTCGTCACCTGGTCCGCCAATACGCCGCCCTGACCAAGCCACGCGTGACGCAGCTGGCCGTCTTCTGCGCCATCATCGGCATGTTCCTGGCCACGCCCGGCATGGTGCCGTGGCCAGTGCTGATCGGTGGGGCCGCCGGCATCTGGCTGCTGGCGGGCGCGGCTTTCGCCATTAACTGCCTGGTCGAACAAAAAATCGATGCGCTGATGCGCCGCACCGCCTGGCGCCCTTCGGCCACCGGCGAAATCACCACGGCGCAGACCCTGGTGTTTTCCGCCGTGCTGGGTGGCGCGGGGATGTGGCTGCTGCATGTGTATACCAACGACCTGACGATGTGGCTGACGGTCGCCACCTTCGTTGGCTACGCGGTGGTGTACACCATTCTGCTGAAGCCGGCCACACCGCAGAATATCGTGATCGGAGGCTTGTCCGGGGCCATGCCGCCGGCGCTGGGCTGGGCGGCCGTGGCCGGCGACGTGCCGGCCGAGGCCTGGTTCCTGGTGCTGATCATCTTCACCTGGACGCCGCCGCACTTCTGGGCCCTCGCGCTGTACCGCCGCGCCGACTATGCCAAATCGGGCCTGCCCATGCTGCCGGTGACGCACGGCGAGCGCTTCACGCTGCTGAACATCCTGCTGTACACCCTGATCATGATCGCGGCCACGCTGCTGCCCTTTGTGTACGGCATGTGCGGCTATATCTACCTGGTGGCCGCGCTGGTCCTGGGGGGCATTTTCCTGGCGTACGCGCTGAAGCTGTTCCGCAACTATTCGGATGCGCTGGCGCAGCGCACTTTCCGTTTTTCGATCCTTTATCTCTCGCTGCTGTTCGCCGCGCTGCTGATCGATCACTATTTCAAGTTCCTGCCGCAGGCCTGAGCGGCCCGCGGCGGCAACGGAATCCGCGCCACGGCTTGCGACATCTTGTCGCGGCGTGAGCGCGTGGCGGCCCCGATCGGCGATACTGCTGTAATCCGTCAATGTGACCTTGCCGTGCCCGGACTCTCTCCGGGCTGTTCCGGGCCGTCAGAACTCCTTGAATCCGCATGCCAAACCGCCTTCCTCCAAGCCTCCTGCCCACCTTCGCGAGCTTCCGCAGGTTCTTCCTGCTGGCGCTGTGCTCCCTGCTGCTTGCTGCTTGCGGCCAGCCGCGGGCATCCTTCAAGAACGTCGATATCACCGGCGGCAGCGAATTCGGCAAGGACTTTGTCCTGACCGATCACAACGGCAAGGTGCGGACGCTGGCCGACTTCAAGGGCAAGGCGGTGGTGATGTTCTTCGGCTACACGCATTGCCCGGATGTCTGCCCGACCACGCTGGCCGAACTCAAGGCGGTGATGGAGCAGCTGGGGCCGGATGCCGGCAAGGTGCAGGTGCTGTTTGTGACCGTCGACCCCGAGCGCGATACGCAGGCCTTGCTGGCGCAATACGTGCCGGCTTTCGACCCGCGTTTCCTGGGCATGCGCCCGGCTGACGATGCCGCGCTGCAGAAGATCGCCAAGGATTTCAAGGTGTTCTACGCCAAGGTGCCGGGTACGTCGCCGTCCAACTACACCATGGACCACTCGGCGGGCAGCTATGTATTCGACCCCAGCGGGAAGCTGCGGCTGTTCATACGCCACGGCCAGGGACCGGAGCCGATCGTGCACGATCTCAAGCAGC
>NZ_JARJLM010000420.1 GCF_029335485.1 Cupriavidus basilensis
GCAGGGCCAGGCACCGTGACAGTGTAGCCGAGCCAAATCGCGGCGGCGGCCGTGCGGGGTGATTTTGCCGCGAACCGGTGGCGGAACCACCCGCATGCCCGCTGGATGCGTCTCAGATCTCCGCCCTCAGCCCCACAAAAAACCGCCTTCCCGGCGCCGGCTCGAAGTACCGCCCATTGCTTTCATTGACGATCACCGAGCCGATGTAGCGCCGGTCGGCGAGATTGTCGATGCGGCCAAACGCGAACCAGCGCACCTTGCCCACGCGGAAGGCATAGCCGGCACGCAGGTTGAAGCTGGCGTAGCCCGGCGCGGCCTGGGTGTTCAGGTCATCGGCGAAGACCCGCCCTTCCACCCGCATCTCCACCCCCAGCGTCAGCCCGGCCAGCGGCCGGTAAGTCGCCTCGGCGCTCAGGCTATGGCGGGCGGTGCCGGGCAGGCGGTTGCCGGCGGCGACGGTCTGCCCTTGCGCATTGCGGAAGGCGTCGCCAAAGGAAGCATCGAGCCAGGTATAGGCCAGGCCGGTGCCGAACCGCTGCCCCGGGCCGAAGGCGCCGTGCCAGCCCAGTTCCAGCCCGCGCCGGCGCACGCCGCCGACATTCTGGTAGACGCTGCGGCCGTTGTCGTTGGATAGCGGCACGATCTCGTTATGGCTGCCGGCATCGAACAAGGCAGCCTCCAGGCGCTGGCCATTGGCTTGCCACTTGACGCCAAGCTCGCCCTGGCGGCTGCTGGATGGCTGCAGGCCAAGGTTGGTGCCGGTGCCGCCAGGACCGTAGGCCACCTCGGTCAGCGTCGGCGTCTCGAAGCCGCGGCCCAGGTTGGCATAGACATTGAGCGAATCCAGCCCCTGCCAGACCACGCCCAGCACCGGGCTCACGTTGTTGTACGTGGCAGTGCCGCTGTCGTCGGGACTGGCGGCGGTCACGAAATGATCGTCGATGCGCAGCCGGACCTGGCTGGCGCGCACGCCGCCCACCAGGCGCCACGCGGGGTGCCAGGTCCAGTCGAACTGGGCAAAGGCGCCCAGGCTGCGCGCCTTGTCGGTTTCGTCGCGGCGCAGGGCGCCCTGCGTACCGTTCTGGTTGACATAGCCGGTGCGGGCATCGCGCATGGCGTCGGCATCGGCCCCGGCGCTCCACGTCAGCGGCAGCCCGGCCAGCGTGGTGTTGTGGTGCCAGGAGAGCGCACCGCCGCCGTAAGTACGGTCGATATCGACAATGCCGCCCGCCGAGCTCGGCGCGATGCCGCTGAAACCCAGGTACTGGGTCAGCTGGCGGGTACCGCCGTAGATGCGGAATTCGAGGCTGTCCTTTTCGCTCAGCCGCTGCTCCACCAGCACGCCGCCCTGGTTCTGGTCGACGGTCTTGCGGGTATTGAACTGGCTGGCCAGCGCCACCGCCTGGCGCGGGTTGGCGTCGGCCTGCGCCCGCGTCAGGCCGAGCGGGTCCTGCGCCAGCGGCTGGCTGAAACTGTTGAACAGCGCGGTGACCTTGGTGCCAGCCACCGGCTCGGCCACCACCTTGGCATTGAGCTGGCGGCGCCGCGCCGCGCTGTGGTCGCGATAGCCGTCGGTATCGAAGGTCCAGGCGTCCAGTACGGCGCCAATCCTGTCATTGCCGCCGCCCACCGTCACGCCGGCCATCCACTGCCCATCCGAACCAAGGCCGGAGGTGGCGCGCGCCATCGGCGCCTTGGGCGGATCGGGCGTGAAGATCTGCACCACCCCGCCCGAGGCGTTGCCATAGAGCTGGGCAAAGGGCCCGCGCAAGACCTCGATGCGGCTGGCATTGGTGAGATCGGCGGTGGCGGCCTGGCCCTGCCCGTCCGGCATGGTGGCGGGAATGCCGTCGACGAACAGCCGCACGCCGCGCACGCCGAAGGTGGAGCGGCTGCCAAAACCCCGCACCGCGAGCTGCAGGTCTTGCGCGTAGTTCTGGCGCTCGCGCGCCGCCACGCCGGGCACGCCAGTCAGCAACTCGGACAGATTGATCAGGGGACCTGGCGCGGCCAGCGAATCGACGGCAACGCTATCGATCGCGGCTGGCGCGTCGAAGCGCTTTTGCTCGGCCCGGCTGGCGCTCACCACTACGTCGGGGAGCGTTTCCTCGGCCGGTGCAACGCCCGGCCCGGTGGCGAACATGGCGGCCGCCACGTAACACAGCCGGCGGGAAGCCAGTCCGGAACCCCGTCTCCGGCTTCGCGCGCCGCCGTTGATGCCTGCCATACTCCTCCCGTCAGATGATGAATCGATGGATCGATGGATCGATGGGGCCATCGATCGGATGGCTTCCAGCGGTGCCGCCCCCTGGCCCCGCGGCCTACTTGGGCCGGATCGCGTCGGCCGTCCCCTGGATGAAGGCCTTGATCTTCTCGACGTCCTCCATGCTCAGCCTGCCGCTGAAGTCCGGCATGCCCCGTGCCATGGCGGGCCCCTTGAAGATGAACTTGTCCAGGTTCTGGATGTAGGCGGTATTCATATAGCCGAGGTTGGGAATATTGCCGCCGCGGTCCACGCCAGGCACACCGTGGCAGAGCACGCAGTTGCTGACGTAGAGCGCCGTGCCGGCCGCCACGTTGGCCGGGTCGTACTTCACGCCCGACAGCAGTTCGCCCGCGCGGTACTGCACGAAGGCCGGCAGCGGCGCCTTGCCGCCCACCGCGAAAGTGTAGACCGTGCCCGGCCCCTGCCGCTCGGTGGCGCGCTGGGCTTGCCCGTAGACACCGCCCCAGCCGACCGCGACCGACACATACTGCTTGCCGTCGACCATATAGCTCACCGGCGCGGCAATCACGCCGGTGCCGGTGGGCGATTCCCACAGCTTGGCGCCGGTGGTGGCGTTGTAGGCGATGAAGCGGCCATCGGCAGTGCCCTGGAACACCAGGTTGCCGGCCGTGGTCAGCGTGCCGCCATTCCACGGCGAGACCTGCTCCTGGGTCCAGACCGCCTTCTGCTGCACGGGGTCCCAGGCGATCAGGCGGCCAAACGGCTTGCTGGCCGGCGCTTCGACATTGAGGAATTTCGCGGTGTTCCAGCCCACGTTGCCGTGCGGCTGGCCGGGCTGCTTGCCGTTGAAGGTCCAGTTCTTGTCGTCCATCAGGTTCAGCGGCACATGCTGGGCCGGCAGGTAGACCAGGCCGGTCTGCGGATTGAACGACATCGGATGCCAGTTGTGCGCGCCATAGGGGCCGGGGATGGCGTCATACGGCTTGTCGCCGGCGCGCGCTTCCGGCAATTCGATGGGGCGGCCGTTCTGGTCGTAGCCGGTGGCCCAGTTCACATCGACGAAGTTCCTGGCCGAGATGAACTGCCCGTTGGTGCGGTCGATGACGAAAAAGAAACCGTTCTTGGGCGCGTGCAGTATCACCTTGCGCGCCTTGCCGCCGATGTTCAGGTCGGCCAGGATCATGGGCTGGGTGGAGGTGTAGTCCCAGTTGTCGCCGGGGGTTTCCTGGTAGTGCCAGACGTACCTGCCGGTATCCGGGTCGAGCGCGACGATGGAGGCCAGGTACAGGTTATCGCCGCCGGCCGGGCTGCGCTTGCTGCGCGACCAGGGCGAGCCATTGCCCGTGCCCACGTACATCAGGTTGAGTTCCGGGTCGAAGGCCAGCGTATCCCAGGCGGTGCCGCCGCCGCCGGCTTCCCACCATTTGCCGGCCGGGTCCCAGGTCTTGGCCGCCTTGGCCATCGACTCGTCCTCGAACGGCTTGCCGGGATCTCCCGGCACGGTGAACCAGCGCCATTTCTGCTCGCCGCTGTTGGCATCGTAGGCAGTGATATAGCCGCGCACGCCGTACTCGGCGCCGCCATTGCCGATGATGACCTTGCCCTTGAACACGCGCGGCGCGCCGGTGATGGTGTAGGAGTGGCTGCGGTCGATGATGGTGTCTTTTTCCCACAGCTTGCGGCCGGTGCCGGCATCGACCGCGATCAAGCGGCCATCGTAGGAGGCGACGAACACCTTGCCCTGGTAGAGCGCCACGCCGCGATTGACAACGTCGCAGCAGCCCTTGTAGCCGATCGACCTGTCGACCTTGGGGTCGAAGGTCCAGATGCGCTTGCCGGTGCGGGTATCGATGGCATGCACCACGCTCCACGAGGCGCTGACGTACATGATGCCGTTCACCACCAGCGGCGTGGCTTCCACCCCGCGCGTGGATTCCATGTCATAGGACCAGGCCAGCCCGAGGTCCTTCACATTGTCCGCGTTGATCTGCGAGAGCCGGCTGAAGCGGGTTTCCGCGTAGTCCAGGCCATAGCTGGGCCAGTCGGGCGTGTTGGCGGCGTTGGCTTCGATAAAGGCGCCATCCACGCTTCGGGTCACGGCACGGATATGGTCGGCGCTCGCCACCTTGCCGGGCGCCTTGGCCTGGGCGGCCGCCAGCGAGGCCACGGCCAGGCCCACCGCAAAGACGGCCATCGCGCGAGGCAAGCGGCGTTGATTGCCGGCGCGCGGCGCGGCACCCTGGCCGCAGGAGAAAACCCGCTTGGATTGGTGGCTCATTGTGTCTCCTCTTTCTTATTTCTTCTTGCTTCTTTTGCGGGGAACGCCAGGCTGGTTCCGTGCCAGCGTCTGCCCAACGGCACGCCGGCGATGGCCGGCCCGTGCCACGGGATTTGCAAAGCCTAAGAATGGCGCGAGCGCGTGCGTTTTACACACCCGGGATTACCCCGACGATCCTCGGCTTGATATAACAGGACATTGGGTGTCGAGACGCAAGGAAGCCGCCGCGCTGCCAGGCGGCAAGCGCGGCGGATCGATGCGGTTCGCTGCCGTCTTCGCTTTAGTAAGCGATGCAGACCGACTTGATCTCGGTGTAGGCCTCGATGGCCGAGCGGCCATGCTCGCGCCCGACCCCGGAAGCCTTGTAGCCGCCGAACGGCATATTGGGATCGACGATATTGTGCGTATTGACCCAGACCGTGCCGGCATCCAGCCCGTCGACCAGGCGCTGCACCGCGCGCAGGTCGTTGCTCCAGATGCTGGCGCCCAGGCCGTACTCCGAGCGGTTGGCCTCGGCCAGCACGGCCTCGGGATCGTCGAACGGCATGGCCACCACCACCGGCCCGAAGACTTCCTCGCGCACCAGCGTCAGGTCCTTGCATGCCGCATTGGCCACCACCGTGGGCCGGACGAAGTAGCCGGGCCGGTCCAGCGCATCGCCACCCGCCACGATCTCCGCGCCTTCGCTGCGGCCGGTACCGATCAGCCCCATCACCTTGTCGCGATGGCGCGCCGACACCAGCGGCCCCATCTGGCTGGCCGGGTCGAGGCCGGAACCCAGCACCGTGGCGTTCGCCACCTTGCCCAGCCCTTCGACCACCTGGTCGTAGTGCCGGCGCGCCACGTACAGGCGCGAGCCGGCCGTGCAGACCTGGCCCTGGTTGAGGAAGATGGCGCCGGCCGCGCCCTGGATGGCATGCGCCGGATCGCAATCGTCCAGCACGATCACCGGGCTCTTGCCGCCCAGCTCCAGCGAAACGCGGCGGATATCCTGGCCGCAGCGCGCCCCGATCAGGCGGCCCACCTCGGTGGAGCCGGTGAAGGTGATCTTGTTGACACCGGGATGCGCGACCAGCGCCGCGCCGGGCACGCCGTCACCGGTCACCACGTTGAGCACGCCGGCCGGGAAACCCGCCTCCAGCGCCAGTTCGGCCAGCCGCAGCGCGGTCAGCGGCGTTTCCTCGGCGGGCTTGAGCACCACCGTGCAACCGCAGGCCAGCGCCGGCGCGATCTTCCAGACCGCCATCAGCAAGGGGAAATTCCACGGCACGATGGCGCCCACCACGCCCACCGGCGAGCGCCGCGTCATGGCGCTGTAGCGCGTGCCCGGCGGGAACGGCACCGACACGTCCAGCGTGCTGCCTTCGATCTTGGTGGCCCAGCCGGCCATATAGCGCAGCCATTGCGCGCTGCCGCCCACTTCCAACCCTTGCGAGAAGGCCAGCAGCTTGCCGTTGTTCAGGGTTTCAAGACGAGCCAGTTCGTCGCCATGCTGCTCCACCAGGTCGGCCAGCTTGAGCAGCAGGCGCTCGCGCTGGGCCGGCATCATGGCGCGCCACGGGCCGCTGGCAAAGGCGCGTCCGGCAGCAGCGACGGCGGCATCGATATCCGCCGCCGCGCCCGCCGGCACGCGCGCGATCTCCTCGCCGGTAGCGGGATCGAACACGGCGAAGGTCTCGCCGGACGCGGCCTGGCGCCACTCGCCGTCGATCAGCATGGCATTGCGGATGGCCTGGTCCAGGCCGCGGGCTGCTACGGGTGCATTCATCGTTGTCTCCGGTGGGGTTGGGCATCTGGCAACTGCCTTGTCATGGAGAGCGAAGTTAGCATTGCGTCCTTGCCGTGGCTTGTCTGGCCGTGCATAAAGCTTGCCGATGCGTGCAAGGGCGGGAAAGCCCGAAGTTATTCTATAAGTGCCGCATGAAGCACAAAACCAGCAGGTGCGCCAAAATCCAGCGTGTTCTTGCTAACGTCGGATTCCCACAACGTTGATATGCGTTCGGCTTATTCCATCTTTTTTATTCTACGTACTGCCATCCAACCGTTCTGGTTTAATGGCTTTTTTAAAATTAAGTGATGCGGTTTCTTTTTTATTGGAATTTTGTAGGGACCTGATTTAGGGTTGCAGGGCCTAAAGGCGGAGTGGCGTCGGGATCTTGGGCACATGGAGGTGTCACTTTTCTTTACTCGTAAAGAAAAGTAACCAAAAGAAAGCGACCCCTTGCAGGGGGGCTGGCTTATCGGG
>NZ_JARJLM010000421.1 GCF_029335485.1 Cupriavidus basilensis
GCAGGTGTCAGGCGTGCGCCGGCGCCTGCGCGGGCTGCCGCACCGGCAGCGCCAGCTCGGGTACCGCCTGCAACAGCGGCGTCGCGATGGTGCCAGCCTCGAAGCGCGCGGGTGCTTCCCTGGCCAGCAGGCGCAGGTGTCGCAGCCGGGCTTCGAGGCCGGCGTCGGGCTGGGTATCGAGGCACAGCGTGGACGGGCAGGCCACGCCAAGCAGATCGAGCGCCTGTTTGAAATTGGCCGGCGTCAGTCCCTCTGCCGGGTTCACCGCCACCACGTGCGGGCGCAGGTCTGCGTATTGCTCATCGCGCAGCGATGCCGTGTCGCAGGTCAGGATGGCGAACGCCTGCGGCGCAGGCCGGTGCGCGAAGTAGGCCGCGATGCGCGCGGCGTGGCCGCCGGGCACGTCGGGTGTCATGCCTTCGATCTGCAGGTCGAGCTGCTGCAGGATCGCCGCCGGGACGCCGCGGCGCCATGCCTCGGATACCACCACGCGGGCGCCGGCGAGACCAAACAGCCGACGCACGAAACCAAGGGCGACGGGATCGAAGAAACGGACGTCGCGCAGGGTGCCGGTATCGGGAATCCCGCCCAGCCGAGCCTCGGAGCGGCTCGAGTAGAGGACACCGGGGACGTCAAGCATGATGAGGCGTTCGGACATGATTTCCTATCTGGTTGCAGCGCCGGTTGGCGCGTTTGAAGATTACGACGCATCCAGGGAAATCTGCAGGGGCAAAAAGCGGCTAAGTTGCAACATATC
>NZ_JARJLM010000422.1 GCF_029335485.1 Cupriavidus basilensis
GCATAAAGCGGAAGAAGTCGGAATTCGGCTCCAGCACCAGCACGTCGCGCTTGTCGCGGAAGGTATTGCGATAGGCTTCCATGCTGCGCCAGAACTGGGCGAACTGCGGATCGCGGCCGAACGATTCGGCATAGATCTGCGAGGCGCGGGCATCGCCCTCGCCCTTGATCTTCTGCGCGTCGCGGTAGGCCTCGGCCAGCACCACCTCACGCTGGCGGTCGGCGTCGGCACGGATTTTTTCGCCTTCGGCGGCGCCGGTGGAGCGCAGCTCGTTGGCAACGCGCTTGCGCTCGGCCTCCATGCGGCGGTACACCGATTCGCTGATCGCGGGCAGCAGGTCGACACGCTTCAGGCGCACGTCGATGATCTCGACGCCAACGGACTGGGCATAGTCGGCCATGGCGGCACGGATATTCTGCATCACCTTCTCGCGCTCGCCGGCGACCAGTTCCGCCACCGTGCGCTTGCCGAATTCCTCACGGGCAACGGAGTCGATACGCTGGGTCATGCGGTCCTGCGCCCCGCGGACATTGCCGTTGAAGGCAACGAAAAACTTGCGCGGATCGGTGATGCGCCATTTGACGAACCAGTCCACCACCATGCTCTTCTTCTCGGCGGTCAGGAAACGCTCGGAGGCGGCCACGTCGATGGTCAGCAGGCGCCGGTCCATGAAGACCACGTTCTGCAGCGGCGGCGGCAGCTTGAAGTGCAGACCGGGCTCGTTCACCACCTGCTTGATCTGGCCAAAGGCGAACACCACGGCGTACTGCCGCTGGTCCACCACGAACACCATCGAGGAGCCGATCGCCAGCACGATGAAGAGGCCGATTACTGCGGAAATCAGTCGGTTCATGTCGGGGCTCCTCAGCGCGAATCGCGGTCACGGTTGCGCAACAGCTCGCGCGACCGGGTATCGCCGCCGGCATCCGGCGCGGGAGATGTGCCACTACCAGCAGCCGGCGTCTGCGGCGCGGCGCTGCCGGAAGCCGGCGCGGCACCCTGCGTTTGCGCCATCAGCTTGTCCAGCGGCAGATAGAGGAGATTGTTGCCCTGGCGCGAATCCACCAGCACCTTGGTCGAATTGGTATAGATCTGCTGCATGGTCTCAATGTAGATGCGGTCGCGCGTCACCTGCGGGGCCTTGGCGTATTCGGCCTGGACCTGGCGGAAGCGCGAGGCATCGCCTTCGGCCTGGGCGGTCACCCGCGCCTTGTAGGCTTCGGCTTCTTCGTTCAGGCGCGCGGCGGTACCCTTGGCGCGCGGGATCACGTCGTTGGCGTAGGCCTGGCCTTCGCTGATGGCGCGTTCCCTGTCCTGGCTGGCCTTGTTGACGTCATCGAAGGCAGCCTGCACCTGCTCGGGCGGCTGCACGCTCTGCACGTTGACGGAGATCACGCGGATGCCGGTCTTGTACGCGGTCAGGATCGACTGGATCGACTTGGCCAGGTTCTGCGCGATCTGCTCGCGGTTCTCGTAGAGCACCGCGTCCATCTTGTTGCGGCCGACGATTTCCCGCACCGAGGTCTCGGCGGCCTGGGTCACCAGTTCCTCGTCGCCGCCACGGTCGGTCTTGTTGTAGAACAGGAATTCGCTTGCGTCCTGGATGTCGTACTGCACCGTGAAGCGGACGTCGATGATGTTCTCGTCCTGCGTCAGCATGGACGCGTCCTTCAGGTTGCTGTCCTTGATCGAGGTGGAACGGCCCACTTCCACCGAACGCACGCCCGACAGGTTGACGATCTCCGCCGACTGGATCGGGTACGGCAGGCGCCAGTTGATACCCGGGCCGGTGGTGTACTTGAACTTGCCGAACTGAAGGATGACGGCGGTCTGGCCTTCCTGCACCATGAAGAAGCCACTGGCCAGCCAGATACCGACCGCGGCGACCACCACCACGCCCGCGCCGATGCCCGAGCCCTTGCCCGGCGTGCGCGCACCGCCGCCAAAGCCCTGGTTGTTACCGCCACCGCCGTTTTCCTTGCGGCCGAGCAGGCCGTTCAGGCGGCGATTGAAATCGCGCCAGAGCTCGTCGAGATCGGGGGGGCCGTCCTGGGGAGGACGCTGGTTCTGCTGGCGATTGTTATCGCGGCTGTCCTTGTCCTTATCCTTGTCTTCATCATCGCCCCGACCCCAACGTGGATCGTTCAACGACAGGATCGCGCGCAAGCGCTGCCAGGCCGTCCGCGACGGGGCATAGCCGCCATTGCGGCCACCAGCGCGGCTGCCAAAGGCATGGCTCGATTCGGGATTCCGGGGAAACTGGGGCATGAAGTGCACGGGTCCGGGATAGTTGGAACAAGGGGATTCTAACAGTCATCGACGCCACTTTTGCCTATTTGGGGCAATCTGGCCGCGATTTCCGCCGAACTGGGTCACTGCGTGCCGGGTTCTTCCGGATCCACACCGGCGTCGCCGCCGTGGGGATCGTCAGCGTGATCGTCGTCGTAGCGCGCATGCGCATCGGCAAAACGCTGGTCTAGCGGCGGACGTTCCGGCGGCTGCTCGGCGAGCCAGCGCGCCACTTCCACCACGGCCTCGCGCAATGCATCCAGGCCGATGCCGTCGCGCGCGCTGGCGAATACGCGGGTGGGCACGCCGTCCTCGTTGCGCTCCACCCGCGGGCCCTGCTCGAGCAGTTCCGGGGCGGCATCGATCTTGTTCATCACGATGATCTGCGGAATGTCGTCGGCGTTGATCTCGGCCAGCACGCGATTGACCTGCTCGACCTGTTCGTGCCGCACCGGGCTGGAGGCGTCGACCACGTGCAGCAGCAGGTCCGCGTGCACGGTCTCTTCCAGCGTGGCGCGGAAAGCGGCCACCAGTTGGGTGGGCAGATCGCGGATGAAGCCGACGGTATCCGACAGCACCACATTGCCCAGGCCGTCCAGGTACAGCCGGCGCGAGGTGGTATCGAGCGTGGCGAAGAGCTGGTCGGCAGCGTAGGCGCGCGCCTTGGTCAGGGCATTGAACAGCGTCGACTTGCCGGCATTGGTGTAGCCGACCAGCGAGATGCTCAGGGTATCGTTGCGCGCCCGCGCCCGGCGCTGGGTGCTGTGCTGGCGCTGCAGCCGCGCCAGGTCCGCCTTCAGCCGCTTGGCGCGCTCGTCGAGGAGACGGCGGTCCAGTTCGAGCTGACGCTCGCCCGGGCCGCCACGCATGCCGATACCGCCCTTCTGCCGCTCCAGGTGACTCCAGGCACGGACCAGCCGCGAGGCCTGGTACTGGACCTGGGCCAGCTCGACCTGCACCTTGCCGACGTGGCTCTGCGCCCGCTGGCCGAAGATATCCAGGATCAGGCCGGTACGGTCGATCACGTGGCGCTGCAGGAAGCGCTCGAGGTTGCGCTGCTGGGCCGGGCTGAGCGTGTGGTTGAACACCACCACGTCGGCATCGAGCGCATCGGCGGCCTCCTTGAGCTCCTCCGCCTTGCCGGATCCGATGAACAGCGCCGGGTCTGGACGCGAGCGCCGGCCGGTGAGCATATGCACCGGCGTGGAGCCCGCGGTCGACGTCAGCAACGCCAGTTCGCTCAGGCTTTCCTGGAAATCATGCTTGCCGAAATCGACACCGACCAGGATGGCGCGGGATGGCTCGGAATTGGAGGTGGCTCTAGATTGCAAACGGGAGGAGCGCGAAACGCGAGAAAGGAAAACGGTTTGAAACCGACTGGAGGGCTGCGACGGATGCCGCGATGCATGAGCCCTGGCCGGGGAGACGCTCGAGGCGGGCTGCTATCCGTGGCGGAATGCACCAGGGTGAAGCATGTCCGTTGTCACAGCCACGCTGCGACCAGGCTGGCCGGGCGTCGTTTGGTGTCGAACCGGAGCATCAGGCCCCGGCGCGACACCGGCAATTGGCGGCCGTGTCTCGATGCGACGGGCCTGCCGGAACCATGCGGAGCGAACCGCGAAAGATCAGCCCTCGGCCGTGTCGTCCACGCGGAAATTCACGGCGCGGGCCGGCACGACGGTGGAAATCGCATGCTTGTAGACCATCTGCGTCACGGTGTTGCGCAACAGGACGACGTACTGGTCGAACGACTCGATATTGCCTTGCAGCTTGATGCCATTGACGAGGTAGATTGAAACCGGCACGTGCTCTTTGCGCAGCGCGTTCAGGAACGGGTCTTGTAGCAATTGCCCTTTGTTGCTCATGGCACACTCCAAAATTATAGATTTAGTGATAGATGATGGGGACGGTAGCCCCCGATTCAAGTCAGGCGGCGCAAAACCGCGCCAAAAAAAGATCAAAACGGTACCAAGCCAGCATCGTCTCGCAGGGAACCCCCTGCTACCGTGAATTTAGCCTCAGTTCCAAACGAACGCAAACGAAAGTTGCCCGCCCGGGCTCCCGCTGCCCGACTCAATCCTTCGAGTCCGCATATGGGTTTTTGTTCGTACGAAATTCGATGCGCAGCGGCGTGCCCTTCAGCTTGAAAGCCGAGCGGAAGCGGTTTTCAAGATAGCGCCGATACGTGTCGGCGATGCCCGAAAGCGAATTGCCGTGCACGATGATGATGGGCGGATTGGACCCGCCCTGGTGCGCATAGCGCAGCTTGGGCCGGGTCGCGCCGACACGCCGCGGCTGCTGGAACTCGACCGCTTCCTGCAGGATCCGCGTGAGCTGCGGAGTGGGCAGCTTGACCATCGCCGCCGCGTACGCGTCGTCCACCGAACGCAGCAGCGCGCCGATGCCGGTGCGCTCGCGCGCCGACACGAAGTGGAAGTTGGCGAAATCGAGGAATTGCAGCTTGCGCTCCAGATCGTGCTTGATGCGGTCGCGGGCGTGGCCGTCAAGGCCGTCCCACTTGTTGACGCCCACCACCAGCGCGCGCCCCGACTCCACGATGAAGCCCGCGATGTGCGCGTCCTGCTCCGACACGTCCTGCTGCGCATCGAGCAGCAGCACCACCACGTTGGCATCGGCGATCGACTGCAGCGTCTTGACCACCGAGAACTTCTCGATCGCCTCGAACACCTTGCCGCGCTTGCGCAGGCCCGCGGTATCGATCAGCGTGTAAGGCTTGCCTCCGCGCTCGAACTCCACATAGATGGCATCGCGCGTGGTGCCGGGCATGTCGAACGCAATCACGCGCTCTTCGCCGATCAGCGTATTGACCAGCGTGGACTTGCCGACGTTGGGGCGGCCGACGATGGCGATCTTGACGCCACGCTGGGCGCCGTCGTCTTCCTCGGCAAGCTCCGGCCGCTCCTTCACCGCCAGTTCCAGCGCCTCGTCGACGAGCTCGCGCACGCCGTCGCCGTGGGTGGCCGAGATGGCATAGGGATCCCCCATGCCAAGCTCGTAGAAGTCGGCCGACACGGTGGTGTACTTCATGCCTTCGGCCTTGTTCACGGCCAGCATGACGCGGCGCCCGGTCTTGCGCAGGTAATCGGCGATCACGCGGTCCTGCGGCGCCAGCCCGAGGCGGCCGTCGACGATGAAGATCACCACGTCGGCCTCGACCACGGCCTGGCGGGTCTGCTTGGCCATCTCGGCGACGATCCCATCCTTGGCCACCGGCTCGAAGCCGCCGGTATCGATGGCGATGAACGGACGTTCACCGATGCGGCCCTCGCCATAGTGGCGGTCGCGCGTGAGCCCGGGCAAGTCGGCGACAAGGGCGTCGCGCGAACGGGTCATCCGGTTGAATAGCGTCGACTTGCCCACATTGGGGCGGCCGACCAGAGCGATAACTGGTTTCATGCAATAAACGGAAATGGGGGCCGGCAGATGCCGCCCCCCAGGAACTCCGGAGTGATTTGGGTCCGACGGCCGGGCGCTCGCGCGCCAGGCCACTTTTCCTGTCGGGCGGCCGGGTTGCCTATGCAGCCCTGGCCTCGTTCACCTGCACGACCAGGAGGATCGTGCTGCCGGATTGGCGCCACCCATGCCGACAGGTGCACGGGCGGTCGCCATGATGTTGACGGCCTCAGTCCGGCACGAAGCCGTAGAGGTTGCCGTCGCGTGTCTGGACCACCATGGAAGCGCCCGCCACCACCGGCGCAGCGGTAATCTCGCTGCCGTCGGTCTTCAGGCGCGCCACGAACTGGCCGTCGTCGCGCGAGAGGAAATGCACATTGCCCTCGAAGTCGCCCATCACCACCGAGCGGCCCAGCGCCAGCGGCGTGCCCAGGCGGCGATACAGCAACTGATCGTTCTTCCAGCGCTCGGTGCCGTTCTGGCGGTCGAAGGCATGGACCACCGAGCGCTCGTCGCTGGCATACAGCGATTCGTCATCCTGCGAAGGGCCGGTCGGCGACGAGAAATCCTTGCCCCATTGCGGCTGGCCATTGGCCAGTTCCAGGCAGGCGATACGGCCCTGGAAGGTGGTGGCGCATACCTGGCGGCCGTTGACCATCGGCTGGCCGGTAACGTCATTGAGCCGTTCGATCTCGGATACGCCCTTCGGGTAGGAAACCGTGCTCTCCCAGCGCAGCACACCGTTGCCGGGAGCCAGCACGCCGAGCTTGCCGCCGGGGAAGCCCATCACGATGCCGTCGCCGGCGAAGACCATGCCCATCGCCGCGCGCAGGTTGAGCGCGGTCTGCGAGCGCTGGTAGATCCAGCGGCGCTCGCCGGTCTGGGCATCCAGGCCGAGTACACGGGTATCGGTGGTGCGCACCACCACCAGGCCATTGCCGACCAGCGGCGCGGACAGGACCTCGCCATTGACCTGCTTCTTCCAGAGCTGCTTGCCGGTGGCGTCGAAGGCAAATACCGCGCCCTTCTCGCCGGCGACCGCGGTCACGGTGCCGTCGCTGCCCGGACCGGAAGTCAGGTCGGTGTCGGTCTTCGCCTCCCACAGTGTGCGTCCGGTGCCGCCGTCGAGCGCGATCACCTTGCCGCCATTGGAGGACGCATAGACGGTGCTGCCGGAAACGGCTGGCTGCAGCGAATACGGGCCGCTCTTGCCGACGCTGGCCTTCCAGGCCTGGCGCACCGACAGGGTCTGGGTGATCGGCTTGAGTTCGACCGGCGTGCGCTTGTCGCTTTTGCTGAACAGCGAGCAGCCGCCAAGGCTGGCGACGCCGGCCGCGCAAGCGGCGGCCACCACCAGGGCGCGGACGAAATTGCCGTGTTGCTGGTTCTTGGCCGTGCCGGAAAACAATGACGTCATGAGGTTCCGATCCTGAATTGGGTTGAAGCCCGGGTCTGCGGGCATGCGAGTCTGCGGGCCTGTCGGCTAGCCGGTTCAGCCGCCTCAGGCGGTGCCCAGCGCGTCGAGCTTGAACTGGATGATCTGGCGCATGGCAGCATCGTTGGCGCTCAGCTTGTCGAGCGCGCGCTGGTACGCCGTACGGGCTTCCGCACGCTTGTCCTGGGCTGCCAGCAGGTCGCCGCGGCGGTCCGCATACAGCGCCACGAACGGTGCGGGCGGCTCATCCTTGAGCAGCGCCAGGCCCTGGTCGTAGGCCTTTTCATCCAGCAGCACGCCAGCCAGGCGCACGCGCGCGAGATGGGCATATTCGCCGTCGCCGTGGTCGATCGCCCACTGCAACTGGGTCTTGGCGGCGGCCAGGTCACCCGCATCGTACAGCACCTTGGCCGACACCAGCGCCGTCATCGGGCCATAGGCCGTCTTGCCGAACTTCTGCTCCAGGTCGCCGGCGGCGCGCTTGATCCGCTCGACGTCGCGGCTGTCAGCCGCCTTGACGACCTGCTCGTACAGCAGCGCCGCGTCCCCGGCCTGCTTGCGTTGCCAGTAATTCCAGCCGCTCCAGGCGGCGAAGGCCAGCAAGCCGGCGATCAGCGCCCAGGTCACGGTATTGCCGTACTGGCGCCACCAGGCCTTGAGGCTGTCAAGCTGTTCCTGTTCTTCTAGATCGTAAGCCATGTCGAGGGATCCACCCGCGTGTGTATGATTGAAGGACCGCTTCCGCGGCCCCTGTTTCCGGCACTCGTTGCCGGCTTATTCGCTGGCGCCTACCATCGCGTCGATGATGTGCTCGACCAGCGCTTCGGCCGGCACCGTCACCTGCGCACCGCCGCCGTCGGCCTGGGCGGCCTGGCGCAGGTCCTTGACCTGGGCCGTACCCGCGGCCACTTCATCGTCGCCAATGATAACGGCATAGGATGCGCCGCTACCGTCGGCGCGCTTCATCTGCGACTTGAAGCTGCCACTCTTGCCGTCCGGCGTGGCGTGCAGCAGCACGTCGAGCCCGGCATCGCGCAGGCGCTCGGCGGCAATCATGGCCTGCTGGGCCGCCGCTTCGCCCTGGTGGACCAGATAAACGTCGCACCCATCCGCCTGCGGCACCAGGCCTTCCTCGCGGATCAGCTCGATGATGCGCTCGATGCCCATCGCCCAGCCGCAGGCCGGTGCCGGCTTGCCGCCCATCTGCGCGATCAGCGGGTCATAGCGGCCACCGCCGGCGATGGTGCCCTGCGCGCCGAGCTTGTCGGTAATCCATTCGAAAACCGTCAGATTGTAGTAGTCGAGCCCGCGCACCAGACGCGGATTGATCTTGAACGGGATGTTGTTGGCCTTGAGCAGGCGTTGCACGCCTTCGAAGTGGGCCAGCGATTCCTCGCCCAGGAAATCGATCAGCTTGGGCGCATTGGCCGCCATCTCCTGCAGCGCGGGATTCTTGGTATCCAGCACGCGCAGCGGATTGGTGTAGAGGCGGCGCTTGCTGTCCTCGTCGAGGATGTCCTGGAAGCCCTCCAGGTACTTGATCAGTTCTTCCCGGTGAGCGGCGCGCTCGGACGCCTGGCCCAGCGAATTCAGCTCCAGCCGCACCCCGACCAGACCGAGGTCGTCCCACAGGCGCTGGCACATCAGGATGATCTCGGCATCCACGTCGGGACCGGCAAAGCCCAGCGCCTCGGCGCCAAGCTGGTGGAACTGGCGGTAGCGTCCCCGTTGCGGCCGTTCGTGGCGGAACATCGGGCCGGTGTACCACAGGCGCTTGGGGCCGTCGTACAGCAGGTTGTGTTCGATGGTGGCGCGTACCGCGGCCGCCGTGCCCTCGGGGCGCAGCGTGAGCTGCTCGCCGTTGAGCGCGTCGGTGAAGGAATACATCTCTTTCTCGACGATGTCGGTGACTTCGCCGATGCCCCGCACGAACAGCTGGGTGTGCTCCACGATGGGGGTGCGGACCTGCTGGTAACCGTAGGCGCGCAGCATGGCGCGCGCGGCGTTCTCGAAATGCTCCCACAGCGGCGCGTCGGCGGGCAGCATGTCGTTCATGCCTTTGACGCCCTGCAGTGCCTTGGCCGCCTTGGCCTTGTCCGCCTTGCCCTCGGCCCTGTTATCGGCCATGCCATCGCCGGCTGCCGCCGGATTCACGGGTTGATTCATCTTCTCTTGTCTTTCCCTGCAGCGCCCTGCCTGATGGCTCAGGCTGCCGCCTCATTGCCGGCGCGCCCGGCGTTGTTGCCATAGTGGGTGCGCACATAGTCATCGACGATCGCCTGGAATTCCTCGGCGATACGTTCCCCGCGCAGCGTCTTCACCTTGACGCCGTCGACGAACACCGGCGCCGCCGGCGATTCGCCCGAGCCCGGCAGCGAGATGCCGATATTCGCATGCTTGCTTTCACCCGGCCCGTTCACGATGCAGCCCATCACGGCCACGTCCATTTCTTCCACGCCCGGGTAGGCGGTCTTCCAGGTCGGCATCTGCTCGCGCAGGTAGCTCTGGATGCTCGACGCCAGCTCCTGGAAGGTGGTGCTGGTGGTACGGCCGCAGCCCGGGCAGGCAATCACCATCGGGGTGAAATTGCGCAGGCCCATGGTCTGCAGGATCTCCTGCCCCACGTAGACTTCCTTCTCGCGCGCAGCGCCGGGTTCCGGCGTCAGCGAGATGCGGATGGTGTCGCCGATGCCTTCCTGCAGCAGCACCGACAGCGCCGCCGTGGAAGCCACGATGCCCTTGCTGCCCATGCCGGCTTCGGTCAGCCCCAGATGCAGGGCGTAGTCGCAACGCTTGGTCAGTTCGCGGTACACCGCGATCAGTTCCTGCACCTGCGAGACCTTGCACGACAGGATGATCTGGTTGCCCGGCAGGCCGATTTCCTCGGCCTTGCTCGCCGACTCGATGGCCGAGGTGATCAGCGCCTCCACCATCACGTTTTGCGCGGGCCACGGCTCGGCGCGCTGGGCGTTCTCGTCCATGATGCGCGCCAGCAGCGACTGGTCGAGGCTGCCCCAGTTCACGCCGATGCGCACCGGCTTGTCGTAGCGGCAGGCCATCTCGATCATCTGGGCGAACTGCGTGTCGCGCTTGGCGCCCTGACCCACGTTGCCGGGGTTGATGCGGTACTTCGACAGCGCCTGGGCACAGTCGGGGAAATCCTGCAGCAGCTTGTGGCCGTTGTAATGGAAGTCGCCTACCAGCGGCACGTTCACGCCCATGCGGTCCAGCTGCTCGCGAAGGGCGGGCACTGCTGCCGCGGCTTCCGGCGTATTGACCGTGATGCGCACGATCTCCGAACCGGCACGCGCCAGCTCCTTGACCTGGATCGCGGTGCCGATGGCGTCCACCGTATCGGTGTTGGTCATCGACTGCACGCGCACGGGCGCGTCGCCACCGATGGTGACTACATTGTCGCCCCACACGACGCGCGCCTGGCGCGTCTTGCGGCGGGGCAACGGGCCGGGCAATACCGGCATACAGGCCTGTTGATTCATAGCATTACCACCTTGCAATGCGCATGGCTGGAGAAACGGCGATCAGGGCAACGTCAAACGCGCCACATTGTTGCGGTTGGCGGCCTGCAGATCGACCGGCGAACCATTGCGGGTCAGCGATTCGACGCCCTTGACGTTGCCGATCACGATCTTGTAGGGCGGCGTGCCGCCACCGCTGAAATCCTGTCCTGCGCGGGCCGTGCCGCCCAGCACGATCTTGCCGCTGCGATCGCGGATTTCGTACCAGGTATCGGCGGCGAAACGGATATGCAGCTCGCCCGTACTCGCGGCGGGTGCCGCTGCCGGCACCGCCACGGGGGCCGGCGCGGCAGCCGAGGCTGGTGCCGCCACGGCCGGAGCCGGAACCGGCGCTACCGCCACCGGGCCGCTGGCTGGCAGGGCCTCCGACGGCGCGGGCGCGTCGGACGCAGCCATCACCGGCGGCAGCGGGGCCGTCACCGTGCCGGCCGCGCTGCCCTGCGCCGTGGCTTCGGCAGCCGGGGGTGCCGTGAGATTTTCCTTGCGCGCCTCGATCCATTGCTTGAAATGATCCAGGCCGAACAACACGCCGCCGCCGATCACGGCAACCACCAGGGCCAGCCAGATCCACCGGCCGCCCGAACCACCGGAGCCGAAGCGGTTACGGTCGTCGAAGCTTTCGTTCAGGCCGCCTTCGCGCCGCATGCCGATCTCTACCACGGGCACGGCCTGCGCGTGAAAGCGCGCCAGCAGGGCATCGATGTCGATGTGGAGCATGCGCGCATAGGCCCGCATCACCCCCTTGGCAAACGTCACGTCGGGCAGCGCCGAAACATCGCCCTGCTCGATGGCTGCCAGCTTGTGGGCGGCGACCTTCAGCCGCGCGCTCACGTCCTCCAGCGAGAAACGCTGATCCTGGCGCGCCTGCGAAAGGCGTTCGCCGATCTCGCGCGCCACCGCTTCGCGTCCGGCGTCGGCGGCAGTGCCGCCCACATGGCCGGTCGCTTCAGTCTGGCCTTCGGCGCGCTCGTGCTCACTCATCCCATGCTCCTTGTTCGTATGCGGTCAACTCACGCGAATCGGGGAAACGGCTGCGCAGTTGTCCCACCAGGGCATTCTGCGCAGCGGTGTCGCCCTGACGGCGGGCAATGCGCGCACCCAGCCAGAGGGATTGCGCGCTGACGAAACTGCTGCTGTTGACGCGCCCGACGTACTGCTGGGCCCGCTGGTAGTCCCCACGCTGGTAATACAGCAGCGCGAGGTTGTTGTTCGCCACCGCGTTGTTGCGATCGAATCGCAGCGCGCCAAACAGGCTTTTCTCGGCCGCCTCGCCGTGACCGTTGCGCAACTGGCAGGCGCCAAGGCTGGTCAGGGCCTTGCCCGGCCCGTTCGCCGACGGTGCGGACACTGCGCGTTCCAGGTAGGGCACGGCCTCGGCATAGCGCCCGTTCATGCACAGGAACCAGCCATAGTTGTTGAGCACGTCGCCGTCGTCGGGACGCATCGACAGCGCGCTGCGGAAGCTGTCCTCGGCCAGCGCGCGTTCGTTCATGTTCATATAGACCAGCGCGCGGATATGGTAGGCATCGACCAGCGTCGGATCGATCGCGATGGCCTGCCTGGCCTCGTCCAGCGCAACGCTATTCTGCCCGGCTTCCAGGTAGCTGGTGGCTAGCTGGAGGCGGATAGTGGCACGCCGCCTGACGTCGGTCTGGTCGGATGCACCCTGCGGTTCCGGCCTGGAAGGCGGCGGCAACTGGCAGGCAGACAGCATCGTCAGCCCCAGCAGGACTGCGACGATCAGACGCGTCATGCAGGGCGAGCCTCCTGCGGCTGGCTGGCCGCGGGCGCCGCCACGATCGGCGTGATCTTGCCGAACTTGCCGCGCTCCGCCAGGCGGGTGCGGTCCTTGACCTCGCCGGCCAGCTGGCCGCAGGCAGCGTCGATATCGTCGCCCCGCGTCTTGCGGATGGTAGTGACGATGCCGGCATCCATCAGGACCTGGGCGAAACGGCGGATCTGGTCGTTGTGCGAGCGCTTCAGGCCCGACTCCGGGAAAGGATTGAACGGGATCAGGTTGAACTTGCATGGCACGTCGGCCACCAGCTTCAGCAGTTCCCGGGCATGCTCGACGCCGTCGTTGACGCCGTCCAGCATGCAGTATTCGAAAGTGATGAAATCGCGCGGGGCGAATTCGAGATAGCGGCGGCAGGCCGCCATCAGCTCGGCGAGCGGATACTTCTTGTTGAGCGGCACCAGCATGTCGCGCAACGGGTCGTTGGACGCGTGCAGCGAAACCGCCAGTGCCACGGGCAAATCCTTGGCCAGGCGGTCCATCATCGGCACCACGCCGGAAGTGGACAGGGTCACGCGCCGGCGCGACAGCCCGTAGGCGTTATCGTCCAGCATCAGGCGCATGGCCGGCACCACCTGGTCGTAATTGAGCAGCGGCTCGCCCATGCCCATCATCACCACGTTGGAGATGACGCGGTCGTCCTTGGGGCCACGGCCCAGCTGGGCACGCATGGCAAACTCGGCCATCCAGAGCTGGCCGATGATCTCGCCAGTGGACAGGTTGCGCGAGAAGCCCTGCTTGCCGGTGGAGCAGAACCGGCAGTTGACGGCGCAGCCCGCCTGGGAAGACACGCACAGCGTACCGCGCGTCTCCTCGGGGATGTACACCGTCTCCACCGCATTGCCGGCGCCAACGTCCAGCAGCCACTTGCGCGTGCCGTCGGCCGACAGGTTGTCGGTGATGACGGCAGGCGAGCGGATCTCCGCGCGCGTCGCGAGCTTTTCGCGCAGCGACTTGGCGAGATCCGACATGGCGTCGAAACGGCTGGCGCCGAACTGGTGGATCCAGCGCTGCAACTGCCGCGCACGAAACGGCTTCTCGCCGAGCTCTCCGCAATAGGCGGTGAGCGCGTCCGCATCCAGGTCGAGCAGGTTGACGAGATCGTTCATGACGGCAGTATCGACTTCAATGTGAGTCTAGTCTTGTGGAATAGACCAGACAATCAGCGGCTGTAAACGTTCATCCCGGGGAAGAAGAACGCGATTTCGACAGCGGCGGTTTCCGCTGCGTCCGAGCCGTGCACGGCGTTGGCGTCGATGCTGTCGGCGAAATCGGCGCGGATGGTGCCGGCTTCAGCCTTCTTCGGGTCGGTGGCGCCCATCAGGTCGCGGTTCTTCAGGATGGCGTTCTCGCCTTCCAGGGCCTGGATCATCACCGGGCCGGAAACCATGAAGTCCACCAGGTCCTTGAAGAACGGGCGGGCTGCGTGCACTGCGTAGAACTGCTCGGCTTCGCCGCGCGACAGGTGAACCATCTTGGCAGCCACGACCTTCAGGCCGGCGGTCTCGAAACGAGCGTAAATCTGGCCGATGACATTCTTTGCCACGGCATCCGGCTTGATAATCGACAGGGTGCGTTCGATCGCCATAAAAACTCCGAAAAATGAAGGGGTTACAATTGGAATAAACGTGCAATTCTAGCACGAGACGGTTATGGTTTCGAGAATGCCCATGGCCGCGCGCCGCTGAGTCGCGACCACGGCGATCCCGCTGCAATTAAGAGAATTATAAATCACAAATGCGGTTACTCACGTGCAGGGAACGACAGCCGCGCTCATCGATCAAACCACCACTGGCAGCGCGGATTTTGCATGAAAGTGACGGATACAATCCTCAGCCCTTGCAATTCCGGCCATGCGATGCCACATTGGCGTTGTGCCCGCCTGGGTTACCCCGGCGCCTCACCGTTTTGAGACAGGAGTCACCATGGACAACAAGCTGAACACTTACAGTTTCGGCAGCGGCACCGCAACCAGCGACGTTGCGGTACGCAATCGGGTAATGCGCAACACCTACTGGCTGCTCGCCATTTCGATGATCCCCACCGTGCTCGGTGCCTGGATCGGCGTAGCCACCGGCTTCAGCCTGATGCGGGGCAGTCCCGGCATGTCGATGATCCTGTTCCTGGGCATCGTGTTCGGCTTCTTCTATGGCATCGAGAAGACCAAGAACAGCAGCATGGGCGTGGTCCTGCTGCTGGCCTTCACCTTCTTCATGGGCCTGATGCTGTCGCGCCTGATCGGGTCGGTGCTGCAGTTCTCCAACGGCCCGGCACTGATCATGTACGCCTTCGGCGGCACCGCGGCGGTATTCGGCGCGATGGCCACCGTGGCCACGGTCAGCAAGCGCGACTTCTCCGGGCTGAGCAAATTCCTGTTCGTCGGCGTGATCCTGCTGATCCTGGCCAGCGTCGCCAATATCTGGCTGCAGCTGCCGTCGCTGATGATCACGGTATCGGTGATCGCCATCGGCATCTTCTCGGCCTACATCCTGTTCGACGTGCAGCGCGTGCTGAACGGCGGCGAGACCAATTACATCACGGCAACGCTGGCGATATACCTGGACGTCTACAACGTCTTCGCCAACCTGCTGGCACTGCTGGGCATCTTCGGCGGCAACCGCGACTGAGGCGGGCGGCCTCGCCGCCCTGCCCCGAACCGGAAAGGCCAGCGCATCCGCGCTGGCCTTTTTCTTTGCTTCCCCGCCGCCTCGACCGGCCTCAGTCCCGGTCGAACACCGCAATCGACTCCACATGGGAGGTGTGCGGGAACATATTGACCACGCCCGCCCCGGACAGGCGGTAGCCCGCTTCATGCACCAGCAATCCGGCATCGCGTGCCAGCGTGGCCGGGCTGCACGACACGTAGACGATGCGCTTGGGCAGCACATCGCTGCCCGCCTGCGCCAGCTCGCCCAGCGCCTTGCACACCGCCAGCGCGCCCTCGCGCGGCGGATCGATCAGCCAGCGATCGAAACGGCCGAGCGCGGAGATATCCTCCGCGCTGACCTCGAACAGGTTGCGGCAGGCGAATTCGGTCTTGTGATCCAGCCCGTTGACGGCGGCATTGGCCAGAGCGCGCGTGGTGAGTGTCTCGCTGCCCTCGATCCCCATCACCGAACGGCCCTGCGTGGCCAGCGGCAGCGTGAAATTGCCGATGCCGCAGAACAGGTCGAGCAGCCGGTCGTCCGGCCGCGCGGCCAGCAGGCGCAGCGCGCGGCCGATCAGCACCCGGTTGATCTGATGGTTGACCTGGGTGAAGTCAGTGGGCTTGAACGGCATGCGGATGTTGAATTCCGGCAGCGTATAGGCCAGCTCGCGATCCAGCGGGTAGAACGGCGCGACCGTGTCCGGGCCCTTGGGCTGCAGCCAGAACTGCACGCCATGCCGGTCGGCGAAAGCGCGCAGCAGATCCTCGTCCGCGTGGTTGAGCGGCTCCAGGATGCGCAACACCAGCACGGTCACGTCCTGGCCCACCGCCAACTCGATCTGCGGCATGCGGTCGCGGATCGACAAACCCGTGACCAGCTCGCGCAACGGCACCAGCAAGGCGGACACATGCGGCGGCAGCACTTCGCAACGTGTCATATCCGCCACAAAACTGCTCTTGCGCTCATGGAAACCAACCAGTGCGGTGCCCTTCTTGGCCACGAAGCGCACCGTCAGGCGCGCCCGGTAGCGGTATCCCCAGTCAGGACCGGCGATCGGACGGAACACCACGTCCGGACGCAGCCTGGACAGATGCCAGAGATCGTCCTCCAGCACGCGCTGCTTGATCGCCAGCTGCGCGCGCGCATCCAGGTGCTGCATCGAGCAGCCGCCGCACACGCCGAAATTCTCGCAACCCGGCTTCACGCGCATCGCCGACGGCTGCTTGATCTCGACCAGCTGGGCCTGCTCGTAGCTCGCCTTGCGCTTGAAACTGCGGTAACTGACGGTCTCGCCCGGCAGCGCGCCCTCGACGAAAATCACCTTGCCGGGGCTGCCATCCTCATTCACCAGCCGGCCAACCCCGCGCGCCTCCATATCGAGGCTGTGGATTTGCACGACGGGCTGCGTGGCCGGCACGGGGGCAGCGGAAACCGGCGCGGCAGGAGAGGCGGAAGCGCCACCTGCGGGCGCGGGCTGGGCTTGCGAAAGAGTCTCGGCTTGGGACACCTGGGGAACCTGACGTATTGTTTTGCGAAAGGGCGATTGTAGTCCAGTCGCGGCGGTGAAAGACCGCAGGAGAACGGGACAAGCGCGCGAGATAGGCGCAACATGGATGCTGCACGCGCGCGGTACCACCGCGCAGGCAATGGAACAGGCAGGGGGCGACATGGAACTGATTTCCTGGAATATCCAGTGGGGCCGTGGTACCGACGGGCGCGTCGACCTGACACGCACGGTCAGCACGCTGCACACGATCGCCGATGCCGACGTGCTATGCCTGCAGGAGATCACGCGAGGCTATGCCGACCTGCGCGGGGAGCCCGGCCAGGACCAGGTGGCCGAACTGGCGGCGCTGCTGCCCGGATACCGGATCCTCTACGCGCCCGGGGTCGACCGTTATGCCGCCGACGGCTCGCCGCGCCAGTTTGGCAACCTGATCGCCACACGGCTGCCGGTATGCGAGGTGTTTCGCCGTACCCTGCCCTGGCCCGCCGATCCCTCGGTGCCCTCGATGCCGCGCGTCGCCCTGGAAGCCACCGTGCAGGCGGGCGACCGGCGCCTACGCGTGATCTGCACGCATCTGGAGTATTACTCGCCACATCAGCGCGCAGCCCAGGCCGACGCGCTGCGCGCATGGCACCGCGAAGCCTGCGCACATGCCAGCCAGCCCGGTCTGCGCGAGCCACACCCCGGCCCGTTCACGCCCGAAGCCAGGCCCGCGTCGGCGGTACTGTGCGGCGACTTCAACAGCGCGCCGGACGATATCGCCTATCTGCGCATGCTGGCCCCGTACGACGACAACCACGAAACCGGCATCATCGGATGGCAGGACGCGTGGATGCATGCCCATCCCGGCAAGCCGCATGCGCCAACCTGCGCGCTGTATGACAAGGAACAATGGCCGCAAGCGCCGTTCGCGTGCGATTTTGTCTTCCTCACGGAGGACCTGCTGCCCTGCGTGCAGTACTGCGAGGTGGATGGCGAAACCCGGGCGTCGGACCACCAGCCGGTCTATCTGTCGCTGGCGGACGAGTAAATGGG
>NZ_JARJLM010000423.1 GCF_029335485.1 Cupriavidus basilensis
GCATTCTTCCCCTTCTATCGCTACCGCATGGAGTTCGAGGAGTTCATCCCCGCCTTCAATGAGTGGCTGGCCCGCGACAAGTCCACCGCCATTCTGGTTGGTATCCGCGCCGACGAATCCCTGAACCGTTATCTAGCAGTAAAGCGTAGCGCCAAGATCAAGAAGCGAGCGTGGGCAGTTCCTGATTCGCAAACGCCGATCCAGTGGAGTTCGAGGGACAACTCCGACAGCCGGGCTGTTACGTTCTTTCCAGTCTACGACTGGCGCTTCGAAGACCTGTGGCGTTATGTCGGCGAGCATGGCGTGGCCTATAACCGGCTCTATGACTTGATGTATCTAGCCGGAGTCCCGTTTTCACAGATGCGCATCTGCCAGCCCTATGGCGACGATCAGCGAAAAGGCCTGGATCTGTTCCACCAGATCGAGCCCGATACTTGGTTTCGTCTGGCTCTTCGCGTGGAAGGTGCGAATTATGCCGCCCGCTACTGCCGTCAGCGATTGCTGGGGTACCGAGGCGGACTCGGGCTCCCGCCGACCTTCAGTTCGTGGAAACAGTACAGTCATTTTCTCCTCGCCAGCCTACCCAAGCCGCTTCGCGACGTCTACGGACGGCGCATCGCGCGCTTCGTCCACTGGTGGGCGCAGCACGACTACCCTCTTGAGCGCTGGCCAGACGCCGGGATACCCGCCTTGGAAAACAAGAAAACCCAGCCTTCCTGGCGTCGTGTCGCCCTGGCGCTGCTCAAGCAGGACATGGCGCGCTCCCTATCTTTCGGCTTCGCGCGTCGTGACGTCGATATGCTGGCCTCCGCGGCAGGAGGCGCGGAATGAAACCATTTGTCGATTACGAATTCATGGACTTGCGTTCATTTGACGATGAGGCATTGTTCTTCGCTCTCATGGGGCGCTTCTTTGCTAGCCCGCGCGTCCGCCGCGATTGTGGTGGGTATCCATTGAACGATGGTCCGTTGTACCGTTGGTTCGTAGCCCTTCGCAGGGCCGACAGGCGTGTCGCAGGATTCATCAGTATTGAGGAGCAACCAGATGTCGTTCGGATACGCGACGGCTACGTACGCCCCGAGGCGCGCGGTCGGGGACTGTTCGGGGAGTTGCGCCGAAGAGTACTGATACACATCGAAGCGTTGGGAGTGTCAGCGACGACTCGCGTGCCGGAGCCATCCGTCCGCTACTTCGAGCCTCATGGATTTTGCATTCGCAGCACCCGCGGTCAATGGGTGATGCTGGAGAAAGCGGCTCATGTCTCTTGCCATGCCGAATAAGAGCAATCTGACCGCTCGCGCGGCGTCCCTTTTTCGGGAACTCGATGATTTGCCTCTCGCCGAGAAAGTCGAGGTCATCAACACGTTACGTCGTCTCCTGCATGCCCACAGCCCCTTCGTCGGCGAGCCCACGGACTGCGTGCAATGGGTCACGGGGGATTTGGTTCAAGGCAATGACTACAATCCGAATACGGTTGCACCAGCCGAAATGCGTCTACTTGAATATTCAATCCGCGCTGACGGATACACCCAGCCTATCGTGACCCACTGTTTGCAGGGCCGTCATACTGTTGTCGACGGATTTCACCGTCAGCGCGTGGGCAAGGAATCTGCAGATATTCGCTCCAGGCTGCATGGCTATCTGCCCATCGTCACAATTCGCGAGAGCCGCGGCGACGCCAAGGACCGGATTGCAGCAACGATTCGGCACAATCGCGCCAGGGGAGTCCATGCGGTATTGCCGATGACCGACATCGTAGCCGTGCTTCTGTGCAAAGGCTGGAGCGATGCCGACGTAGCCAACGAGCTCGGAATGGACAAGGATGAGGTGTTTCGTTTTAAACAGGTTTCCGGCCTACCCGAACTCTTTCGCGACCACGAGTATTCGAAATCATGGGAGTAGAACAGGCCGTCAGGAGAGTCTCTTCTGTCGCGTCCACTCAGGCATTCGCTCTCGCGCACTCGCATAGGGCGAGAAGGCATTGACCGTCCCATCGCGCACACGTCTAGTCCACCTTCTTGATTTCAACCGACGCCATCAAGGCCGCCAACTTCCCGCCCGCGCCCTGCCCACAAAAGCGTACATGTCACCGAGCGGTTCGGCAGTCTTGCCCGGGGACCGACTAGCATCTCAGCGAGTTGATCCGCACGTCCGGCGAGCGGGGGAACAGCGCAGGCAAGCAATATGCGAGCCCCCCCAAGATTGCCGCATACCTGGAGGCGGATGTAGCGCGGTTGTCCATCTAGAACATACCGACGCTCACCAAGCTCGTTTTCAAAGACTGCATTGACCCGGTCGAATTCTCACCCGAAATTGAATAACTGTTACAAAATATGTGCGTATATGTGATATTTTATTCGCTCACTTAGGCTTGGTTATTCATACAATAACAATTTACAAAAAAAGCGGGAAAACCATCTAAACATAGCTTCCCACTTCGCGTTCCCGACGCATACGGACGTCTCTGCACATTGAGAACGGACTCAATTATCATTAGACACCACTCCGACCTGATCTCGGATCCTCTCGGTCATAATTCTCCCCAACAAATATACCCGACAGCACCTGCTGGCATCGCGTAGCACCGCATATCAATGAATAACGGCCATTGGAGCCGAAGTCTATGGTGCATGCACACGCTGCGCATGTGGGTCGGAGCGTTCGATCCAGATAGATTTCATCTCGAACCAATTGATTTGGGGAGCCGAATTCGCACTCTCTTATTATCCATTGACGGAAAAGATGGATAAAGCGCATGAAGAACTTGGAAATACAGGGGAACGGGATGGTACAGGGCGCCGGTAATATATTTCTTGTCGACGGCTCTCGAGCCGGCATTCGGGAAGCCGGCATTCGGGCCATTGTAAAACGCGTACATGAAGGATTGATCTCAGAGCAATTTGGCCTCGTTTTTCAGCCAATATGGCGCGCGAAAAATGCCTCTGTCACCAGCGTAGAGTGTCTGCTGCGCTGGCACCACCCGACTTACGGGGTGCTGCTGCCCGGTGCGTTTCGTCACGCATTCTCTGATGAGGCACTTGCGCGCGAGACCTTTTATTTTGTTTTCGAGTCCGCCTGCAAGGAATTGGCTTTTTTGGAAGAAAGAAATCAAATAATTCCAACCCATATTGCCGTCAATATGGAGCCGTCGGTTTTGGTCGATGAAAGATTGATCGAACGGATTACGGCGATCACAGGGCATTATCATGTGGAACCCAGCAGATTCGACTTCGAGATTGTCGAGACGGACGACGCTTCGACACTGCTTTCTCTGAGGGAATTTACGGATCCTCTGAAAGGACTTGGGATTCGCCTCATGTGCGATGACTTCGGCTCTGCCTATCCGCCCTTTTCAGCATTGAGTTCTATGCGAATTGACGGAATAAAGCTCGACAAATCCTTCCTTCGAGGAATCCCGACCGGTGAGCGAAGTTGCATTGTTCTTGAGGCACTCCTCGATCTGTGCGCGAGATTGCAACTTCGGGTAGTCGTTGAAGGGGTTGAAACCGGAGCGCAACTCGAATGGCTAACCACGCGCGGAGACATCGAAGTCCAGGGGTTCTATATCGGGCGCCCGCAGGCGCAGATCGGGGAAGTCTACGCACATCTGCCTCGGGCTGTTTTGTCTGATAAGCGTGCTGGATACTAGGACACTTTTCTCCTCCTGGCGATGAATTACGGAGGATGTCGTCCACATCTCAGAATTACCGCTCTGGATGGGAAATCATTGAATACCATCTCTTGAGTTTGCAAAGGACCTTTTTGCTCTATTTATTTACGGGCGAAATTGTGAAGTAGTTGCGTGCCTCGGCGATAAATAGGCCGCCCGCATGCTTTCTTTGGTTTCATTCTTCTCTTTGAGGTTCACCCATGAAAACGAAACTGTTGTCCACCATGATCGCCGCCGGCGTCATCGCCCTCTCCCAGAATGCGCTGGCAGCCGATGGCACCATTACCTTCAACGGTAATATCACTGCGCAGACCTGCACCATCAACGGTAACGGTGGTGGCTCGAACAACTTCACGGTCACGCTACCGACCGTGTCGAGCTCGACCCTGGCCACCGCCGGGCAGACGGCCGGTCGTACGCCGTTCAACATCGCGCTGACGAACTGCACGCCGAACTCGGGCAACGTGCACACCTTCTTCGAGGCGGGCGCGACCACCGACAGCACGACCGGCAACCTGATCCTGACCGCCGGTGGCGCCACCAACGTCCAGCTGGGCCTGCTGAACTCGGACGCCACCGCGATCAAGGCAGGCTTCGCCGACGCGTCGCAGAACTCGAAGTCGGTTGCGATCACCGCCGGCTCCGCCACCCTGTCGTACTTCGTGCAGTACGTCGCGACAGGTGTAGCTACCGCCGGCGCGGCGAACTCCAGCGTGCTCTACACCA
>NZ_JARJLM010000424.1 GCF_029335485.1 Cupriavidus basilensis
GCATTGGCCGACGCCGCGCAGCCGTCCGTCGCGGACGAGCCGGACGAGCCCGAGCAGGCGCTGGTGGACGCCCTGCTGCGCCTGATGTCCGACGAACGCGCCTATCGCCGGGAAAATCTCAGCATCGCAAGCCTGGCTTCCCAGCTTGCCGTACCGGAATACCGGCTGCGGCGCTTGATCAACCAGCGGTTGGGGCACCGTAATTTCAATGCCTTCGTCAACGGCTTCCGGCTGGAGGAAGCACGCGCTGCGCTCAGCGATCCAGCATGCCGCACGCTGCCGGTCTTGACGATCGCCCTGGAGGCCGGCTTCCAGTCGATCGGCCCCTTCAATCGCGCCTTCAAGGCAGCCACGGGCTTCACACCCACCGAATATCGCCGAGAAAAGCTGGCCGATTTCTGAAATCGGCTAGCCGGAAGCCATTGCCGTTCACTTTCGGCAAGACGCCAGGCGCGCCACCATGCATGCTTCGGACACCGGGGGATGGTCTCCTGACAATGAAGGGGGTTCCGATGCGCATGTTTCGTTGGGCTGGCCTGGCGCTGGCATTGCTGTGTGGTATTGCTCGCGCCTCGATGGGCTTGAGCGAGTTGCCGGCCACCGCCGAGGATGGTCCGGTAACCGTGTATTACCCATCGAGCGATACGAGCCAACCCGTGCGGCGGGGACGATTCCTGCTGGACGTTGCGGCGGAAGGCCGCGCCGTGCCGGGCAATGGGAGGCTGGTTGTCATCTCGCACGGATCGGGCGGCTCGCCCTGGGTGCATGCCGACCTGGCACGGGACCTGGTTGAGGCCGGCTTCATCGTTGCCATGCCGCAGCACCGGGCCGACAACTACGTGGACGGCAGCGACCCCGGCCCCGATAGCTGGACGATCCGGCCCGCGGAGGTGTCGCGCGCGATCGACGCAATGGGACGCGATCCGCGTTTCGCCCCCATGCTTCGACTGGACAAGGTGGGCGTGTTCGGCATGTCCGCGGGCGGCCACACCGCGCTGAGCCTGGCCGGTGGTCGCTGGTCGCCGGCCCGCTTCATGCGGCATTGCGATGAGCATATTGCGGAAGATTTCCAGTCCTGCGTCGGATTGATCACAAGATTGACCGGTGGCCCACTGGACGGGCTGAAGAAGTGGGTGGCCCTGCGTGTGATCCATCACCGCTTCGACGACGATACCCCGCGCATTGCGGCGGACCCCCGTATTGCCGCAGCGGTAGCCGGTGTGCCTGCCGCCGCCGATTTCGACATGAACTCACTGGCCCGGCCAGCGGTGCCGCTTGGCCTGGTCACGGCCGAGCAAGACCGCTGGCTGATCCCGCGCTTCCACGCAGACCGCGTGCTCGCGGTCTGCCAGACCTGTGAGCATATCGCCGACCTGCCCGCGGGCGGGCATGGCGCACTGTTGTCGCCGCACCCACCCGGCCTCGACGGGCTCGTTGGAGACCTGCTCAACGATCCGCCGGTATTCGACCGTGCCGACGTCACCGTGGTCAACCGCAAGATTGCGGCGTTCTTCGAGAGGCACCTGCTGCCTTGATCATTCACGGGCTTTGGAACTGCTGAGGACCACAGCGGCGCAGATGAGGGTCTTCAGTGCTTCCTCGGCGATCTCAAAGCGGCTTTGAAGGGCTTCGCAATGTCAGCGAGAGTTGCGCCCAGGCCTGGCTCTTGACTGACCGCTGTAATCTGGAAACCGCCGTTTGTATTGCATCGACCGGTTTGCCCCTCTTCAGGATGCGTGATGGGAGGCGATCAGACATCCGTGGCCGCCTTGCACGCGACCTATCTGGTTCTGGGGAGCGTTCGTCAAGACGCTCTATTTCACGGGCATGCGGAGAAGACAAATTCTCAACCTGGAATGGCGTGATATAGACGTCGAACAACGCGCTATTCACCTCAGATCCGAAACCAGCGAGACCCGGCGATCCTACGACATTCCCGTACCCCAATCCTTACTCTCCGAGTTGGGAACGTATCGAAAAATTGACTGCAAACGCCTCGGCGGAGCGAACCCGAACTGGAAGATAGCTGAGTACTGCCATATGATGCACTGCAAGGTGAAAAAATGCAGTATATACATGATTCAGACTCACCTATCATGCTGCGGCAGCTCCGCAAATCCTGCGGTCAATCGACAACAATAGCCCTTACCCCATGCATCCACTTGTTTTCCGCTCGGCAAAGACGTCCGATGTTTCCCGCTGTTTCGAAATCGAAACCACCGCCTACGAGGGCGACGAAGCCGCGACGCGCGAGAAGATCGCCACCCGCATTTCCCTGTATCCGAGCGGCTTTCTTGTGCTGGAATTGAAGGGGCAAGTTGTCGGCTTCATCAATAGCGGCTGCGCCCAGGACGTCGTGATGTCGGACGAGACCTTTAAAGAACTGGTAGGGCACGATCCCGACGCACCGAACGTGGTGATCATGTCGGTTGTGGTTGACCCGGCATATCAAGGCAAGGGCTACTCGACGTTGCTGATGCGCGCCTTCGTGGAGGACATGGCGCGGCGGGGCAAGCAGACCATCCACCTTATGTGCAAGGAGCGCCACGTGGACCTCTACAAAAAGCTCGGCTTCAGGTACGTGCAACCCTCTCCGTCGGCCCACGGCGGTATGTCCTGGCACGAAATGGTCATGGATCCGCTCCTGCGCTAGACTCGCCGCGCGTCTCTTATTGCGTCGCCTCGCTGCCAATGACTGTGCGAACTTTCCGCATGGTCGCGTTGACACCTTCGCCACCTTGGCTATCGAGGCGGTGCTCAGCGTATGCGCCTGCGTGCCCGACCCTGCCACGCCGGCCGCCCCTGAAGGAATTGCCAATCTGATTGCAGAGCTTCTGCACTCTCGAAGCCCCTGAATCCCGAACCAGCCTTTCCGGTAAGCAGGTTCAATGCCGACGGGCAATCTCACCCGCAGTTGTCGCCAATCAGAATGAGTAAATAATGCCACGTAGCTATACTCTAACGCTAGTCAACGAATATGCGATTGATCAAACCGAGACGTCTGAGATTTCGAGGCTTTTTGGACGAGTGTTTTCCTGATACCTTTGACGGACGATCATATTTCAAACAGTTGCCGCACTTCCGGTATCTGGCATATCAAGACGAGAAGATAGTCGGCCAATTGGGTATTGACCACCGCGTCATAAATATAGAAGGCAAGATCGTCCGCATCTTCGGCCTGATCGACCTTTGCGTTCTGCCAGCTTACCGTCGTAGCGGAATCGCCTCAAATTTACTGCACACTGCCGAAATGCAAGCCAGACGTGCCCAAGTGGATTTTCTCGTCTTGATGGGAGACAACGACACTATCTACAAAGCCCACGGTTTCAACCGGGTGTCCCCGGCAATGACGAAATGGCTCGCCGTAGAGAATGTGGAAAGTGTATCGATAATTGAACGAGACCTTGCCGATTTCTTCCTGGTAAAAAGTCTGAGCGCAGAGGAATGGCCGAAAGGGAAAATAGATATGTTGGGCTATCTATTTTAGGTTGTTTTACCGAATAACATAATGGACCGACCTCGGGTGGATCCTTCGCCGCAAAGCGGAGAAACCAAAGTGGACTGCGATCCAATCCACCCGAGTTAAGCAGCCCCAAAAAAGCCGAGATTGATCAACGCAAGGTCTTGACAGGCAAGCAGGGCGGCGGCCAATAGAGGATCGTTTTTCGATCTTCGCTTGGCTACCTGTCGCAGAGTGACCTAAAGAGCGAACTGCGGTCCGATAGTTCGGAGGTGATATTAGCCTGCTTGAACGCCTCGCAACGGCGCCCCAGCCAAGCCCAGCTCATGAACCAAGCTGATGAGCGCACGCAGCCGCGCAGGCACGAAACGGTGGCCTGAGTAGTACAGCCTAAGCCCGCCGAACGACGGGCACCACGGCACCAGCACCGGCACCAGCGCGCCGGCCTTCAGCTCTTCTTCGATGAACCACTCGGAGATGAAGCCGATACCCAGCCCGAGCAGCACCGCCTGCTTGATGGCCGGCGGCTCATTGAGCGCCAGGCGCACGGGCAGATCCATTTGCAGCTTCTGGCCACCTTTTGCCAGCTCCCAGTGATAGATGCCGCCGTGCGACATGCGCATGCCGATGCTCTGGTGCTGGAGCAGGTCGCGCGGGTGCCTGGGGGTGCCGTGGCGCGCCAGGTACTCTGGCGTTGCCACCACGAGCATGCGGATGTCGCGCGAGAGCGGCACGGCGATCATGTCCTGCGGCACGGATTCGCCAAGGCGGATGCCCGCATCGAAGCCTTCGGCCACGATGTCGATCATGCGCGACTCGCTCACGATGTCGATGCGTACCTCGGGATAGCGCTGCGCGTATTGCAGGAAGAGCGGCTCCAACAGCAGGGATGCCGCGCCCTGCGGCGCGTTGATGCGCAGCGTGCCGCTGGGCACGTCGGGGCCGGTGCCGGCTTCTTCGCCCGCGCTTTGGATTTCGGCCAGCGCCGGCGCAATCCGCTCCACATAGCGTCGTCCGGCATCGGTGAGCGCCACGCTGCGCGTCGAGCGGTTGAACAGCCGCACCTTCAGGCGTGCCTCGAGCCCGGCCACGGCGCTGCTCACGGCGGTGGTGGACATGCCCAGTTCCTGCGCCGCGCCGCGAAAGCTGTTGCGGCGCGCGACGGCCAGAACCACTTCCAGCTCGGTCATTCCTGTTCTGTGCATGAATTGTCCTGAATTTACGGATACCTCATCAGCCACAAGACGGCTTATCAGAACAATAAACCATTCCTAGACTTCGTTGCATCAATCCCCAAGGAGCCACCATGCAACGCATTGAACACATCTACATCAACGGCGAATTCGTCACGCCGCACGGCCAGGAATGGTTCGATCTCCACAACCCGAGTACCGAGGACGTCATCGGCCAGGTGCGGCTGGGCGATGCGCAGGACGCGCAGCGCGCCATCGCGGCAGCACAGGCTGCATTCCCGGCCTGGTCACGCACCACACGCGAGGAGCGCATTGCGGCCCTGCGGCGCATGCACCGGGCCGTGGCCGCGCGCAAAGACGCGCTGATGGAGGCCATCCTGATGGAATACGGCGCACCCTCAGTGCGCGGGCATTGGATGGCAACGTATCCTGCCGACGTCATTGCCCAGGCGATCGACGCACTGGAGTCCTTCGCGTTCGAGGAAAAGGCCGGCGCAGCCACGGTAATCCAGACGCCTGTGGGCGTTGCGGGCCTGATCACGCCATGGAACAGCAATGCGGGTTTCATCTGCAACAAGCTGGCCACCGCGCTGGCAGCCGGTTGCACCGCCGTCATTAAGCCCAGCGAGATGAGCGCGCTGCAGACGCAGATCGTGGCCGAAGCGCTGCACGAAGCCGATCTGCCCCCAGGCGCGTTCAACATCGTCAACGGCCGCGGCGAAGTGGTCGGCGAGGAGATCGCGCGCAACCCCGGCATCGCCAAGATCTCGTTCACGGGCTCGTCCGCCGTGGGCCAGCACCTGGTGACCACGGGCGCCGCCACGATGAAGCGCGTGACACTGGAGCTGGGCGGCAAGTCGCCCACCGTGGTACTCGATGACGCGGACTTCACCGCCGTCATGCCACTCGTGCTCCAGGCAGGGTTCATGAACAGCGGCCAAGCCTGCATCGCCGGCACGCGCATCCTGGTGCCACGCAGCCGCCTGGCCGAGTTCGAGCAGGTGGCGAAGGAGGCGGTCTCGCACATCCAATCCGGCGACCCGCGCCAAGCCGACACCGACATCGGCCCGATGGTGAGCAAGAAGCAATGGGAGCGGGTGCAGAACTACATCCACCTCGGGCTGGAAGAAGGTGCGACCTTGCTGGCAGGCGGTGAAGGCCGCCCCGATGGCCTGCACGCCGGATGGTTCGTGAAGCCCACGCTCTTTACCCGTGCCAACAACCAGATGCGCATCGCGCGCGAGGAAATCTTCGGCCCCGTGCTGACCATCATCCCCTACGAGGACGAAGCCGATGCGATCGCCATTGCCAACGACACGCGCTATGGCCTGAGCGCCCTGGTGCTGGGCACAAACCCGGAAAGCTGCGAACGTGTGGCGCGCCAGATCGATGCGGGCCGCGTGCTCGTCAACACCCTGGCCAACGAGCCGCGCGCACCCTTTGGCGGCTTCAAGCATTCAGGGCTGGGGCGCGAAATGGGCCGCTGGGGCATGAGCGCGTACTTGGAACCCAAGACCTTGCTGGCGAGCGCAGGTTGAACCTTCCAGGAATCCTTGTCTGACGCACTCACAGGGCGCCCGCGCATCTCCCGACAATCGTGCGGCACCCGGGCTGTTGGGCTTCTACACCGGGCGCGGTGCTGATCGCGCCTGTGATCGTTCCCCCCGAAAAAATGGGTGATAGCCTGGTGTTCCGCTATGCAAAATTTGTTATTTGAATTCGAACGATCAGAAAATCTCGATCAATCAATGGGGCGCATGATGGCTATCGATATCATGATTGCGAATATGATCTCGTTTATTTCTTCCATGCGCTTGAATCCAATGATCGAACGATAGGAACTTGTGGTCGGCAAGGGGGTGTAATCCACCTTGGTGGTGCCACTAGTGTGCCTGAGGGTTGCGGGAGAAGGCGTCGGCAGACGTTCCAAGTACTTGATTTTTCAGCGGCTGCGGCTGCACGCCGAGTCACTGAGCCAAGCGACAAATTCCACTTTGAAAATCAGTCGCTTAGCGCTAGATGTGGCGGATATTTTACGAATCGCGGCCAACCCTCGGAAGCCCGTCCCGCGAGATTCCATGCTGATAGCACCAGTTATCGGCATGGTGTTTGACCAGATGTCAGCGGCTTTTTCCAACGTCGCACTTGGAATGAAAGCGCTACGAATGAGTGTGGCCCAACGCCCTCACGTAGTCGTCAACGGACCTAATAGACTTGAGGTCAATGCTCCTGCCATCCGCCTTGGCTCTCTTAAGCGCGAGTTCGCCGAGATAGTCTAGCTCCTCGCTTGTGATCAGCGATACGCCGATCTCCTTCCCGAACCTATCTGTTGGGCGAAGCAACTCGGCCGGGATCTTCAGCGTGTTAGCGACTTCGTGCCAGAGCTCTTGAACAGATGCTTTTTCAATTCCGCTTGCAAGATAAAAGCGTGAATAGATAAGATTGTCGTCCAGTGCTTCTCTTTGCTGAAGAACCCTCATCATATGAGTCCTGGATCTCGTGCGGAGCCAAGCCGTGCCCCCTGCAATGACCAATGCGGCCAAACAAAAGAAAAAAATCTTCATCGTGATCTCTCAGTGCGAACGGGAATTCATACCACAATTTGCTGCGCAGTAGCCCTCCATGCCAGCCAAGTACACGCCATATCCGATCCAAATAGGAGAAGCAATCCGGCCTACAAGTCTGGTTGCTCCCCCGGCGGTACCTGCCTTGCCGCCACCTAAGGAATGGGCCACGACGCTAGGTACAGCTGTTACGCTCTTCGCTCCCCCAAGACCTCTCGGTAGACCTACCATTGCCTTCGGAAAGGTCCCGCCAAGCCCTGTTAGTGCGATCTTGAATTCATCGCTGAGCGGATCGTAGGCGCGAATGCAATTGGCTAAACAGTCCATAAACGTCTGTTGACATCCAGTACCGTCGCATCCAGCGACCTGCGCAGGGGACTGCGGCACGGGTATTCTTTGAACAGAAGACTGAGCATGTGCATTGCCCACCATTCGGCCTAGCCAAGACTTGATCCAGGTCCACACACGCCGCCATACGCTCACTTTCCCCATGCTGGATGAATCGGCGGTTGTCTGAACTGACGAAAACGGACTGATAGTACTGACTGCCTCAGTCGCTGCGGGCTGTAGCAAAAAAGCCTTCAGATGATGTGCTTCATCATATTCATAGCCGATGTAGGAGCTTTCTGGTCCCCGTACCGCGGTCAGAAATCCCAGTGCATTATATTCGTACGTAACTGTCTTTCCACCAACGTCATACCGTACGATCTGTCCTCGAGAGTTGTATTCGTATAGCTGACTGTTTCCATCGGCATCTATGACTTCCAATACTCGGCCCGCAGGGTCATAGCGCAATGCCCGGCCCTTTTTTCCTTCTGGGGTCGTCACACTCGCTAGATTACCCTGCTGGTCATAGGTAAAAGCCCATCGGCCCGCGGCGTTTCCATCGATAGTCTCCACTGTCGAGGCGAGTAGCCCTAGACTGTTATATGACCAAGCTGACCTGGCAATTGCTCCCGCCGGTTTGGCGCTCGTGCCCTGACTCCCGTTACTGTCCGCAGTCGGGTACCAAGCGTAGCTAATCACCTGACCCTTGGCGTCGTAGTCAAAGCTATCTAACCGGCCAGGCGCCGCTACCTTGGCGGGCAGATTCCATGTCGGATGCCACTCGGTCGTCGTGGTCTTTGCGTCGGCCGTACCGTAGCCCTCGATCCGCTGGATCTCTCGCCCCTGGGCATCGTAAGCATAACGAGTGTCGCTGCCATTCCGATCAACTGTGCGGCTGACGTTGTTGCTGCTGTCGTACTGGATGGTGTTGAATGGATCGCCGATCGGACTGAACCCGGATCCGCCGGTGGGCTGACGTAGCGTGCCGGCCAACTGGTAATTGAACGTGCGTGTGAGCGCATTGCCATCGGTGACCAGTGTGGAATTGGCGCTGTAGCTGAACGACAGCTTGTCGACGCCACCCGTGTGCTCCTCGCTGGTGACAAATCCCGTGCTCGTGCTGTAGTTGTAGCGCGAAAAACGATTGCCGAGCTCGTCAGTAATTCCGGTTAGCCGTCCCGGCATATACGTCTGAAAATTGGGAATGTCCTCCCCATAGTGATACCGCCGCATTGATCCGTCCGGCCACGTAACGGTTGTACCCCCGTCGTTCGTGAGCCCATATCGAATCGTCGCGCCGTCAGGCGTGATGACGCTGATCAGATTGTTCGATGCGTCATAAGCAAAGGAGAGTCTAGCGCCGAACTGGTTCTGCACGCTCTCGAGAACGCCAGACCGTCCCCAAGGAGCCGCAGCGGTAACGCTAGTAGTATATGCCAGGGTCGTTGTCCAACCATTGCGCTCGGTGACGGTCAACAAGCGTCCATTCGCATCGTATGCCTCAACGGTGTCGGTGGAGGCAGCATGATACTGCCAGGCTCCGACGCCCTTGTCATCCGGACCCGCCAGGATATAGTCACGCGACTGACCGTCGGCCTGCAGCCATTGCTGACCACGTTGGAAGAACCTGACCAACGACGCATCCTCACGCCTAGCCATGATGGTGCCCTCATTGGCAAGCATGGGATTCAACGCGCGTTGCCAATTGTGAAACCATGTATTGCTGATCGATCCGACATTCGAGCCATATTGGGCGGTGTCGGAACGATACGTGCGCTGAAAAGTGAGCGGATGCGGCCCTGAGGATTGAAAGTCGGGGCTTTCGACTTGGACCTTCTGCCCAGTCAGCGGCGAGATGGGATTTCCTACCGGACAAGCGTTTGCCGTTTGCTGCGGCAGATCAGGACATTGCTCCTCCATGGGCAAGCTCGGATTCCGACTCCACGACGCGTTATATGTTCTCCGGATTGGCGCGATGCAAAGCTCCTTTTGGCCAATGTACTTGCCTCTGACGTCTCGCACATAGCCGGGCGCCATGGGCTGGCCTCCGATCAGCGGTTCGCACCAATACCAAAGGTGTCCCGGCTCAGGCGGATACACATATCGGAAAGTATATTCTGGTCCCCAGCTACCATCGAAGTGCGTGCAGGCCTGTTGTGGGGTGCTGTACATTGGGCCCTGGCCGTGGGCATATGCAGTGCCGTATGGCTCTGCCCACCAAACCTTGATTGGTGGAGACGCAATCGCCATCCCGCAAGCAAAATTCAGGGCCGCTGCGACAGCAAGCAGCCAAGACGACTTCCCAACCACTAGTAGACCCTTTTATGTGCACTTCTGATGCTGCAACGTTGAATGCGCGAATGAGTGTAAGGGCCTGCGGCCAAGTGAATGCATTGTGCTATTTACATCTGAAGTAAATGTAATTTATATCAGTCACGCACTATCAGTGCCAGCAATAGGATCAGGTGCTCCAGCCCGAGCTGGACTCAGTCGCTTCCGGCCACCCGACCGCCCCACGGGCCACCCCACAGAAGATCCTCACCCCGTACAAACCATCCCCTAATACAGACCATGGCTGGCCTACGGGCCAGGGAGGTCTGTTCGCTTCGTGGCGGCTGACAGTCATCGTACGCACTTCCAGACTGCATCGTTGTACATCCGAGCAAGTCAGGAATCCTAGACCTGTTCTTTTTGGGCGATCTGGCGGCAATGTTCAATCCGAATCTGAGGGGGTGGCAGCAGTACTACGGCCCCTTCCATGGCTCGGCGATGTCGGTGATTTGGAAACACATGAATGACTATCTGGCGCGCTGGATGATGCGCAAGTACAAGACTCTCGCCCGCCATAAAACGCGGGCGAGACACGCCCTCGGGCGGCTTGCGCGTCGATTCCCGACTGCCTTCGTGCATTGGTGAATGGGATGTCTTCCTGCGGTTGGATGATGGGAGCCAGATGAGTCGAGAGGCTCACGTCCGGTTCTGCGAGAGGCTGGGTGTGAAACTCCCCTAGTCTACTCACCCGTATGTCCGCACCGCCCAGGGCCGGTTGTACTTGGCAGTGGTGCTGGACCTCTACTCACGCTGGGCCATGGCACCGGCCATGCCGACGGCCCTGATCATGTCCTCGCTGGAAATGGGCGCTACAGCAGCGTCGTCCGCGCGGGGGCTGGTGCTCCACTCGGATCGAGGTAGTCAGCTAGCGCCGAGTACCAGGCCATGTTGGCGTGCCACGGCATCGTTTGCAGCATGAGCCGCAAAGGCAGCTGCCGGGATAACTCGCCGATGAAACGCTTCTTCCTGAACCTGAAAATGGAGCGGGTGTGGCAGCGGCGCTATGCCAATCACGCGGAGGCTCGACGTGACATTACCGAGTAAATCGTGTGCTTCTACAATTCTGTGCGCTTGCACTCAACCCTTGGCTATGTCTCGCCTAGCGCTTACGAGGCCAAGCCGACAGCAAAACAACCTATCAGCCTGTCCGAAAAGACTTGACCACTACATCACAACATCTTCTGTCGCGAGAGGCGCAGTGTTCGCGAACCTTGATTGGGCACAAGGATTGCCCCTATCCAGAAGTGCACGTTGCCCTTATTCGAGGCTCAAGCGCCCCATACTAGAGAGCAAGAGACCCTGAAAGAGGATGTGGCCCGGTTTCGAAATGAGGTGCTGGAACTAGAAGACAAGCTGGCTGCCTGCGATACTGTGTACGCCGAGCTTGTCATTCGAGCCCGAGCGCATGAACGGGGCCACTTGCCGGATGGGCGAAGAAGGGCGCCAGCTAGCAAAGCCGAACAATGCAAGGCTCTTTCGATTGTCGGACGCGAACCGCAACTGCTAGCAAGAAGGCTGTCCTAGTGGGAGGCAAATGTGTCCCCGGCCAGTGCGGTTCGCGTTTGTATTCAACGGCCGGAGAGGACGTGGCATGACCCCACCCGGCGCTGAGCGCAAGGGGGCGACACGGCGGTACCCTTGGCATGCATTCAGCTACGCCACCTTCACTTTCCTAACGTGCTGAACAAAACTACAGCGCTGCAGGAAGGCCTCTACGTCGCGTCCGTGCGTTGGCATTGTGATGACTGGACTACGCATCAGGCCCATAGAATCAGACTCGTCGAATCTTGGCATAGTGCTGTCTAGAGTGGTGATGCAAGCCTTATAGGCTTCGGCCTTGGGAGGGTGTTTCAGCGCCCGAAGGAATGCGTCGGCATCAGCGAGCCCCCCTTTTCGGAAATCAACGTGATACTCGACCTCTCGGTCGTCTTCATCAAAACCTCCGCCGAAGTTGCTGTAGCCGGTCAATAGGGCGTTGTACAGGGTGTCCGTGTGCACGAAGTAGGGTTGCTGGGCTCGCTCCCCCTCGAGCAGGAACGAATTTGAGAGTACGATTGCTACGACCCGTTCGATTTTCGGGATGGTAACCGTCGGGTGCGTTCGCTCAACCCACGACTTGACGACCTCGGGATTCGATGCAAGATACTCCTTCTTTCTCAGCACCTGCCTAATCTTGTCCTGAAGGTCCTCGTGAGTGGTCCAGAACTCAAACGCCTCTGCGGGGTATCCGACAGCGCGGCATTCGAGCACGAAGAGGGTGTGGTCAATAATGAATGCCGCATCCACATCGCCAATGGCGTCGTCCGGGACATTTAGGCGCGGGCCGAGTGGGAGATATCGGAAGGCGGGGTTCTCAACAACGGGTAACTTGGCTAGCATGAGGTGAACCATCTCTTCATATCGATGGCCTTTGTCGGAAAATTTCCCGTCACCATCCTTGTCGCCCTTTCCCCAGTCCGCGACAAGGCGCATCAAGTGACCGCATTGAAGCGGCCACCACATTGGCAAAAAGCCAGCTTTGGTTTCGAGCAGAGGCCGTGTCCAGAGCGTTTGATGTTGACCCTTATACGTTAGGAAGTTGATGACCGTTTTTGCTTCGACGGGTTGGATGCCTAAAGCCTCGCATAGAGCGCTGTTTAATTGGTCGGCCTGCAAGCAGGTGACAGGCGGCCTGGAGTGATGGCCGAGGCTATCGTAGTCGTCTTCCGCTCGGATCTGGTCGGTTTGTATGAGCAATGCAAGACAATACCACGCATGCAAAACTTGTTGATATGTAATCCCCTTTAGCGAGGGATGGGACTCCTTGAGAAAATCCTCTACGTATGTATTAATTTGCGCTGTTTGCGAAACGGCAAGCTCTACCGCCATTCGATATTGCTCCTCAGGGAGGGCATCGATTGTCGTGACCACAAGGCGCTCGGCATTGGAGTCAGAATTTTCCCATGCCAAGATGCGCCTTTCTCCCAGACGATGGCGAAGGTTAAGCTCCTTCAGTTCTCTGGTATCGCGTCCAATGGAGACCTGCCGACGCTGAAGGTCAACACTCGCCATCTGCTCCAACGTAGACGCTGTCTTGTCGATGAAGTAGCGACCTGGCGGCCGAGAGTCCACATGCACGCTGGCACCTCCCCAAAGGACCGCGTGCCACTGTTTTCGTAGCATCTCGAGTCCGGTACCCAACCTGAGTGCTTCCGCCGCTACGCCATCGATGCTGACTACCTCGGGTTGGTCGCCGCCCCCCCCGAAGCCCTTCCCTTCGCGCGCATGGCGAAGTACGTGTTTGGCTCCATCAATGATGGCCTGCAAGACCTCATCCGGTGTGAAGGCGTTTCCGTGCTGGTCGGTCGCCGTCCGTTGGGTGGTCAACGCCTCCTGGGTGATTTCTGTAACATCGGCGAGTGCACTCCAATAGTCGGCAAACAGTGCAAGCTGCTGCTTGTGCGCGAACGTAGCCACCGCCTTGGCCATCTCTTCATAGCTGAAGCGCGGACTGCGCTTCTCCATCTCCACTAACGTAGCGAAGAGCCGCTGCACCCTTGCTGCAACGAGTACACCGAAATTTCGCACATGAAGGTCTTCAGGAGAGTCGTCATGATATGACAAGAAAGCTTGATGAAATGCTGACTCATCGAAACCTCGCTCCATTGGGTCAGGGGCGCGTCGCGGCTCGCCTTGGCGTACACGTAGTATTGAGATGAAGCGCATAGAGATTATTTATGTTTTTGAAGAAAAGTCGATATGACCAGTCGCTCGACCGAGGCGATGCCTTCAATGAGGCCCCAGTCGTCTCGAGCGCGACCGGCTTGCCACAGTCCTTCAAGGTACCCCCCATGAGTGAGTCCGGGGCCTCGAACCGGCGCATCGCGGTATCTGGGGGAGCCAATCGGGCAAGTACAGGACCCAAAATCATCGCCAATTGGCCGCAATGACCGGTGTGAGCGCTGCCTGATAGTTGCTGGGCAACGTCACCTGCCCGGCGGCGGGCGGATTGAAACTGGCCATCGCCTGCACTAGCAACTCCACCTGGGTGTCGCGCAGCACCTTCCCACTGGCGGTCCGCATCTCTTCCACGTGATAGGCACCGCCCTGGTACCAATCTCGCATCAACATCCGGTCCGCCGTGCCGATAATGCTCACCTCCAGGTCATTGCCCACGTGGCGGAACCACAGCTGGTTCTCGGCAATATCATTGCCGAGAACCAGCACGTCGGTATTCCCCGGCGTGGCGTCGTTCTCCAGGATGGTGTCGACACCATATCCCCGCCCAAAGACGTAGGTGTCGTTCCCCGTGCCACCGGCGAGAACGTCATTCCCGGTGCCGCCATCCAGCAGGTCATTGCCTTCGCCACCGTCCAGGTAGTCCTGGCCGGCACCGCCATAGAGCCGATCATTGCCAGACTCGCCCCAAAGCCTGTCGTCACCACCCTCCCCATAGAGGGTGTCGTCGCCTTGCTGGCCGTACAGGTAATCGCCATCATCGCCTCCGTACATGACGTCGTTGCCAGCGCCCCCAGCCATCTGATCGCGTCCTGCCAGGCCCCATAGGACGTTGTCCCGGTCGTCACCCTGAATAAGATCCGAGTTGTTGGAGCCGACCACATTCTCGAAATTCCGGAAGGTGTCGGTGGAGACCACATTGCCCGAGACGTCCTTTTCCTGTGTGGTGCCGAGGCCCATCTGGATGCTCACTCCGCCAGGCCCTACCCCTGGGGTGGGCGGGAGGAGCGCGATCTTTTCGCGGCTCTCATACGACAACGTGTCAATGCCTGCACCGCCGTCAAGGGTGTCATTACCAAGGCCACCGTCAATCTGGTCGTCCCCGTCCCCACCACTCAGCGTATCGTTCCCCGCGCCGCCAAATATCACGTCGTTGCCGGCACTGCCAACCAGCGTATCCGCTGCAGCCGTTCCGAGCATCGTTCGACGCTGATTACTGGACAGCGTTATGCCATCCATTCCCGGCATCTTGCTGATTGCCTCGTCGCCGCTGAGGAAGTACGCCGCCCATTCGCCCCAGGACTGGCCGTTGTTAATAGCACCAAGCCCCCACGAAATCTCGTTCTCGCTTGGCTCCCGCCCCACAGCCTGCCGGTAGACAAGCTGGATGAACTCGTCGTCGTTCATATTCCCAAAACGCTCAAAAAACTCCTGCGAGTTCGCTAGCCCCATGGCAATCCATCGGTAGCCCGATCCGCGATTGAGAACTGCCAGGCCGTCCTCCAGACCGCTGGGGTCCACCCCTCGTCCAAGAATCCCGCGATACAGGCGGTCGATCCCAAGTACGCTTGGGTCCGATATCCACAGGCCCTGCTGCACCACATCCCTGGTCATCCCCTTGAGTTCGTCATGGTTGGCAAACCAGAGCAACAGTTCCCCCTTGCTCATGCCCTTGTACATTCCGGCCATGCGGTCCAGGATCTCGCCATTGCTTCCCGGACGGCGTAGCACGTTCCGAAAGAGCGCCTCAATCAACGCCTGATTGTCCAGCGATCCGTACTTCGCCATAAACTCACCGGAGTTCGCCACACTGTTCGCCCACGCGACCGGTGTCATGCCCCCCTCCAGATTGGCCACGGCCCACGCCAGTCCACCTGGGTCGGGAACACGGCCAAGAGCGACCTCGTACATCCGGTAGGCGAGCGCGGCATGGCCATTGACATCCATATGCAAACGTCCATCGAGGAACTTGATCTCCTCGATGTTAACAAGCGTATCGCGGCCCTTGGCACCCTGGACGCTGTATTCGCCCAACCTGGCATCCCATCGAATCTGAAAATTCTTGTGAAAGCCGGCATAGGTCACCCTATCGTAACCGTCCCCACCATCAATCGTGTCATTGCCACCATTGCCATCGAAGATATTGTTCTCCGCGCCGCCCTTAAGGACATCGTTGAACTTCGTGCCGATGAAATTCTGGACGTTCATCAAGCGGTTTCCGAGGCTGTCGAGTCCGATCATGACCTCAAAGTTCTCCAAAGAGCCTGGATCATCCTCGCGAGGACGCGTCTCGGTGCCCATCGTCTGCCCAACGGTGATACCGAATGCCAGGTCCGCATAGGAAACGGTATTCTGGCCGCCGTCTCCGTTGACGTAGTACTGTCGGCCTGCGATCACGAACGTATCGTTACCGCTGCGACCCAACAACACGCTGCCACGCTCGCCACCGATCAACGTATCGCCCGCCTGTGAGGCGGTGAGGCCATTCACGTGAACCTGTCCGTCGAAGAGGTCTTCATGAGCAATGCTGTGTGTCCCCGCAACCCCATCGAATGAAAGACGTTCCACGCCAGTGATATTGGCAAATAGGTCCAGGGCTTCGGGAGCGGTGCCGATCAGGCGGATCGTCCCACCCGCCGACGTGCTGATCAAGGTCCCCCCCTCGCCGTCATTGCTCACAACCGCACTACCGCTGCCGTCGACGATCTGGACCTGGTCACCCTTGCGTCCGGCTGTGAAGTTCGAGACCGTCGCCCGCGACCAACTGGTGAGCGCGATGTTGTCGACCCCTCCGCTTGCCACAAACGCCTCGTACCCTTGGCCCGCGATCAGCAGGTTATAGCCAGTCTCGGCCACGATTGTCTGCCCATCGGCACCTGCATACACTCTGCTGTAGCCCGCGGACTGCGCAATGGCGCTGAGCAGGAGGTCACCCGCTGCCTTAAGCTTAGCCATCGGCTGAAGTAACGCGCCATAAGCCTTGAACGTGTCGGCAGCAAAGTCGGCCTCCATCGGCCCAGCAAAGGTCAGACCGTTGGAGAGATGTCCCGTCAACGAGATATTGGCGGGAATCAAGTCATTGAGTTCGGTCTGCAGGGCTGCCATGCGCACCGTCATCGATTGCACCTGCTTCTGGATGTCGAAATACTTGACAAGTGCGCCCCCCCAACGATTGGTCGCAATCCGGGCCTGCTCGACCGCGCTCCCGCGGGCTACACCGGTCTGCGTCGCATTTGCCACCTGGGCCGCGCTGTTCGCCGCCGAGATGGCATTTGCCCCGCCCGCGATCGCGTCAGCCGTCTCCCTCTCAACCTGTAACAGCGCAGGGATGCCGGCCAGCAAATCGGCCGTATGCTCGGGAGCATAGTTCAAGACCGGGACACGTACTACTCCGTCCGTATTTGCGTAATGATTGGGGTCATATGTGTAGATCGGCGCGGTCTGGCCAGCTTTTGTGTAACCAATCTTGATCGACGTTCCAGACAGCACCCGGAAACGTGTCTGCCCCATCCATTCCCTTAGTTTGGCGAGCGGTGCCGATACGTCCATCGACGTGTTGGCTAGCGACTCGGAGATCGCTGTTGCTTGGCCGGCGGCCATCGCCGCAAATCCCTTGCCGGCATAGTCAGCAAATGCCAGCGCCGCCGCGCTGGCGGGCCGCGGCCCGTCGACGGGGCGAGGCAATTCTGTTGCCAGTCCCACATCTTCAATGGTGTGACGCTTGCCATCGCTCGTCGTGTACCCTGCCCGGCTCGCGATCACGTTGCCCTCGACGTTCCGATTGACTGGCTGTGCGACCAGATCGATGGAGGTAATCCCCAGGCTAGCGAGCGAACGCAGTTCGCCTGCATCCGTCCTCCCATCCTGATTCGCATCGACCCAGACCTGTAGTTCATCGAAGTAACTCTGGCCCGTCTTCGGATCAACCCTGGCCGTGCCTCGGGAAAATGTTGTGGCCCCTGCCTGCGCAAGGGTGCCGAGCGCCTGGAAGCCGGTCAAGCCAGCGGTCGGTTGCCCAGATGCCGAGAAGTGCTGACCGAACCACTCTCCCGCGTCATCCACGACACCATTGCCATTCCTGTCGAAGACCAGAATCCCATTGGTTCGTCCTACCCATCCGAGCGGCTTTGCAGCGCCCGTCATATTGGCGTCGAACCTAGCCTGACTCCTATCCATTGCCGTGAGTTCGATGCCGCGATCATCCAGATCCAAAACAAGCGGATACGACTGACCACCACCCAAACCAAGGACTTTCACGCTAAAGCTAGATGGCCTCTCCAGCAGAGCGTTCACTCTAAACTGGGCCAGAATAGCCATGGACTGCCTGATCGCCGCATCCATGGCACCGCTGAGTCGATAAGAAGCCGGCACTTCACCTCTGAGCAACATGACGGCATAACCGTTATTGAGCTCGTTGACCAGATTGAGGCGCTTGGCAAGAAAGCGAAGGGATTCGGCATTCCTGGCGGACTCTTGCATTCCCGCCCCATTTGCCGCATCGGCCACGGCAAACTTATCGTTAATCTCGGCGCGGGCTCTGCCGCTGGCGTTCGTCAGGTCTCCCCAGTCAGACGATGCTTGCGTATTGGCGAGGAATGTCGCGAGATCGCCACCGACATAGGTCTGTCCGTCCTGCTGCCACTGCGTCGGCACCCACTTGCCCGATGTGTCCTGCGCATAGGTGGCGATCACACTGCCATCGCCCAACGATATGGTCGCGGTGCGGCCAGCCGCCGTGCTTTCCAGGATCAATCTCGCTGGCGCACTCCCTTCGTCCCGGATCAGGGAAACATCGTAGCCGCTGAGACTTCCATCACCCTTTCTAATTTGGAAATGGAACGACGTCGTATTGACGTCACTGCTTTCTTCGCTCGTTGGTGGCATCAGATTGATAATTTCTGCGCCGCCACCTGCTTGAGAGTAAACATCCCTTAGCGTGTTCCCAATCTGAACCCGCCGTCCTTCCCATATGTAATCATCTACATAGATACCGACGACCGCATCATCAAGAGCAGCACCGCTGACGCCAGGATTAGCCGAACGGGCCTTCGCGGAGGCAGAATCCACACGTTGGCGCCAGTATTTACTGGAAAATAGGTCAATATGATCAGACGTTCCTACCTGAATCTCGTTGACAACCTTATACTCACCATGGTAATACGACACAGCCTCATTCTTTGCGACAGTCTGAACGTATAGCACGGCCTTACCAAAAGCGTCTAGACTAGCATCACTCCAGATCGATCGCGTTGTTTCATACACCTCCTTTCCGCGAATATAGTGATTCAGCTCGTGAGCCAGTTGAATGATGAATTGGCTCGTATCTCCATTCTTTGCAGCGCTCAAAGTGTCGAGTCGAATCCCTGGCTCTGCCGTATCCTTTTCACTTACGTAGACAAACCGACCGTGTCCCTCTATTATTGGACTATAGATACGATCCCTCACGTCGGTCGCGTATCGAGCAATCCAATCAGTCAGCGTTGGTGACGCCCCAATTCTACTGATTGTTTTAGCATCCAATGTGAGCCCGGTACCTTTCAATATGGTAACCAAATCATCTTTCAATGGCATCACTTATCTCCTTGTGATTGGCATGATGCAATCTCCTGCCTTAACCCAATACTGCTCGCACATTCATTAATGTTTTCTGGATCATAGAATGTGAAACTCAGCCCATTATTTCCATTCATATAGCTGTACGGATATATTCCAACGGAAGGAGGAACGGTTCTGACCAACTCCGGAAAGTATTTACTTAAATCCACCCGGGAGATGCAAATATTATCTACATCAAGATCAGATCTAAATAATATTCTCGTTGGTTTTTCCGATTTTGAAACAAACTTCCCAAAATAGGGATAATTCGATGCCTTCGAAAACTCCGGCGACATGGCGTTCACCTTGTAACCAATAGATATCCCTCGAACGCCACGGCGCTGCTTATCCATATCATCAAGCGGAAGCCGCTCCGCTTGGTCAACTTCAAAGCGGATATGCAGATAGCGCTCCATGTCATCCGGCGTGAATAACTCTTGCTTTTGCAGCAGCATTTTCATGTCCGCCAGGAATTGCCGCGGAGTCCTCACTTGCGTAAAATCTGTCTGTGCGATAGCGAGCAACGGGAAGCCTGCCAGTAACCCAACCCAAAGCGCTCCTATCGCGCTCCGGCTTGCATGCAATCGACGACTCGCCATTCTCTTCCACCATATCCCTGATCGCTCTGGGGAATCTCGCCGTATCACCATCCTTCTTTTTGACATCGTTGTATCTCCTTACATTCCAGAGCTTTCCGCTCCGGCTTATCGCTCTCTAAGGCTCTCGTCCGAGTATTGCATCAGTGGTGTCAAGAAGTATTCAATCACCCTGCGCTTGCCGGTCTTCACCTCGACCGTCGCCGCCATCCCTGGCGCCAGATTGACGGTCTTGCCGTCTACCTGGATTGTCGAGGTCTTGAGCTTCACCCGTGTCGAATAGACCAACCCCCTCTTCTCGTCGTTGATCGCGTCGTTCGAGACCGTGGTCACCGTGCCGTCGATCGTGCCGTACTTTGTGTACTGGAACGTCTCAATCTTGACCGTGGCCTCGTGCCCCGGGCTCACAAAGCCAATGTCCTTGTTCTCCAGAAACGCCTCGATCTCCAGCGGATCGTCTGTCGGCACAATGATCATCAACGGCTGGGCTTCGGTCACGACCCCGCCCACTGTGTGCGCGGCCAGTTGCTGCACCGTCCCATCCACTGGGGCGGTTAGGGTGGTCTGTTTCACTCGGGTTTCCGCCTTTCTCAGGTCTTGCGAGAGCGCGGCGGCTTTCTGGATACCGTCGTTCAGGATTTCGAGATGGATCTTGCGGCTCTCCGCCGTCTGCGCACTGCGTTGCGCACGGGTTTCCTTGAGGGCGGCCTCCAACTCCCTGTATCGGCTGCGCTGGGTTGCCAGATCCGCTTCCAGTTCCAGCCGCGCTTGCTCCTTCTCGAGGTAGCCGTGTTTGGACACGAAGTTCTTGCTCACGAGATCCTTGAAGTCCTGGGCCCGTTGCTGGGCTAGGGGCAGCGTCTGCTCGATCTTCTTGACCACCTCGGCGGTAGATTGCTTCTCGGCTTCCCGTTTGGCGCTCTCCGCATCGATCCTGGCGATCCGGGTCTGGTAGTCGCTGTATTGGCCTTGCAGCCAGACGCGCGCTTCCTGATAGGCGACGTCGGGAATTTCGCTCGCGGGATTCAAGTGGGGCGGCTTCCCACTTTCGATCGCGTCGAGCATCGCCTGCGCCCGGGCCGCCTGCAGCCTGGCCTGGGCAAGGTCGTTCAGGATCCGTGCCTGGTCTGCCGCGCTCGCGGTCGGATCCAGCTCGATCAGGACATCGCCTGCCTTGACTCGCTGGCCATCGGTCACGTGGATCGCCGTCACCGTGGCGACCTCCAGCGGCTGGATGATCTTGGTGCGGGCGTTGGGCACGATCTTGCCTTGGGCGCTCGCGACGATATCGATCCTGCCGGCGATGGCCCAGACCAGCGCCAACGCGGCGAAGCCCATCAGCAGCCACATCACCAAGCGCGGCGCCGGCGAAACCGGTGTCTCGGTCAGCGCCAGGGTCGCCGGCAGGAACTGGGCTTCGCTTCTGGTGTAGCCCGCGCCATCCAGCGTTTTGCGGTTTTGCCAGGCGGCTTGCCAGACTCTGCGGTACCGTTGGCACAGGGCGGCCAGGCCCTGCAGTTGATAAAGGAGAGTCATACGCTATCCTGCCTGCATGGCGTATAGTCGGGCGTAGTGCCCGCCCTGGCGGCGCAGCAGCTCAGTGTGGCTGCCGGCCTCCACGATCTGGCCCTTTTCCATCACAACGATGCGATCGGCCTGTCGCACGGCCGAGAGCCGGTGGGCGATGATCAGTACGGTACGCCCCCGGCAGATGGCCTTCATGTTCTCCTGAATGATCCGCTCGGACTCGTAGTCCAGCGCGCTGGTAGCTTCGTCGAAGATCAGGATGCGGGGATTGGCCATCAGGGCCCGGGCGATCGCGATGCGCTGGCGCTGGCCGCCGGATAGCGTGCTGCCGTGCTCGCCGACCTGGGTGTCATACCCCTCGGGGAGCTCGGCGACGAAGTCGTGGGCACCGGCCAGCTGCGCCGCACGCATCACCGCATCGAGCGGTGCGCCAGGGTCAATCAGGGCGATGTTCTCACGTATGGTGCGGCTAAACAGGACGTTCTCCTGCAGCACCACGCCAATCTGCCGGCGCAGCGAGGAGGGGTCGGCCAGCGCCAGGTCGATCCCGTCGACCAGCACCCTGCCCCGCTCCGGCGTGTAGAGACGTTGCACCAGATTGGCCAGCGTACTCTTGCCCGAGCCGGAGCGGCCAACAATGCCAATGACCTCACCCGGGCGAATCGCAAGCGACACGCCGCGCAGGACTTCTGGCATGTCGGGCCGGTAGCGGAACACCACCTCATCGAACGCAATAGCGCCGCTAACGGTCGGGAGCGAGGATTTGGCCGTGCTGAGCTCCGTGCGGCTGTTGAGGATATCCCCCAGGCGTTGCACTGAAATCCCGGTCTGCTGGAAATCGGTCCACAGCTGCGCCAGGCGCATCACAGGCGTGGCCACATGACTGGAAAGCATGTTGAAGGCAATCAGCTGGCCCACGGTGAGCTTGCCTTCAATGACGAGTTTGGCGCCGAAGTACATGGTGGCCACCGTCACCAACTTGCTGATCAGTGTCACGCCGCTGTTGGCAAAGGTGCCGATGGTCGCCGTCTTGAAGCCGGCTCCGACGTAGTGCGCAAGCTGCTGGTCCCATTTACGGGTCCATTGCGGCTCCACCGCCATCGCCTTGACGGTGTGGATCCCGCTGATGGTTTCCACTAGGAACGCCTGATTCTCCGCATCCCGATTGAACTTCTCATGCAGGCGTGCCCGCAGCACGGGCGTGAATAGGAGCGACAACAGGAAATAGCTGGGCAGCGAGATCACCACGATCAGGGTCAGCCACCCGCTGTAGTAGAACATGACGACCAGAAACACCACAGAGAAGACCAGGTCAAGAACCAACGTGATGGCGTTGCCGGTCAGAAAGGAACGAATGGTTTCCAGCTCACGGATGCGCGCGACCGAGTCGCCCACGCGTCGGGCCTGGAAGTACGCGAGCGGCAGCGCCAGCAGGTGTCGGAATAGCCGGGCGCCGAGTTCCACGTCGATGCGGCTGCTTGTGTGGGAGAAGACGTAGGTACGCAGCGCTGTGAGCACCACCTCGAACACGGTTACCGCCAGGAGGCCGATCGCGATGACATCAAGGGTGGTATAGCCATGGTGGACCAGCACCTTGTCCATGACCACCTGAAAGAACAGCGGTGTGACCAAGGAAAACAGCTGCAGCACGAAGGACACCAACAAGACTTCGCCCAGCAGCTTTCGGTATTTGACTACTGCGGGAATGAACCAGGTGAAGTCGAACTTGGCGAGGTCGCCCACCACCGAGGCACGCGAAGAAAACAGGATCAGCGTGCCGGACCAGCGAGCGAGGAACTCGGCCTCGGCAACGATTTCCGGGCGACTGGTCTCTGGCGACTGAACCAAGACCTTGCCGCCTTCGCAACGGGCCAGCACAAAAGCCCGACCGTCACGGTCCAGGGCCAGCGCCGGCAAAGGCTGGAGCGACAGGCGAGCCACCGTTGGACGCGTGACCTTGGCCGATAGACCTAGCTGTTTGGCGGCGAGTCGCAGTTCATCGAGTGTGAGACTGCTACCGCTGCGGTGTTCGTGTGCAATCTGTTCGGGCTCCGCGGGTACCCCATGGAACCGGGCGATCATCACCAGGCTGGCGAGAACAGTGTCCATGGGAGGCGCAGCTTCACCCGGATGCTCTGCTTCGCCACCGACCAGCGTCAGCAACGGATTCTTGTCGAGCATATCGTTTGTAAGTGGTATGCGAATCGAACGGCCTATGACAGGATGGTGGTCGATTTCATCGACAGCGCTGCAGCACTCGCATGCGCCTTGAATAGGCCGTTGATCGCATGCAAAAATGATGACTGAATGTACTAATGTATTGTGACAACGGAAAGTCTGGTTTTGGCTAGGCGGCCGGCGCTAGGTACCGCCCATTGGCAGGGTATTTAGAACCCGAGATATATCCCTGCGATACAGCCGGGCCCCGAGGAAGACTGCCAAGCCTCCCAGAGCCATAGGCGTGGCGCCGCTGTAACCAACGTGAGAAAGAAGCCGCACAAGGCGGCTTCAAAGTGGCGAAGAGGTGGCGCCTCAAGTCATCACGACCCGGCTGCGATCGCGTTGGGGTGATGCTTCGCGAACTACCGTCCTCGGGCAGTTCTTGACTTTGCCACTCCGGCAGAAGCCATGGCAGAAGAGATCAACAAATTACGAACCGGTGTTGCAGCTCAGACTTGAAACTGCCCTTGTAAATAATCATATCGTGATGATAAACGGTCTTTATCGATCGTTGGTTTCCATGATCTTGAGCCAAGGCCAGCGAGCTTGATAACTTTTCGCCTTCTGATCGAACAAGTCTGGCTGGGGATTTTTTGGATTCATACGAAGCACCCCTTGCTCTATGTCGGCCAGACCGTAAGGCGCATAGACTTCACCTGTTTCAGCATCCAGTCCAATACACGTACCTGCAATCAAGTAGCGATCAATACCGTCTTTAGCCGACTGAAGCTGAGGGTAATACCGGCCAAACCGCTGATTGTACCAAAGGTGGACGCGAGCCTGATTCTTGATCTCAATGCTAACTTCGAGGTCTTGGAAGAGGTCCTGAGCCGAGTTGATGACCTCATTCTCGGCCTCCCAAGACAGATCATTGTCGAAGTAAAAAACGTCGTAGTCCTTCACCCCCCAAGCTGACGGCAGGCTCGACTGATGATTCCAGACGGATTGAAACAGGCAGCCCGCAGTGAGCATGCATTGATTCAAACCGAGTGAAGGCAAGCGTGAGGTAATTTCAGCGTTTATCGGATTGGCCATTGCTATCCTGACCAACCTTTCGACAGTCAATGTCATTTTCATTTCTTTGGAGTCGATCTAGTCCTGGCGACCGACAATACATCAAAGCATTGTGAGATTTCGCGAAGGACAGCGTTTTTACACGCTTGGCCAGTTGAGGAACCCGGCAATCGCGCGCAGGCGCGACTGGATCGTCCCGTAGGAGCGCCGATAGTGGCGATTGCTCGCCTTAAGCGAGCGCGCCGCTTCACGCGCAGCCACAAGCATACGCATTGCCGGGCGAGCGAGTGGAGGGCTATTGAGCGTCCAAGATACCGTAGTGCTGGATAAGTACGCGTTGTTTCAGTTACCCTCGCGTGCAAGTCGCAGGTAGCGTTCTCCTTCTGATTGCAGCTGCGCATCGCTCGCTGCCAACTGAGCTTTCGCCTCAGCCAGGTTGTCCCGGCAGCCCTGCCAACGGCAATCCGGTACCCGTTTGACTAGGAAGCTGGGCGACACATTCGCGGCCATTGCATCCAGCCGCACTCCGTCCACCCAGTCCACCCGCCACTTGGTATCAGGCATATGGTCGGCATTGTTGCCGTACTGCATTTGCCCGCGGTAGCGCATCGGCTTGCCGTTGAAAAACATCCAGGTCTCTCGCTTGACCGGTACGTTCCCCTCTATCGCTCGTTCAGTACCTGCTTCGGCCATCAGTTCCACCTGTGCAATGGGCCCGCTCTGCATCAGCACCAACAAGACACCCTCGGGCGCGTTGTAGTGCTTTAAGCCATGCCAGCGCGGCGTACTGTTCGGCATGACCACCGTACTGATGCGTTCCTTGGCATGAAACGAAGACAGCCGCTCGGGAAACTGATTGCGCTTGAGGTCGGCTGGAATACGCCCTGTTCTGGCTAAATCCGGTGATGCCAGAAGGCGTTGCGACAGTTCCTGGCTCAACTGGCCCGGCCACGACAGCTGGCGCACGCGGCCATCCGGTCCGCTGAGGCTGGCGCGCATGGTGGTCGCGGCCAATGGATCGCCGTAATGGTCCAACTGCCCCGGTGTTCTGACGCCCAAATCCACCAACTGATAGCCGACCGTGTCCTTCTCCGCGAGGACCAGCGCAATGCTCAGGGGTTGTTTACGCTGCCAGGCAAAACGACGCCGGCCGTCCGACGACAGCTCGCGATCCCAGCCGGCAAACATTGGGACACGCCACAGCGCATTTGCGGGCGCCCGCAGTTCGGAATGAGAGAAGTAGTAATGCGGCGCGGGCGCTTCTGGCAGCTCGAAGCGCAGCTTCAGCGGCTGGCCTGCAGCCCCCTGCAGCACTTGCGCTTTTGCCGTGACTTTGTGCACGATCAGCGACGACTCCATCTCGAAGCGCGGGGCCGGAATACAGGTGGTGCCTACCCAGCAGGTGAACAACTGCAAGCGGGGGCGCGTCTTCTGCGCCTCGCCCTCGATACCCTCGGTGGGCAGGTAATAGGCGACGAGGTCTGCATGGTTCCATATCTGCGGCCACAAGGTGGTCTGCGTGGACTCATCCAGATAGGCAATGGACGTGTCCGCCAACTCGACCTCCAAGGATATCGACGCTGCTTGCACGTAGGTCGAAGCTGCAAACAACGCAGCGGTTGCAAGGGCGCGCCATAGGGCCGCCCCGGTGGCTGAACGTGCGAAAAACAAGGCAGTTTGAATTGGCATTCTCCAAATTGGAAATGAAATGGCTAATCAACACACCGCCGCTGTGGGAGCAGCAGTGGCTAGGATCACTGCCTGCTGGACTCTACCGTGTTCCTCCTGTACCTGCGTGTGCAGAACGTGCAGCCGGGGAACGCCTGGAGGACTACTGTAGCAGGCGTTGCCCTTGGAAGCTGTTGCGTCAAATTCTTGGACTACGTTTTCTCAGCGATAACTCGGTCCGATCCATTTTCCTCATGATTTGCGATCGGCTTAACGGAGGTTTGTCCAATGCGGGAGTCCGGACTCGCCGGCTGGCGGCAGCAGATGTTCACGGCTGGGCAGAAGGTCCTTGTGGAAGATGTGCCGAATTTGCTCCTGAGTGCTCTGACGGCCCGCCTTCAGGCTCAGCTTGCGGAATTCGAACCACTGCTCGAACACCTTCAGGAAGGTGTGCTCTTCGGCCAACAGGGCCAGCCGGCGCTCCTGATTGCGATGCTTGTGAGGATTGATGCCGCGGGCGACCAGCTCGCGAGCTTCGTCGCGTCTGGTTCGGGCTTCTTTGAGGGAAATCTCGGGATAAGTGCCTAGAGCGAGGCGCTTTTGCTTGTCATGCCGGCAGTAGCGAAAATGCCAGCTTTTGTTGCCTTTTTGGGATACCGCCAAGGACAGACCATCAGTATCGCCGAGGGTGTGTTCCTTGCCGGCGGCCTTGGCCTGGCGCACGGCGGTGTCGGATAGTGCCACGCTCAACTCCTCTGCACCTGGGTTCAGGAACAGATGGTCGACATATCGCCCGCTGCCAAACAGCAACAATGCGTTCAAGCACTCGTCCGTATCGATGGACTGAAAAATGGACTAAAAAGCGCTGGCTGGTGTTGGATTCCAGTGGAAGGCACTGGAATGAAAAAAGGGGCTTTCGCCCCTGTTTTCAATGCCTTACAGAACTCGGTGGAACGCTGTAGATCTATATTCTGGAGCGGGAGACGAGGCTCGAACTCGCGACCTCAACCTTGGCAAGGTTGCGCTCTACCAACTGAGCTACTCCCGCTTTTTGGCTCCCCGACCTGGGCTCGAACCAGGGACCTACGGATTAACAGTCCGGCGCTCTACCAACTGAGCTATCGGGGAACTAAGGCCCGTCTGTGCAACGGAGGCCGGATTGTACAACAAGAATTTCGCCAAGTGAATAGCTTGTTGAGTAGATTCGCTGGAAACACATTGCGCCAGGAGGACAGGTCTTTTCCGGCTCTTCGCTGATCCGCGGTGAGCGAAACAGGCGGTGGATCTCAAGATCTGCCGCGGCATCCATATCCTCAAAAAACACTTGCGTACCCGCGGACCGCGCGATATAGTCTCGCCCTCAAGTGCGGCTGTAGCTCAGTTGGATAGAGTACTTGGCTACGAACCAAGGGGTCGTGGGTTCGAATCCTGCCAGCCGCACCACCTGACACAAGCGGTAAAAAGAACGGCTTAGAGGCTTGGTCTCTAAGCCGTTTTTTTATCGATGCCGCAGGGATCGCCGATCCCCCATTCCTTCCCCTTCATGCATCCGCAGCGCTCACGCGCTCAATCGGCGAAGACCGGCAAACTGGCACCGATGCGCCTGAGCAATTCGTTTGCCGCTGTCGGCAATGGCCGGCCCAGCCGCACAATGGCCTGGCATTCCGGCGACAGCAGCACCGGATGCGCCACCGGCAGCGCGGCCAGTTCTCCCCGTTCGATTTCGAGCCGTGCGCCAAGCACCGGCATAAAGGTAACGCCCGCGCCGCTGCGGACAAACTGCTTCAGCACCTGCAGCGAATTGGTGGTCAGTGCTGGCGTCAGGTGAATGCGCTCGGTGAACTCCACCACGTCGATAATCTGCCGCAGGCCATAGGGCGCGGTCATCAGCGCAAGCGGATAGCGCATCGCATCGGCCAGCGTTACCGGGCCTTCGTGGCCAGCCAGCGGATGGTCCCTGCCGACCAGCAGGCAAACCGGGTGGACCTTGCGGAACCGGCAACGGATGGCCGGGTGCGCCGGCGGGCTGTAGGCCAGCCCGATATGCGCGCAATCTGTTGCGACCGCTTCCACCACTTCGTTGACCGAGCGTACCTGGATGCCCACGTTCAGTTGCGGGTAGTCGATACAGAATGGTCCGATCACGCGGGCCGTGAGGTCATCGACAAACCCCTCGCTGATGGCCAGCTGGAGGTTGCCGCGCTGCATGCCGCGCAGCTCTTGCAGGCGCGTGCTCAGGTGCTCATGCTGCGCGCGGCAGCCACGGTGGTACTCCAGCAGCATGTCGGCGGCTTCGGTCGGCACCAGCCCGCGCGCACGGCGCTCGAACAAGGGCAGGCCCAGTTCCTTTTCCAGCAACTGGATCTGCCGGCTGATCACCGATGCCGCCGAGTTCAGCTTCTCGGCGGCGCCGCGGATCGAGCCGCAGGCCACCACTTCATGAAAATAGCGCAGACGCGACTGGCTGATTTCCTGCATATACGCTCCCCCTCTTTTTCTTGCCCCGATCCCGGCCTGATCTTCCGCGATCCCCACCGGCACGCTCCCGGCCGCCGCCGCCCATGCGGCCGCTGCGCCAACGGCAGCGTCGACTGCTGCGTTGCCCGTAGAGCAACGATAATTTACCACCGTGGTCATTGTCTCGAACGCAGGCCATGACAATAATGGCCATTGCGCGCCGGGTACGGCCACTGGCGCCGATCCATGACAACAAACATAAGAACAAACGATAAGGAGGAGACCCGCATGTCTGTCGCCCACAAAACCCCCGACCAGCGCCAGGATCCGCGGCTGGCAGCGCTTTACCGCAAGATCAGTTGGCGCATCCTGCCCTTCCTGCTGCTGTGCTACGTCTTCGCTTACCTCGACCGCATCAATATCGGTTTCGCCAAGCTGCAGATGCAGCAGGACGTCGGCCTCAGCGATGCGGCCTACGGCCTTGGCGCCGGCATCTTCTTCCTCGGCTACGTGATGTTCGAGGTGCCCAGCAACCTGCTGCTTGCGCGTATTGGCGCGCGCCGGACCATCAGCCGCATCCTGGTGCTGTGGGGCACGACGTCGGCCTGCATGCTGTTCGTGCAGGGCGAGTGGAGCTTCTATGCCCTGCGTTTCCTGCTGGGCGTGTTCGAAGCCGGCTTCGCGCCGGGCATGATCTTCTACCTGACCTACTGGTACTCCCAGTCGCGCATGGCGGGGGTGATGGCGCTGGTGATGTGCGCCGGGCCCATCGGCGGCATCGTCGGCGGACCGATGTCCACCTGGATCATGACGGCCTTCTCGGGCGCGCACGGGCTGGACGGATGGCAATGGATGTTCCTGATCGAGGGCTTGCCTTGCCTGCTGCTGGGCGCCCTTGCCTACAAGATCATGGACGACCGGCCCGGCGACGCCCGCTGGCTCAGCGCGGCGGAAAAAGCGCTGCTGCATGCCGATCTCGCCCAGCGCTCTGCGCAGCAGAAACACGCCTTCCGCGACGTGCTGAAGGACAGCAAGGTCTACGGCATGGCCGCCACGTATTTCTGCCTGATCTGCGGCATCTACGCGGTCAGCTTCTGGCTGCCCACCCTGCTGAAGAACGCCGGGGTGGTCGATACCATGCAGATCGGCTTCTACTCGACCATCCCCTATATCGCCGCCATTGCCTGCATGCTCGCCTTCGCCCGCAGCTCCGACCGCCGGCGCGAGCGGCGCTGGCACACCATGGTGCCGGCCTTGCTCGCCGGCGTCGGCCTGTGCGTGGCCACCAGCGCGCCCGGCAATTTCGCCTTGTCGTTGACGAGCATCACGCTCGCCACCGGCATGATGTGGGCTGCCTATACGGTGTTCTGGGCGATGCCGTCCGAGTACCTGAAAGGCGAGGCGGCAGCCGGCGGCATCGCACTGATCAATAGCATCGGCCTGCTGGGCGGCTTCCTCAGCCCCGCCATCATCGGCTGGGCCAAAGAGGCTACCGGCTCGCTCAGCGCCGGCTTGTATGCGATCGCCGCCCTGCTCGTGGCCGGCGCCCTGCTGCTGGTGGTCAACCGGCGGCCTGGCACGGCGGCCGTCCGCGCCTGAAGCGCTTCCGACACCGGCCGGCGCCTGCTCCGGCCATCATTTCCTCATCCAACGGACAATTACCGATGCATATCCTGGTGGCCGGGTTTCAGCACGAGACCAATACCTTTGCCCCCTCCAAGGCCGACTACGAGAACTTCGTGCGCGGCGAGAGCTTTCCCGCCATGGCGCGCGGCCAGGCCATGCTCGCGCTGCGCGAGGTCAATATTCCCGCCGGGGGCTTTATCGACGCGGCACTGGCGCAGGCGCACACCATCGAACCGGTGATCTGGGCCGGTGCCAGTCCGTCCGCGCATGTCACCCAGGCCGCGTACGAGCGCATTGCCGGCGAAATCGTCGAGGCCGCCGGCGCGGCCCGCTACGATGCCATCTACCTGGACCTGCACGGCGCCATGGTGGCCGAGCATGCCGACGACGGCGAAGGCGAACTGCTGAGCCGCCTGCGCCGCCAGGTGGGCTCACAGGTGCCCATCGTGGCCAGCCTGGACCTGCACGCCAACGTCACCGAACGCATGCTGGCATCCGCCGACGCCCTGGTGGCCTTCCGCACCTATCCGCACATCGATATGGCGGCTACCGGCGCGCTGGCCGCGGCGCTGCTGCGCGAGCGCATCGGCGCGCAAGCCGGCTGGCACCGCAGCGTGCGCCGCCTGCCCTTCCTGATCCCGATCAACGGCATGTGCACGCTGCTCGAGCCAGCCGGACGCATCTACGCCATGCTGGCGGAGCTGGAGCGGCGCGAAGGCGTCAGCTCCCTGTCATTCGCGCCGGGCTTCCCGGCTGCGGACTTCCCGGAATGCGGGCCGGTGCTTTGGGGCTACGGCACGGATGCGAACGCGGTGGAGCGGGCCGTCGAGACGCTGTACCTGGCAGTGATGGCAGCGGAAGCCGAATGGTCGGTCACCTTCCATGCTCCCGAGGCAGCGGTACGCATCGCGCAGCAGCTCGCCAGGCATGCGACGCGCCCGGTGGTGATCGCCGATACGCAAGACAACCCCGGTGCCGGCGGCGATGCCAACACCACCGGCATGCTGCGCGCCCTGGTCGACGCCGGCGTGCAGGACGCGGCCATCGGCCTGTTCTACGATCCCGCCGCCGTGGCCGAAGCCGTACGCGCCGGCGCGGGCAGCCGTATCAGGCTCAGCCTCGGTGGCCAATCCGGCGTGCCCGGAGACTCCCCCTTTATCGGCGACTTCCTGGTGGAAAGCCTGTCGGACGGCAAGACCCGCTTCGACGGCCCGATGATGCACGGCATGCCGGTGGATCTCGGCGCCGTTGCCTGCCTGCGGATCGGCGGCATCCGCGTGGTGGTGTGCGCGATGAAGGTGCAGATGCTCGACCGCAATCTGTTCCGGGTTGGCGGCGTCGAGCCCGAGGCGATGAAAATCCTGGTGGTAAAGAGTTCGGTGCATTTCCGCGCCGACTTCGAGCCGATCGCGGAGCAGGTCCTGGTCGCCAAGGCCCCCGGCCCGATGCTCGCGGATTCGGCGGACCTGCCGTGGAGCCGGCTAGCCGAGGGCATCCGCACGCGCCCGCTCGGCCAGCCTTTCAAGCACGGCTAGGCGCCGCGCCGCGTTGTCCACGGGAAGGTTTTCACTGCATCGATATACGCCGGCCAGGCCGGAAGCCATGCCGCCTGGCTCGCCAGGTGGCAGCCAGGCCGGCCAGTAGCAACGCCAGCAACACCCAGGGGAAGACCGCGGCGCCCGCGGTCTCCAGCAGCACGCCGCCGATCACGCCGCTGCCGGCAAAGGCGAGGTTGAAGACGGTCACCAGCATCGACTGTGCGACCTCGGCACCGTCGCCGGCGGCGTCGGCCAGGGCAGTCTGCAGCAGCGTCGGCGCGCCGCCGAAGCTCAGCCCCCAGGCCGCGACGCAGACATACACCACCGCGGGCGAGGTGCCGCCGATACCCAGCGCCAGCGAGACCAGGGCGAATACCCCAAGGCTGATCAGCACCAGCGCACGCAGCCAGCGATCCACCAGCAGGCCAGTGAGCCAGATGCCCAGGATGGCCGCGATACCGAAGATCAGCAGCACCAGGTCCACGCGACCGGCCAGGCCGGCCAAAGCCAGGAACGGCGAGATATAGGTATAGAGGATGTAATGGGCAAGGATCCAGGCCAGGATCACGAACAGCACCGGGCACACACCCGGCGTTGCCAGGACCTCGCGCATCGGCTGGCGCCGGCCGGCCGTCTCCCCGGGGAAGTCGGGCACCCTCAGGAACACCCACGCCATCAGCACCAAAGTCAGCCCGGACAGGATGCCGAAGATGCTGCGCCACCCGGCCAGTGCGCCGGCCCAGGCGCTCAGCGGCACGCCCAGCGACAAGGCCAGCGGTATGCCGACCATTGCCACCGCGAGGGCCCGCCCTTGCTGCGGGCCCGCCACCATGCGCCTGGCGTAGCTTGCCAGCAGGCTCCAGGCCAGCCCGGTAGCGATGCCCACCATGAAGCGCGCCGCCAGCGTCAACGCGAAATAGGGAGACGCGGCGGTCACGGCATTGCAGACGAAGAAGCCGCCCGCCGCCAGCAACAGCACGCGACGCCGGCGCCAGCCACGCAAGGCGATGGTCAACGGGATCGCCGCCAGGCCGGAGCCCAGTGCGCAAAGTGTCACGAGTTGACCTGCCCACGCCTCTGAAACACCAAAGCCATGCGCGATCTGCGGGAGCAGGCCGGCCGGTACGGTTTCATTGGCGGTCGCGATAAAACTGGCCATGGTCAGGGCCAGCAAGGCCCCCATGGGAAGGTGGCCAGCGGTGGACGGGTGGGCGCCCCCCGAGGATGCCGCACTCACCGCCTGGAGAGTGTTATCACTCATTGCTGTCTGCCTTTCATCGTGGATCCTTCGTTTGGTTTGCAATGCGTCAGCGTAGTGGCGAGCGGCGCCGGCGATAATTGGCTTACCATTGGAATGATTTTCAAATCCACGTGAAAAATGGCCACGGATCGACTCGGCGACATGCGCCTGTTTGCAGAAGCAGCGGCACTAGGCAGCCTGTCCGCGGCTGGGCGCAGGCTCGGTGTCTCCCCCGCCGCGGCAAGCGCACGGCTTTTCAAGCTGGAGGCGGCGTTGCACGCAAGGCTGTTCGATCGCACCACGCGCCAGTTGCGCTTGACTGACGAGGGCCGCCTGTACCTGCAGCATTGCCGGATCGCCCTGCGCGCCGTCGACGATGCGGAAGCTGCGCTCCAGGCAGGTCGGAACACGGTGCGCGGCAAGCTGCGGATTTCGGCGTCGTCGGATTTCGGCCGGAACCTGCTGAGCCAGTGGCTCGATGAATTCCTCGGCCTGTATCCGGACCTGAAGATTGCGCTGTCGTTATCGGACTCGCTGTCGAACCTGCTGCAGGACGATATCGACCTGGCGATTCGCTTTGGCGTGCCGAGCGACGGTACGCTGATCGCTCGGCGCCTGGCGCCCAACCGGCGCGTGCTGTGCGCATCGCCCGACTATCTCGCCCGGCACGGCGAACCCAGGACGCCAGCGGACCTGGCCAATCACCAGTTCATCGTACTGGTCACCGCGGCAGGCCCGTTGAACGAGTTCCAATTCGTCATGGACGAGCAGCCCTGCAGCCACACGGTGCCGATGGACCAGGCATGGGAAACCAATGACGGGGCGCAGGCCCGGGCCTGGGTGCTGGCGGGCCGCGGCATAGCGCGCAAGACCATCTGGGATGCCGCCGCGGACGTCCGCGCCGGGGCGCTGAAAATCCTGCTGCCCGGTCTGAGCCCGAGCGAGGCCGGGGTCCACGCCGTATTTCACGGCACCAGATTCATGGTGCCCCGCGTACGCGTGCTCCTCGATTTCCTGATAGAGCGCTTCCGCCGCGAAACCGGGGAACTGCTCGGCGATATCATCATCCCTGGCTTCTAGGCGCTGCCTGTCCGCAGCGCGATCGCGCGCAACGCGCCGCATGGAAAATGCTGTTCGCGCGGCGGCCCGGCGCTCCGGTCATGGCCGACCTGCCTGAAGTACCATCGGGGCGGGGGATCCAAAGCGACGCCCAGCCTCGCGCGCCGGAGCAACCAAAATTGCCGAAAACCGAAAAACCAATGGAGACGAGCATGCTGCACAATGCCGCTGAATCTACTCTGGTGCTGGTGGATTTCCAGGCTCGCCTGATGCCGGCAATACACGATGGCGATCGCGTCGTAAAGGAGGCCATACGTCTTGCCAACATCGCGCGCGTCCTGGGCGTGCCCATAGTCGGCACCGAGCAAAGCCCCGGCAGCCTCGGCGAAAATCTCGATGAGATCAAAAGGCTGTGCGACCGGACCGTGGCAAAGGACCACTTCGATGCATGCCGGGACGGTCTGCCCGACGCGCTCCCTGCCGGGCGAAAGCATGTGGTGGTAGCCGGCTGCGAAGCCCACGTCTGCGTTCTCCAGACCGTCGCCGGGCTGCTGGACCACGGCCTGAAAGTCACCGTCGTGCTGGATGCCATAGGCTCGCGCAAGCGCGCCAGCTACGAGGCGGCCGTCGACAGGATGCGGCGGGACGGGGCCACTGCAGCCACTGTCGAGATGATTGCCTTCGAATGGCTGCGCACGAGCCGGCATGAACGGTTCCGCGAAGTGCTCGGCTTGGTGAAGTAACGTTCGTGAAGCGGCGCGTCGCGGCGCAGCGCCCCATGTGAGAAAAAAACGCCCCACCGGAACTGCGTGGGGCGCCGCCTTGCTTCAGGCTCCTTCCAGGTTATGTCCGGCTTTACACCGGCACATCCCTGCTCGGATCCGGCTTCCGGTTGTCAAACCAGCGGTACAGCGTCGGCACCATCACCAGCGTCAGCAAGGTCGAGGTGATCAGCCCGCCGATCACCACCACCGCCAGCGGACGCTGCACTTCCGATCCCGGACCGGTGGAGAACAGGAACGGCACCAGCCCCAGCATGGCGATGGTCGCCGTCATCATTACCGGACGGAAACGCTGGGTAGCGCCCTGCACCACCGCTTCGTCCAGCGACAGGCCGGAGTCCCGCAGCGTGCGGATATACGACACCAGCACCACCCCGTTGAGCACCGCCATGCCCCACAACGCGATAAAGCCCACCGAGGCCGGCACCGACAGGTACTCGCCGGTGATGAACAGCCCGATGATGCCGCCGATGGAAGCAAACGGCAGCACGGTGATGATCAGCGTGGCAAAACGCACGGAGTTGAACAGCAGGAACAGCAGGAAGAAGATCGCGGCGATGGTCACCGGCACGATGATCTTCAGGTGGCCCATGGCGCGTTCCATGTTCTGGAACTGGCCGCCCCACTCCAGGTAGTAGCCTTCCGGCAGCTTGACCTTGCTGCCGGCCGCCTGCTGCAGCTCGGCGACGAAGCCGCCAAGGTCGCGGTCCTTGACGTTGATCATCACCACTACGCGGCGCTTGGCCATTTCGCGGCTGATCTGCGCGGGACCGTCGGTGACTTCGATCCTGGCCACGCTTTGCAGCGGCACCTGGGCGCCGTTGGGCGTGGCCACCAGCAGCTGGCGGATGGCCTGCACGTTGTCGCGGAAGTCCTCGGGCAGACGCACGGCGGCGGCAAAGCGGCGCTCGCCTTCGAAGATATCCGTGGCGCGCTTGCCGCCGATGGCGATCTCGATGATGTCGTGGATGTCGGAGACGTTCAGCCCGTAGCGGGCGATGGCTTGCCGGTCGATCTCGATCGACAGGTACTGTTGCCCGGAGATCCGTTCGATGCGGATATCCTGCGAGCCCTGGATGCCGCCCGCCACGCGCGCGATCTCGCCAGCGAGCTCGCGCAGCTTGTCGAGGTCGTCGCCGAACACCTTCACCGCCACGTCCGAACGCACACCGCTGACCATCTCGTCGACACGGTCCGAGATCGGCTGCGCCATCACGATCTGCACGCCGGGGATGGCCTTGAGCTTCTCGCGGATGGCGCTGGCGATATCGTCCTGGGTCCAGCCGTCGGGCCACTCGTCGCGGTCCTTCAGGCTGGCGATGGGCGTCGATTCGTTCTGGCCTTGCGGGTCCGCCGGGCTTTCGCCGCGGCCCACGCCGGACACTACCGACTTCACTCCCGGCACCGACAGCACCAGTTTGTTGGCTTCCATCTCCAGCTTGACCGACTCCTCCAGCGAGATATTCGGTACGCGGTCCAGCGCCGGCACGATCGAGCCTTCCTTCATCTCGGGGATGAAGGACGTGCCCAGCAGCGGCACGATGGCCAGGGTGGCCAGGAACGCCCCCACCGCGCCGATCACGGTCTTGCGGCTATTGCCGAGCGCCCAGTGCAGCATGCGCAGGTAATGCCGCTTCATGAAGGCGATCATCCGCGTGTCGTGCTCGGCGCCGCCCTTGAGCAGGTAGGACGACAGCACCGGCGACAGCGTCAGCGACAGGAACAGCGAGATCGCCAGCGCGATGGATATGGTGAAGGCCAGCGGCGCGAACATCTTGCCTTCCATGCCGGTCAGCGTCATCAGCGGCAGGAACACCAGGATGATGATGCCCACGCCAACGATCACCGGCGTGGCCACTTCCTGCACGGCCTTGACCAGGATCTCGGTCTTGCTCATGCCTGAATGATCGCGATGCCCCAGCCGCTCGAAGGCATTCTCCACCACCACCACCGACCCGTCGACCATCAGGCCGATGGCGATGGCAAGCCCCCCCAGCGACATCAGGTTGGCCGACAAGCCCACCTGGTTCATTACCATGAAGGTCAGCAACGGCGTCAGCACCAGCGTGGCCAGCACGATGACCGACGAGCGCACATCCCCCAGGAACAGGAACAGCACGATTACCACCAGCACCACCCCCTCGAGCAGCACCTTGGTCACCGTCCACAGGGCAGAATCCACCAGCTCGCTGCGGTCGTAGTACGGCACGATCTGCAGCTTGCCCGGCAGCATGCCGCGCTCGTTGATCTCGGCCACCCGAGCCTTGACGCGGCTCACCACTTCCTTGGCATTGCCGCCGCGCATCATCATCACGATGCCGCCCACCGATTCGGTCTCGCCGTTCTTGACCAGCGCGCCCTGCCGTACCTCGTGGCCGATGGTCACGTCGGCCACATCGCGCAGGTAGACCGGCGTGCCAGAGATCTCCTTGAGCACGATGCTGCCGATATCGTCCACGCCACGGGCCAGGCCCACGCCGCGGATCAGGTACTGCTCGGCATAGTGCGGCAGCACGCCGCCGCCGGAGTTGGCGTTGTTGCGCGCCAGCGACTGGTAGACCTGCTGCAGCGTGATCTGGTGATGCCGCATGCGGTCCGGGTTGACCAGCACCTGGTACTGCTTGACGAAGCCGCCCTGCGAGTTGATTTCCGCCACGCCGGGGATCGAGCGCAACAGCGGGCGCACCACCCAGTCCTGCGCGATGCGCCGCTCGGACAACTCCTCGGTGGTCAGCGCGCGGTTGCCGTCGTCGGCGCGGTCCAGTGTGTACTGGTAGACCTCGCCCAGGCCGGTGGAAACCGGACCCAGCACCGGCGTCACGCCCTCGGGCATGCGGCCGGCCACCTCGATCAGGCGCTCCATCACCAGTTGCCGGGCGAAGTAGACATCCGTCGCATCGGTAAACACCAGGGTGATCAGCGACAGGCCCGCTTTGTTCAGCGAACGCATCTCTTCCAGGCCCGGCAGTCCGGTCATCGCCATTTCCACCGGCACGGTGACAAAGCGCTCCACCTCTTCGGGCGAGCGGCCGGTGGCGTCGGTGGCGATCTGCACCTGCACATTGGTCACGTCGGGAAAGGCATCCACCGACAGTTTGGTAGCCGCGCGCAGGCCGAAGAAGAACAGCACCACGGCCAGCACGCACACCACCAGCCGCTGCTTGATAGCGGCTTCCACAAGGGATTTCATCATGTCCGGTTACCCCTGTTCCAGGCGTTTGCGCTCGTTGTCGAGATGGAAAGCGCCCTGCACCACGATGCGGTCGCCCGCCTTCACGCCGCTTTGCACCACGCGCATGCCGTCGCTCTCTGCGCCCAGCCTGACCTTGGCCAGGCGGTACAGGCCGCCGGCCTGCTCCACATACACCAGCTCGTCGTTGCCGTCGCGCACGATGGCGGATTCCGGGATCACCAGTTGCTCGGTGGGCGCGCTGGCGATCAGCATGCTGGCCAGCATGGCCGGCTTCAGGCGCCCTTCCCGGTTTTCCAGCTCGGTGCGGACCAGCACCGTGCGCGATTGCGGATTCACGGTGCGGCCTACGTAGATAAGCTTGCCGGTGATCTGCTTCAGGCCCGCGCCGTTGCCAAGCGACGGCACCTCGATGTCCACGCTCTGGCCCTCGGCCACCAGCGCGGCCTGCTGCTCGGGCACTTCGGCGATCACCCATACGCGCGACAGGTCGGCCACGGTATAGAGCGCGTCCGCGGGCTGCACCACCTGGCCTTGCGCCACGTTGCGCTCCACCACGGTGCCGCTGATGCTGGAGAACACCGGCGAGTAGGAATCGATGCTGCCGCTCTTGGCCAGTTGCGCCACCGCGCCGGCCGACATGCCAAGCACGCGCAACTGGTCACGATAGGCGCGCATCTCGGCAGACGAGATCGCCAGCTCGCTCTCGCGCCGCTGCAGCTCGCCTCGGCCGATCACATCGGCAGCGAACAGCTGGCGGGCCCGCTCGGCGTTGCGGGCCTGCAGCTCGGTCTGGGCCTCGGCCTTGAGGAAGGCCATCTGCGCCGCGCCCAGCTCGCTGCTATGCAGTCGGGCGAGCACCTGGCCAGCCTTGACCTCCTGGCCCAGGATGCCGTAAAGATCGGTCACGCGGCCGGTCACGCTGGCGCCGATGCGCGCCACCCGCTGTTCATCGAAATCGATACGCCCGGCCACCCGCAGCACTTCGCTGAAGGGGCTGGCGCTGACCGGCGCGACCTTCAGCGATTGCTGCAAGGCGCCTTCCGGCTTGACGATGCCGGGCGGCTGCCTGGGCGCTTCGGCCACGGGCGCGGGTTCGTCCGAGCAGCCGGCCAGGGAAAACACCAGGGCTGCGGTTGCCGTCAGGGAAAACAGGAAATGGGGACGCATGCTTATTTGGATTCCGTAGGTGCCGAGGGAGCCGAAGGGGCCATGGGTGCCGTGGGTGCCACGGGCTGCCCGGGCACGTTCGACAGCAGCTTCTCAATCTGGATGGTGGCGGCCTGCAGTTCGTACTGGGCCGCGATCAGGTCGCTGCGCGCGCCGCGCAGCACGCGCTGGGCATCGAGGTAATCCAGGATGCCGCGCTCGCCGAAGCGGTAGGCCGACTCCGCCACCGCCAGCGCGGACTCGGCCTGGCGCACGATGCCGCCTTCCAGCGCGCTCACCTGGGACTGGGTGATCTCGTACTGCCGGTAGGCCGTCTCCAGCTCCTGCATCAGCTCGAACTCGCGGGCCTCCAGCGCGGTGCGGGCCTGGATGGCCTGCGCGGTGGCTTCGCCCACCGGGCCGGCGCGGCGGTCCCACAACGGAATGGTCAGGACCAGGCCCACCTGCGAGACGGTGTTGTCCGGCTGGCGCTCGGCGCTGGCGCGCACCGCCAGTTCGGGCAGCCGCAGCGAACGCTGGTAATCCACCGCCAGGCTGGCGCGGTCGGCTTCCAGGCGGCGCTGGGCCAGTTCAGCGTTGACGCCGGCCAGCGTGTCGCGCAGCACCGGCAGGGCCGGCAGCGCCGTCTGCTGGTTCAGGCTGCCGGCGAGCGAATAGGCCACGGGCAAGGCACCGCCTACCTGCTGGCGCAACGCCGCCTTGACCTGGTTGACCCGCAACTGGGCGCTCTGCAGCGTCTTCTGTGCGCCGAGCAGTTCGGTCTCGGCCTTGATCAACTCGTAGCGCGGCGCTTCGCCAACCTCCACCCGCAGGCGGGCGCGGTCATGGATCTGCCGCATCATGGCCAGGTCCTCCTTGGCCGCTGCCAGTTCCGTCTCGCGCCGCAGGACGTCGAAATACGAGGTCTTGACCCGCGCCGCCAGGTCCGCGCGGAAAGCCTGGCGACCGGCTTCGGTGGCCTCCAGGCTGCGCCCGGCGATCTCCGTGCGCAATCTGCGCTGCTGCGGGTAGTCCAGCTT
>NZ_JARJLM010000425.1 GCF_029335485.1 Cupriavidus basilensis
GCCAACCCCGCCTACGGCCTCAACACCCTCGGCGGCGCCCTCGCCATGACCACCCGCTCCGGCCTCACCTCCCCCGGCTTCACCGCCGACCTGTCCTACGGCAGCGGCAACCGCAAGCGCGCCGACCTGTCCGGCGGCGTGCGCAGCGACAGCGGCTGGCACGCCTTCGCCGCCGCCACCCTGTTCCAGGAGCAGGGCTGGCGCGATCACGCCGAAGGCCGGCTCGGCAACCTCTTCCTCAAGGCCGGCCATGCCACCGACACCGACAGCTGGGACCTCTCCCTGCTGCACGGGCGCAGCACCCTGATCGGCAACGGCCTGGTGCCGAGCTACCGCGCCAGCGGCAACGCC
>NZ_JARJLM010000426.1 GCF_029335485.1 Cupriavidus basilensis
GCCACCCGCGCTGGCCGGCCAGGCCGACAACGCTCCCCTGTCCCGCTTTACCATCGACATTACCCGGAAGGCCCGCGACGGCAACATCGATCCCGTATTCGGGCGCGATGTCGAAATCCGGCAGATGGTCGATATCCTGGCCCGGCGCCGCAAGAACAACCCGATTCTGGTTGGGGAGCCCGGCGTGGGCAAGACGGCGCTGGTCGAAGGCCTGGCGCTCAAGATCGCCGAAGGCGATGTCCCGGCTGTCATCAGGGACGTCGCCGTGCGCACGCTGGACCTTGGGCTCCTGCAAGCCGGCGCGGGCGTCAAGGGGGAATTCGAGCAGCGCCTCAAGCATGTGATCGAGGCCGTGCAGCAATCGCCGACGCCCATCCTGCTCTTCATCGACGAGGCGCACACGCTGATCGGCGCGGGCAATGCGGCCGGCGGCGCGGACGCGGCGAATTTGCTGAAGCCCGCGCTGGCCCGCGGCGAGTTGCGTACCATCGCGGCCACAACCTGGTCCGAATACAAGCAGTACTTCGAGCGCGATGCCGCCCTGGAGCGCCGCTTCCAGATGATCAAGGTCGATGAGCCTGACGACGACGGCGCCTGCCTGATGCTGCGCGGGCTGAAGGAGCGCTATGCCCGGCATCATGGCGTGCACATCACCGATGCCGCGGTGGGCGCGGCAGTGCGCCTGTCGCGCCGCTACCTGACCGGGCGCCAGCTACCGGACAAGGCGGTCGACCTGCTCGATACTGCCGCCGCCCGCGTGCGCATGAGCCAGGACGCGACGCCGGTCGCGATATCGGCCTGTGAAGCCGGACGCGCAGCGCTGGAGGTCGAGCGCACGGCCCTTCTGCAGGACCAGGGCGCCACCGGTGCGGCGGATGCCGAACGGCTGGCGGCCATCGATGCCCGGCTGTCCGCGCTGGAAGCAGAGCGCGAGCAGTTCGAGCACGCCTTCGCGGAACAGAAACAGGCAGCCGGTACCCTGATGGCATTGCGCGCCCAATGGCAGGCCGCCGCCGAGCCGGCACGGCGGGATCTGGCACCGGCGATCCAGGCCGCTCACCAGGCATTGACGACGCCCGGTCAGGCCGCCCTGATCCACGCAGAGGTGGACGAGAGCGCCATCGCCCAGGTGATTGCCGACTGGACCGGGGTGCCGGTCGACAGCCTGTTGTCCAACGAGCTCGCCACCCTGCTGGCGCTGGAAGCCCGCCTCGGCCGCGTGGTAGTGGGGCAGGACGAAGCGCTGGCCGCATTGGGCAAAAGCCTGCGGGCCGCCAAGGCCGGCCTCAAATCCGAGGAGGCGCCGCTAGGTGTCTTCCTGCTGGTCGGCCCTTCCGGGGTTGGCAAGACCGAGACCGCACGCGCGCTGGCCGACCTGATGTTCGGCGGCGAGCGTTCGCTCATCACCATCAACCTGTCCGAATACCAGGAAGCGCACACGGTGTCGCAGCTGAAGGGCTCGCCGCCCGGCTATGTCGGCTATGGCGAGGGCGGCATCCTGACGGAGGCCGTGCGCCAGCGTCCCTACTGCGTGGTCCTGCTCGATGAAGTCGAAAAAGCGCACCGGGACGTGCTGAACCTGTTCTACCAGGTCTTCGATCGCGGTTTCATGCGCGATGGCGAAGGCCGCGCGATCGACTTCCGCAATACCGTCATCCTGATGACCTCGAACCTGGGCAGCGAGCCACTCCTGGCCGCCACCGACGCCGCAGCGGAGGCTGGGGCCGAGGTTGCCACCGGCACGCTGATGGAGGCGATCCGCCCGCTCCTGGTCGATCACTTCCAGCCGGCCCTGCTGGCACGCTTCCAGACCATTGTGTACCGGCCGCTGGGTGCCGGGGCCATGGCGTCGATCGTGCGGATGAAGCTGGCCAGGGTGGCCAGTCGCGTCGAGCGCCGCTTTGGCGTGCCGCTGCGGTGCGACGACGCCCTGGTGTCCGAGCTGGTACGCGCCTGCCTGCTGCGCGATTCCGGTGCCCGCAATATCGATAGCCTGCTCGATCAGCAGATCCTGCCCGTGCTCGCGCGCGAGCTGCTGGTACGCATGGCGGACCAGCAGGCGCCAAAGTGCATCCGGCTGTCGTACTCGGAGGACGATGGCATCGGCCTGGACTTCGACGAAGCGGCGGCCGGCGTCGAGGCAGGGGCGTGACAAGGGGCGGGCCTGGCCTCTTCGAGGCGGTCACGGGATACTTTGCGAATGGCGTCGCGGTCGACGAATTCGACGCCGCGACCCAGACCTTCCTGTCCGTCCGGGACAATATCCAGCGCATCCTCAACAGCCGGCGCGGCGGCCTCGCGCATCTGCCGGACTACGGCCTCGGCGACCTGTCCAGAATCTACCGCCACCTTCCCGCCTCGGCGCACACGCTCCAGCGCGAGATCGAGACCACCCTGCTACGCTACGAACCGAGGCTGAAGGCAATCGACATCGACATCGAGGAGACCGAACCGGGGATGCTGCTGAGTTTCACCATGAGCTGCCATCTCCATCGGGCCGGACTGGTGCGATTCGGAACCCACTTCACGCCCGATGGCAAGACGCGGCTCAAATTGCTGAAAGCGGCGCATGAGCGGGAATAACGCTTTCATCCAGGATCCGGCCGTATCGGAGCAGCCCACGTCATCCTGCGCGATTCCGTGGTGCCCTACAAGGCACCAAGCGAACCGGTGGACGCGGATGGCGGCGAGGCCGGCGCGATGGGCGTATAGTCTCTCGCGGGAGCGCACGGTGCCTCCTGTTTTCCTCGTATGGGGGAGACGTACAATGACCAGATTTCGTTTGGATTTGGAGAGTGTTTTCCATGCCCGCATTCCGTTCCGAAACCGACTCGATGGGCGCCATCGACGTGCCCGCAGATCGCTACTGGGGGGCGCAGACGCAGCGCTCCACCATCAATTTCCCGATCGGCGTCAGCCGTTTCCGCTGGCAACGGCCCGTCATCCGCGCGCTGGGCATCCTCAAGCGGGCCGCAGCCGAGGCCAATGCCGAACTGGGTGAATTGCCCGGGGACGTCGCGCGCCTGATCGTGCAGGCGGCCGATGAAGTCATCGCCGGCAAGCTGGACGAACACTTCCCGCTGGTGGTGTTCCAGACCGGGTCCGGCACGCAATCGAACATGAACGCCAACGAGGTGATTTCCAACCGGGCCATCGAGATTGCCGGCGGCGAGCTTGGCAGCAAGAAGCCGGTTCACGCCAACGATCACGTGAACCGCGGCCAGAGCTCCAACGATACGTTCCCGACCGCCATGCACATCGCCGTGGTCGAGCAGATCCACACCCGGCTGTTGCCGGCGGTGGGCGCACTGCGGGATACGCTGGCGGCCAAGGCCGAGGCGTACCGGCACGTCGTCAAGACGGGCCGCACGCACCTGCAGGACGCTACGCCGATCACGCTTGGCCAGGAGATCAGCGCCTGGGTGGCGCAGATCGATTTCGGCCTGAATGCCGTCAGGACGGCGCTGCCGGGCCTGCTGGAACTGGCGATCGGCGGCACGGCGGTCGGCACCGGGCTGAATGCGCATCCGCAGTTCGGCGCGCGGGCGGCGGCCTATATCGGCGCGCTGACCGGGCAGCCTTTTGTCGATGCGCCGAACAAGTTCTTCGCGCTTTCCGCGCACGATGCGCTGGTGCAGACCTCGGCCGCGCTGCGCACGCTCTCCGGCGGCCTGATGAAGATGGCGAACGACGTGCGCTGGCTGGCTTCGGGCCCGCGCTGCGGCATCGGCGAACTCAATATCCCGGAGAACGAGCCGGGCTCGTCGATCATGCCGGGCAAGGTCAACCCGACCCAGTGCGAGGCGATGACCATGGTGTGCGCACAGGTGTTCGGCAACGACGCCACGGTGGCCTTTGCCGGCAGCCAGGGCAACTTCCAGCTCAATGTGTACAAGCCGGTGATGGTGCACAACGTGCTGGAGAGCATCGAGCTGATCGCCGACGCCAGCGCCGCCTTCAATGACCACTGCGCCCTCGGCATCGAGCCCAACCTGCCGAAGATCGCGGAGAACCTCGACAAGAACCTGATGCTGGTGACGGCGCTGAACCGCCATATCGGCTACGACAAGGCGGCCGCGATCGCCAAGAAGGCACACAAGGAAGGCCTGACGCTGAAGGCCGCCGCGCTGGCGCTCGGCTATCTCAGCGAGGAGGAGTATGCGCAGTGGATCGTGCCTATCGAGATGACGCATCCGAACAAGGATTGAGGTCAGCCTGAAGAGCGGATCGCCTCGCCGAGCCGCCGCGCCGCGGCATGCAGCGCATCGTCCGGCGCGGCGGCGTAGCCGATCACCAGCGCCGGCGGCAACACCCGCTCCCGGCAGAACTCGCCCAAGCCCTGCAGCGCCAGGCCGGCGCCGGCGCACGCCTGCACCACCGGGCGCTCGCCCACGCCGTCCGGCAGCCACAGCACGAAGTGGAACCCTGCGTGTTCGCCGCTCACGCGCAGACGCTCGCCCAGACTGGCCCGCAACGCCGCCAGCACGATATCGCGGCGGCGCAGGTAGACGTTGCGGGAGACGCGCAGGTGGCGCAACAAGCCGCCGGCGCGCATGAAGGAGGCCAGCGCAAGCTGCTCCACCAGGCTGTTCGCGCGGCCGGTGGTGGCGCGCAGCTGGCGCAGGGCCGGACGCAGCGCATCCGGCATCACCACATAGCCGATCCGCAGCGAGGCATAGAGGCTCTTGTTGAAACTGCCGCAGTGGATCACGCGGCCGCCGTCGTCCAGCGCCTTGAGCGCGGGCAGCGGCGCACGGCTGTAGTTGAATTCGCTGTCGTAGTCGTCCTCCAGCACCCAGGCATCATGTGCCCGCGCCCAGCCGAGCAGCGCCAGCCGCCGGCTCACCGACATGGTCAGGCCCAGCGGCGCCTGGTGGGCGGGCGTGACATACACCAGCGCGGCATCCGCGTGGCGGTGGACGGCCTCCATCGAGATCCCCTCCTCATCGACCGGCACCGGCGACACGCGATGCGATGACAGGCTGAAGAGCGGCACCGCCGAGAGATAGCCGGGATCCTCCAGCAATACGCGGCCCTCCCCTTGCAGCACCACCCGCGCGGTCAGGTCGATGGCTTGCCGGATGCCGGTCACGATCATGACCTGCTCCGCGTCGCACCGTATGCCGCGCGTGGCCAGCAGATAGGCAGCGATTTCCCGGCGCAGGGAGAGGGCGCCGCAGGGATCGTCATCGCCAAGCTGCTGCGCGGTGAGCGAGCGCAGTGCGCGGCTGACATGGCTGCGCCATTCATCGAGCGGGAACAAGGCGGGATCGGCCAGGCGGGCAACGAAAGGCAGGCCGGCGGCGACACGCGTCGGAGACACTGCGCCGGCTACTGCCGGCACCGCGACATCGACAGGCGGCACCCGTGCGGGCGCGGTTGCGCGCAGGGAAAAATCCTCCGGGAGCCGGGCGCTCACCCGCGAGCCCGATCCGACGCGGCTTGCGATATAGCCCTCCAGCCGCAACTGCTCGAACGCCAGCTCGACGATGCCGCGCGACACCGCCCAGCGCGCGGCCAGCGAACGCGTGGATGGCAGCCTTGCGCCACGCGGCAGGCTGCCGCCCAAGATAGCCTGGCGAATGCCGCGGTAGACCCAGGCCTGCTTGGATTCCCCGGTATCACGCGGTGGCACTGCCAGGTCGGGCACCTCGGCGTCGCGCATCTTCGGCATAAATATAAATGGCCTAATGAAAAATCGGTATTTTGGTTCTTTTCATTGTACCGATTCGGCGCGATAGTCCTTGCCGGCCTACCTTCCGGGACACCCATGGAATCCTTTGCGACGCTTCACCGCCCGATCGCCGTGTTCGATGCCGGCATCGGCAGCTATGCCGCCGTCAAACTCTTGCAGCAGCGTTTTCCGCGGCAGGACCTGATCTACCTGGCCGACCGCGCCAGCTTTCCCTATGGCGGCAAGAACCGGCAAGCCTTGCTCGCGGTCACCGTTCAAGCCGTGCAGCGCCTGCGGGCGCTCGGCGCGAGCGCCATCCTGATGGCATCGAACGCGCCGTCGGTCACTGTGCTGGACGATTTGCGCCGCGCCGCCGGCGTGCCGCTGTTCGGTGTGGTGCCGCCGGTTGCCGAGGCCCTGGCGTTGTCGGAGTCCAGGCATATCGGCGTGCTGGGCGTACGTTCGATGGTGGAGAGTCCCGAGCTTGGCGAGTACATCGCCGGGCAGAGCCGTGGGCGCGGGCGGGTGACGCCGTTCAATGCCTCGGCGCTGGTCGACCTGGTGGAGTCCGGCGCCTTCCTGACCGAGCGGCCGCGCACGGCCGCCGCGGTCGATGCCTTCCTGGGCGCGATCCTGGCCGCGCAGCCGGAGATCGACGTCTTCACCTTGTCGTCCACGCACCTGCCGTGGCTGGCCGGCTACTTCCAGGAACGGTTTCCCGGCAAGACCTTCGTCGACCCCGCGCCGGCCGCCATCGAAGCGCTCGAACCCTGGACGACGGCCGGCACCGGCCGCGTGGTTTGCGCCGTCACGGAAAACGAAACGCATTCGGCACCGGCATTCCGTTCGATGCTGGCCGCCATGGGCATCGGCCTGCAGCCAGTGGTTCTCGCATAAGCACTGCGCGCGACGGCCTGGATGCGCCGGGCCAGCCCCCGGCCCCCGGCACCCGGCACTTCCAGGCCAATGCGGGGCCGAACTCAGCCCTTGGCGGCTTCGCCGCCGCCCTCCGCATCCACCGCGGCAAACACTTCCTCGGCCAGATGGAAGGCCGAGTTGGCCGCCGGCACCCCGCAATAGATCGCGGTCTGCAGCAGCACTTCCTTGATTTCGTCGCGGCTCACCTTGTTGTTTGCCGCGGCGCGCAGATGCAGCTTGAGCTCCTCGTTGCGGTTGAGCGCCACCATCATGGCGATGGTGATCAGGCTGCGCGAATGGCGCGGCAGGCCTTCGCGGGTCCAGATCTCGCCCCATGCATAGCGCGTGATCAGGTTCTGGAACTCGTCGTTGAGCGGATTGAGCCTGGCCAGCGAGCGATCCACGTGGGCGCTGCCCAGCACCGCGCGGCGAACGGCGAGGCCGGCCTGGTAGCGCTCGCCGTCGTTGGCGGGACGCTTTGACTCGCTGCCCAGGAAATCCAGCAGCGCCTCGGTGAAGCGGGCTGGCTGTTCGCGGTTGGACAGGTGGGCCGCCGCCAGTTCGAGATAGCGCGCACCGGGAATGGCATCGGCCAGCGCGCGCCCTTCCGCTGCCGTGGTGGAGGGATCGGCGCTGCCGGCGATCACCAGCACCGGCACCGGAATGGTCTTTACGGCGTCGCGCAGGTCCGCGTCGCGCACCGCTGCGCAACTGGCGCAATAGCCACGCGGATCCAGGCCGCGCAGCACCGCGCGCAGGTCGTCCAGCCGGCTGCCGGCGGCGCTGACGAAGGCCGGCGTGAACCAGCGCTGCAGCGAGCCATCCACCAGCGGCGCCATGCCGTCGCGCATGACGCCTTCGATGCGCGTGTTCCACGCCTCGGGCGTGCCGATCCTGGGCGCGGTATTGGCCAGCACGATGCGGGTGAAGCGCTGCGGCGCGTTCACGCCCAGCCACATGCCGGTGAGGCCGCCCATCGACAAGCCGCAGAACGCAGCCTGGCGGATGCCCAGGGCATCCATCAGGGCGATGACGTCGCTGCCCAGTTCGGCAACGGTGCATGGCCCCGGGGGCAAGACCGACTGGCCATGGCCACGCGTGTCGTAGCGCAACACCCGGAAGCGGCCGGCCAGCGCCTCGGCCTGCGGCGCCCACATGCCGTGGTCGGTGCCCAGGGAATTCGAGAAGATGACGACTGGGGCGGAATCAGGGCCTTCCAGCGTGTAGAACAGCCGCGTGCCGGCGTGATCGATAAAGGGCAAGGTGGTCTCCAGAGGGGCGAGGAATGATGTTGAGCTGAGAGATACGGCTTTTCAGGGGATCGGGGTTGGCGCCGGGGTCCGGGATTCGCGCCAGGCGGCCAGGGCCTGGTCGACGAACTCACCCGCGCTCCCGAAATAGTTCGCGGGATCGCAAACCCGGTCCAGCGCCGCGGCATCCATCAAGCCGGCATGCGCGGGAGCTTCGGCCAGGGTCGCGCCGAGCGCCTGGCGCAGGGTGGTGCCCTCCGCCACGGCCCGCCGGCAGGCGCCTTCCACCAGGTGATGCGCCGGCAGCCTGCCGATCCGCCCGCCCAGCTCCAGCATGGCCGCTTCGGCCAGGATCAGGCCGTTGGTCATATCGAGGTTGGCGCGCATGCGCCCGGCATCCACCTGCAAGCCCGATACAACTTCCAGCGTCTGCCGCAACGCGCCCGCGGCCAGCGTGACGACCTGCGGCAAGGTATCCCATTCCGCCTGCCAGCCACCCAGCGCGCGCTCGTGCTCCTGCACCATGCCGGCCAGCATGGTGGCGACCAGCGGCGGCACGCGCACGGCGGCGGTCAGTACGGCGGCGCAGCCCACCGGGTTGCGCTTGTGCGGCATGGTGCTGGAGCCGCCGCGCCCCGGGCTGGCGGGTTCGGCGACCTCGGCCACCTCGGTCTGCATCATCAGCGCGATGTCGCGGGCGATCTTGCCCAGCGTGCCGGTGAGCATGCCGAGCGTGGTGGCTACCTCGACCAGGCGGTCGCGGCAGGCATGCCACGGCGCGGCGGGGACTTCCAGCGACAGCTCGCGGCCGAGCGCCGCGATCACGGCCGGCGCCGCGGCGCCAAGACTGGCCAGCGTGCCGGCGGCGCCGCCGAATTGCAGCACGGCGGCCTGCGCGCGCGTCGCGCCCAGCCGGCGCCGGTCGCGGCGCAGCGCGTCGAGCCAGCCGGCGGCCTTCAGGCCAAAGGTGGTGGGCAAGGCGTGCTGCAGCCAGGTGCGCGCCACCATGGGCGTATTGCGGTGCCGCGTGGCGAGCGCCGCGCAGGCATCGCCCACCGCGTGCAGGTCGGTGTCGATGGCCTGCAGCGCCTCACGCAGTTGCAGCACCATGCCGGTGTCGATCGCGTCCTGGCTGGTGGCGCCCCAGTGCACGTAGCGCGCGGCCTGCTCGTCGCGGCTCTTCACGCGGGCGGTGAGCTGCCTGACCAGGGGAATGGCAAGGTTGCCGGCCGCCACGGCGGCGGCGGCCAGTGCGTCCAGGTCGATCTCGTCGGCCCGGCAGGTGGCGGCGATGATCTCGGCCGCGTCCTCGGGAATCACGCCGCAGCGGGCTTCGGCACGCGCCAGCGCGGCTTCGAAGTCGAGCATGCGCTGCACCGTGCCGGCATCGGAGAAGGCGGCCAGCGTGGCGGCGCTG
>NZ_JARJLM010000427.1 GCF_029335485.1 Cupriavidus basilensis
GCCACCGCGCCCACGACGGAAACGGGACGCCTGCAACTTCGTGGCCAGTCACTCCGCGAGCGACAGACGGCTTGAAATTCGTGGTGGCTGCTACCGGTGGGGGCCACCACGAAACCCTGGGCATTGGCAGCGTCGTGGTGCTCCGAACCGGTAACGGCACGAGTCCATTAGCACCCGGGGCCGTACGACGAAACCATTGGGGTCCCCAATGACGACACGCCAGCCTCCTGCAAGGATCGCTTTCTTTTGGTTACTTTTCTTTACGAGTAAAGAAAAGTGACATCTCACACGTTCCAAAACGGCCAACACCGCCCAGCCGCGCCAGCAGCTAGAAGCATCAAAACCCCACCCACAAACGAGCCCCCCGCGTCAGCGGGCTAGTGGCGCGAAAACCCCGCCCACAACAGACCTCCCGCGTCAGCGGGGCTAAAAGCCCACCAAATCCTACAAAAAATCACCCCCCAATCTCCCCCAATATCCCCATAAACAAAGGCCGAATAAACAAATCAGCAGCATTCTCCCCGGATGCATCCGGCACCCATCTCTTTAACTCCACCGCCGCATTGATCATCCCATTCACCTGCAACGCAGCAACCGTCTGGTCCAGCGCCCGGATCGACCCATCCTGCATGCCCTGCACCAGGAACCGCACAAACCGCGCAGACAGCCGGTTCATCGTCAGCATCTTCTCCTTGCGCATCTCCTCGGGCAGCGCGCCGTAGATGGTCAGCCGCAGCAGCGGCCCCTGGCTGGAGAACTGATAGCCGACCAGCGCGCGCGAGATCGCGCAGAGTTTGTCCCAGCCGCTGCCCGGGCCTTCTTCCACCTTGGTCTGCGCGTCCCGGATCACCGCGAACATGCGGTCGAAGCAGGCGGAGATCAGGTCGTCCTTGTTCTCGTTGTGGTGATAGAAGGATCCCTTGGTGAGGTTGAGCCGCGCGGAGATGCGGTCGGCGGAAGCGCCGCGATAGCCCAGCTCGTTGAGCAGTTCCGTGGCGGCGCGCAGGAAGGCTTCCTGGGTCGTTTCCGCCACGGGCAGCGGCGGCGTCCCGGGCGTGCCGCTATCCCATCGCGATGACGGCGACGCCAGGCCGTTTAGCAGGATATCCACGACCGTATCCGCCACCTTCGGATAGTCCTGCGGCTCATAGCGCTCGACCCACGTCATCGCGCCGCTGGTCAGCGACAGCAGCAAGTGCGCCGCCGCGCTCAGGGCGCTGCGCTGCGCGGGGTCCTTGGGCGTGTCGCTGCGCAACAGCCGGCGGATGCGCCGGAACATGTCGGTGTAGGCTGCGAAGGCGACATCCGCGTGGGTGTCGGGCAGCGAGCGGATCTCGCGAAAGCTCATCAGCTCGGGGCGCTCGCCGGTTGCCGTCCTGGCCAGCCGCTCGAAAAAGAGCGCGATGAAACGGCGCACCCTGGCCTGAGGCTGTGGCTCGTTGGCCGTGGCGTCGGCAATGCCCGTCATCTCGTCGATGGTGCGCATCAGGCATGCCACTACCAGGTCTTCCTTCTTGCGGTAGTAGTAGGTGATGCTGTTGGTGCTCAGGCCGACTTCCTGCGCCACGTCCGAGAGGGTGGCGCCGCGCAAGCCCTTGCGGTTGAACAGCCGGGCTGCGGCGTCGAGGATCGCCTCGCGCTTCTCCACGTACCGGCGTGTCGGGCGGGCTTGCGCTGTTTCCTTGAGCATGAGACGAGATATTTGCGATGGTTGGCCGGGTGCGCGGATTATAGAGGCGGTGCGCACGGGTTGGGGCTGTGGCGAGTCTACCATCGCGCCGGCTCGCTTTTTCAGCAGCTTACCCGTTGCCCGGCTCCGCCCCGTTGGGAGGCACCTCCAGGCTATTGAGTGCTGGCTCGATATGGTGCCAGTGGGTGAGCTGCTGAAACGCTACACAGGCGCCGGCCGGCAGGCCAGGGCGCGCGCGTAGTCGTCGGCGCCGGCCGCCAGCGCCGTCTCCAGCCTCAGCCGCGTAGCAGAAGCGATGCGCTCTGCGCGGTCATGCAGACGCTTGCCGTCGAGCGCGATCGCTTCGCGCCAGGTCAGCACCGTGGCCGTCGCATCGCAAGCTTCGATACCCGGCACTGGCTGTTCATGCAAGCGGGCGCCCAGCGACTCGAACGCTAGCAAGGCGCGGGCAATCACCGTGGCGCCGTCGTCATGCGCGACCTCCAGGATCGAGCGCCGGGCAAGGCCGACGCGCGGGCCTGCCGATGGGCTGCGGACGTCGCTGGCGTGTTCGAACGTGGAGACCCGCGCGGCCGTTGGAATGCGGAGCCACGAGAAAAGGTGTCGGCAGACCTACATCCATCTCCACGACCTGTTTTACCCCCTCTGCGCGCAACTGCCGGCGTTTCTTGACGACGAGCAGCGGCATCAGTTATTTGTGTTTACTACATTGATTTCTTGGAAATCTCATGCTCGAACTATTGCGTCTCAATCCTGCTCAACTGCTTAATCGCACTGACACACGAATCGTCTTTGCCGGTGGCGGCAACCGATGTTGGTGGCAGGGAGGCATGGTTGAGGCGCTCCGTGCGCATGCTTGCTGGGCTCCCGAGCGCTTCATCGGAACCAGCGCTGGCGCGAGCATCGCGACGGCCATCGTGACAGGCAACCTGCAGGCATCACTGCGCAAAGCTGTGGCGTACTTCGACAGCATCCCGCGCACACCGAACTTTGAGACCAAGCGTATGGGCGAGCAGCCCGGCGCTCGGGATGCCTTTGTCGATGACGTGGGGCGGCACCGGCGTCTGCACCAGCATCTCACACTGATTGCCCCCCATTTGCCGTGGATCTGCCGCTCGACCGTGAGCCATCCCAAAGGTGGACATTACTAATGGTCTTCAACATTCACATACAACAAATGGCAACGCCAGAGCCAACTGTCGGTGCGGACATTCTGATTGGGCCGCTACAATCAAATGTCTAGGCTAGATTCAGATGTCCGGCGCTCGGCTAAGCTCAAATGTCCGATTTAGAAGGTGTGGTGTTGGGGTTCGGTGCTTGTCTTTCTATGGTTTCCCGTAAGGCAGTGGTGCTTGGAAGGTCTTTTCGATGGCGGCCTGCAGATCTGCGGCGCTGAGCTGTCGCTGAGGTTTCTTGCCCGGGGCTGCCTTGCGAGGCCGCGGTGGCGTGCCTGTGGTGGTCCGGGCGGGTGCGCTGGCGCTGCGCCGGCTATCGCGCTTGGCCTGCATCTCCTGCGCCACGCGCAGGACGTGACCGAGCCGCTTGTGCTCGACGATCGCGCCCTGGTCGATCTCGGCCAACCGGTCATAGGTGGTGTAGGGCAGGGTAGCGCCATCGGCCCACAGCTCGATCCGGCCGTCCGGATACTCGGCCACCTCGATGTAGCGGTGAATCAGAGCGCGATGCTCGGGCTGGTCTGCCAGCAGGTACAGCGTCTTGTCGTACTGTAACGTCAGGCTCTGCGACACCTTGCGCCATTCGCGCCACGTGAAGATCCGCTCCGGATCCTCATCGGCTCGCACTGCGCGATGCGCATTAAAGTCGCTCCTGGGCGGTTTGGCAAAGCGGGCGTTGAAGTCGGCCACAAAGACCGCCACGAAGGCGTTGGCGTCGGCCTGAGACGAGATCCGGCGCAGCCGCAGCTCCTTGACCAGCCGGTCCTGCAGCGTGCCGTTCATCCGCTCTACGCGGCCCTTGGCCTGGCTGCTGTTGGCGCACAGGCTATCGATATTGAGCTCGAACAGCGCCCGCCCGAACTGCGTATAGCCGTCGCCGCCAGTGGCATTGGGCCGGTTGACCCGGAACACACTGGCCTTGTCGCTATAGAACGCGACCGGCTTGCCGTGGCACTCAAGGTAAGCCCGTGTCGCCTCGAAATACGCAAAAGCGGATTCAGTCGGCACGAAGCGCAACGCCATCAGCCGACTGGTGGCATCGTCGACATAGACCAGCAGCGTGCACATGGGCGCGCGCTCCTCGAACCACGCGTGCTCGCTGCCATCAATCTGCACCAGTTCACCCAGGCAGGCGCGGCGCTTGCGCGGCTGGTGCATCTTGGGCGGGCGCAGCTGCCTGGGGACCCAGAAGCCGGCGTCGATCATGAGTTGACGCACCGTCTCCTTGGCCAGGCTGAGGCCATGGCGCTCGCGCAGCTTCTCGGCGGCCAGGGTCGGGCCGAAGTCGGCATAGTTGTCGCGGATCAGCCCGAGCGCCCGCGCCGCAAGGCCCGGTGGCGTCCGGTTGTTGGCCGGCTGACCCTGGTGGCGATTCAGCAAGCCGGCGGCGCCGTGCTGTTGATAGCGCCGCAGCAGGCGCAGGGTCTGGCGGGAGGTCAGCCCCAGTCTGGAGATAGCCGTCTGCCAGTGCCTGGATGACCTTGAGCCGGTCGATCTGCCGCATCGTCATGGTAATGGTTCCTGCTGGCATGACGGGCTCCCGCTCGCTGGAAGCCGTCAAGCTTACGCCTGCCAAACTCGGACATTTG
>NZ_JARJLM010000428.1 GCF_029335485.1 Cupriavidus basilensis
GCCACTACCGCGCCATCTGGCTGTCCGACATCCACCTCGGCACGCCGGGTTGCCAGGCCGATTACCTGCTCGACTTCCTCAAGCACAACGAATCGGACCAGCTCTACCTGGTCGGTGACATCATCGACGGCTGGCAACTGCGCCGCGGCTGGTACTGGCCGCAAAGCCACAACGATGTGGTGCAGAAGCTGCTGCGCAAGGCGCGCAAGGGCACCGAGGTAATCTACGTGCCGGGCAACCATGACGAAGCGGCACGCCAGTTCGATGGCCTCGCCTTCGGCGACATCACGGTGCGCGAAGATACCGTCCACGTCACTGCAGCCGGCCGGCGCCTGTGGGTGGTGCATGGCGACCTGTTCGACGGCGTGGTGCAGCACGCGCGCTGGCTCGCCTACCTGGGCGACTCGCTCTATACCGTGATCCTGGCCATCAACCGCCACTTCAACAGCATCCGGGCCCGCCTCGGCTTCCCCTACTGGTCGCTGTCGCAATACCTGAAGCACCAGGTCAAGAACGCCGTCAACTACATCAACTCGTTCGAGCACGCCATGGTGGACGAGGCGCGCCGGCGCGGCTGCGACGGCGTGGTCTGCGGCCATATCCACAAGGCCGAGATCCGCGAGGTGGACGGACAACTCTACTGCAACGACGGCGACTGGGTGGAAAGCCTATCCGCCCTCGTGGAAACGCAGGAGGGCGAATTGCAGATCGTCTACTGGACCACCCTGCTCGACGCCCCCGCCACGGCCACGCGCCGGCGCGCCACCGCCCCGGCGTGACAAGGCCTGACGCCCCCGCCAACGCAATCCCCTGGCTTCGCCGAGGCCAGTCGTCCACGCGGCCCCGCCGCAAGGAGCACGCATGAAGATCCTGATCGTCACCGATGCCTGGGAGCCGCAAGTCAATGGCGTGGTGCGCACGCTCAAATCCACCCGCCGCGAACTGCTTGCGATGGGGCACACGGTGGAGCTGATCACACCGCAGGAATTCCGCACCATTCCCTGCCCGACCTATCCCGAGATCGCGCTATCGCTGTTCGCCGGCGCCAAAGTCCGGGAGCGCATCCGCGCCTTCGCGCCGGACGCCCTGCACATCGCCACCGAAGGGCCGCTCGGGCTGGCCGCACGGCGCTATGCGATCGGCGAGCAAATCCCGTTCACCACGGCCTACCACACGCGCTTTCCGGAATACGTGCAGGCCCGCTTCGGCATCCCGCTGGCCTGGACCTACCGCTTCCTGCGCTGGTTCCATGGCCCCGCGCGTGCCGTGATGGCGCCGACCCCGGTGGTGCTGCAGGACCTCCGGCACTTCGGCATCGCGCATGGCGTACTGTGGACCCGCGGCGTCGACCTGGACGTGTTCACCACCCAGCAGGTGAACGTGCTCAACACGGCCCATCCGATCTTTCTCTACGTCGGCCGCGTTGCCGTGGAGAAGAACGTCGAAGCCTTCCTCGCGCTGGACCTGCCGGGCTCCAAGTGGGTCGTTGGGGACGGACCGGCGCTGGCATCGCTGCGCGCCCGCTATCCCGCCGCCAGCTACCTTGGCGTGCTGAGCCAGCCGGAGCTGGCCAAGGTGTATGCTTCAGCCGACGTCTTCGTATTTCCCAGCCGCACCGATACCTTCGGGCTGGTCTTGCTGGAAGCACTGGCCAGTGGCCTGCCGGTAGCGGCCTATCCGGTGACCGGGCCGATCGACGTGCTTGGCGACAGTACCGCCGGTGTGATGCACGAAGACTTGCGTGAAGCTTGCCTGGAGGCGCTGCGCATCGACCGCGCCACCGCTCGCGCCCATGCCGAGCGGTTCTCGTGGCGCGCCGCCTCCGAGCAATTCCTGACACACCTGCAACCGCTGCCGACGGTCCGCGCGGCCCTGAATGGCAATGCTGCCCGTCCTTCCCCCGAACATGCCGACTCCGCATCGCCCGCCGTCCGACCCTCACCACCCGCCAGCGCCGCAGACCATGGCGCCGGACTCGCCGAACAGCGACTACACGATTGAGCAGAACCCCCACAAGGGCAACCGCGGCCTGGCGCGGGCCTGGCACGCGGCCATCAATTCCCTGTCCGGCCTGCGCTACGCGGTACTGGAGGAAAGCGCGTTCCGCCAGGAACTGACGCTGGTGGCGATCCTGACGCCCTGCGCACTGCTGCTGCCGGTCGGCATCGTAGAGCGCATCCTGCTGCTGGGCACCCTGCTGCTGGTACTGATCGTCGAACTGCTCAATTCCAGCGTGGAGGCCGCGGTCGATCGCATCTCGCTGGAGCGCCACAGCCTGTCCAAGCGCGCCAAGGATTTCGGCAGCGCCGCCGTGATGCTGGCGCTGGTGCTATGCGGCGGCACTTGGGTGGCGATCGCCGGACCGATCGTGCTGGACTGGCTGCGCGGGCTGGCAGCCTGAGGCCACCCCCGCCGGGCGGGATGCGGCGGCGCCGGCAGGCGCCGCGGCTGGCGGCGGGCATGGCGCAAGCGCCCCGGCACGCCCCAAGAAGGCACCTGCGGCAACGCGGCAAACGGCGATGGCATGCGGCGATTGCTTATAATCGCCTTCAACTCACCGAATTGCCGCTCGCCCGGTCGCCTATGGAACCCAAACAGCAAGCCGGTCCCCGCCGCACCCGGGACCGCATCCTGGACGTCTCGCTACGCCTGTTCAACGAAGTCGGCGAACCCAACGTCACCACCACCACCATCGCGGAAGCGATGGAGATCAGCCCCGGCAATCTCTACTATCACTTCCGCAACAAGGACGACATCATCAACTCCATCTTCGTGCTGTTCGAGCAGGAGATGGAGCGCCGCCTCAAGATGCCGGCGGACCACAAGGCCACGCTGGACGAAAGCTGGGGCTACCTGCAGTACATGGCGGAATTCCTGTGGAACTACCGTTTCCTGTATCGCGACATCAACGACCTGCTGGCGCGCAACCGCATGCTTGAGACCAATTTCAAGCGCATCGTCGAGCAGAAGAAGCGCTTTGCGATGGAAATCTGCCGGCAGTTCCAGGAAGACGGTGAGATGGAGGCCACGCCCGAGCAGGTCGAGGCCATCTGCACCAACATCGTGGTGATCGCCACCTACTGGCTGTCGTTCCAGTTCGTCCAGCATCCGCGCCAGTACAACGACCCCGAGCAGATCCGTGGCTACCTGCACGGCGCCAGCTACCATATCTTCTCGATCCTGGCCCCTTACCTGCGCGGCAAGGCCCGCCAGGCATTCGACAAGCAGGCCCAGGAATACGCCGCCGCCAGGGCGGCGCAGACGGCAAAGGACAAAAAGTGAAATCGCTTTGTATTTATTGCGGCTCCAGCCCGGGCAACCGTCCCGAGTACGCCGACGCGGCGCGCGCCATGGGCAAGACCCTGGCCGAACGTGGCCTCGCGCTGGTGTACGGCGGGGGCAAGGTCGGGCTGATGGGCACCGTGGCCGACGCCGTGCTGGCGCACGGCGGCACCGCCATCGGCATCATTCCCGAGGCGCTGATGCAGAAAGAGGTCGGCCACCGCGGCCTGACCGAGCTGCACGTGGTGCGCAATATGCACGAACGCAAGCAGATGATGGCCGACCGCGCCGATGCCTTTATCGCCATGCCCGGCGGCGTCGGCACCTTCGAGGAACTGTTCGAGACCTTCACCTGGCTGCAACTGGGCTACCACGCCAAGCCGGTCGGTCTGCTCAATGTGGCTGGCTTCTATGATGGCATGCTCGGCTTCCTGCAGCATGCGGTCGACGAGGGCTTCCTGAAGCAGGTCCACAACGACCTGCTGCATGTGGCCCCCACGCCCGAGGGCATCCTCGACAAGCTCGGCAACGCGCCTCGCGTGCTGGTGGACAAATGGCAGGAGAAGCGCGGGCAGACCTGATGGCAACTGCCTGCCGCCGGGCCCGGCGTACCGGATCGAACTGGTGCGGCTGGCCCTGATGCCGGCGCGGTAACGCCGGCTGCCGTTCAGAACGACGATCCGGGCTCCCGCAGGAAAGCCGTCTCTGCCTCCGTGCCCTGCCGTCCCAGCAGGGCATTGCGATGCGGAAAGCGCCCGAAACGCGCGATCACCGCCCGGTGCTTGAGCGCCCAATCGACCTCGTCGACGCGGCCCCCGCTTTCGTCGCGCAGCGCCGTCATCAGCCGCACGGCCTCGTTCTGGTCGGCAAGCGATTCGGAATGCTCGAAGGGCATGTAGCAGAACATGCGGTGGAAGGGCGTGGGCAGCAGGCGATCGGCGCCGCTCGCCACCGTTTCCCGGGCCGTCTCGAGCGCCTGCGCGTCGGAAGCAAAACTGCGCGCGTCGCCACGAAAAATATTGCGCGGCATCTGGTCCAGCACCACGATGCGCGCGCAGGCGCCCAGCGGGCTTTGCGCCCAGCCGGCGTGCGCGCCGGCGTGCATGGCCCGCCACAGCGGCAGGAAGGCCTCGCGCATGCTGGCATCGAACGCTTCGGACTTGGTGAACCACTGCGCGCGCGTGGTGTCCCATCCGGCCGATGCGGGCGCGCCGAACCAGAAGTCAAGCACGCGCCTGGCGTCGGCAGTGGGAATCACGGCAGCTTGGGGGGTTGTGTTGGTCATTGGCGATAGGAGGGGGCTGGAGCCGTGCGCCGGGTCATCAGCGCGGCACGTTGCGCATCCAGTCCGCGGTCTGGAACAAGGCCTGCATCAGGCGCATCTGCAGGTCTTCGGACAAGCCCACGTCCTGCATCGCCAGCGCCATGCAGCGCATCCACTGGTCGCGCTCGCTGGTGCCGATCTCGAACGGCAGGTGGCGCGCGCGCAGCCGCGGATGGCCAAAGCGCTCGATGAAATGATTGGGCCCGCCCAGCCACCCGCACAGGAACCAGAACAGCTTGTCGCGCGAGCCATCCAGCGAGGCGGGATGCAGGGCGCGCAGGCCCTTGAACTCGGCCTCGAGGTCCATCAGGTCGTAGAAACGGTCCACCAGTTCGCGCACGCGCGCCTCGCCACCCACCAGTTCATAGGCGGTGCTCTCGGCGGTTGCGGAAGTGACGTCTTCAGGCTTGGATTCGGTACGCATAAGACACTCGGAAATACTCAGGGCGCGGGCTGCATGGCAAGCGGGCAAGACGCTCAGGTCTCGCGCAGGGTAGCCAGCGCCGGCTGCCTCAGCACCTCGCGCAAACCCAGCCAGCCGCCCGCGAAAGCGCACAGCATGCCAGAAAGCACGCCCGCCGGCACGATCCAGCCATTGAAGCGGTAGGGGAAATCGAACACGAACTGCGACAAACCCCAGCCCACCGCGCTCGCCCCCAGGCTGGCCAGCAGGCCGGCCAGCCCGCCCACCACCAGGAACTCGGCATATTGCGTCTGCCGCACCACGGCGGCGGAGGCACCCAGCGCCTTGAGCAGGCCGGCATCGCGCTTGCGTTCGTCGCGCGCGCCGGAGAGCGCCGCGTAGAGCACGGTCACGCCGGCCGCCAACGTGAACACGAACAGGAACTCGACCGCGGCGATGACCTGGTCGAGGATGTCCTGGATCTGCCGCAGGATCAGGTCGGTGTTGACCACCGTGATATTCGGGAAGGCCGAAACCAGCCGGTTGCCCAGCGCGGCCTGCGCGACGGGCAGGTGGAAGGCGGTGATGTAGGTCTCCGGCAAGCCCTTCATGGCGGCTGGCGGCAGGATCACGAAGAAGTTCACCCGCATCGAACCCCAGTCGAGCTTGCGCAGTGAAGTGACCGGCGCCTCCACCGACTGGCCCGCCACGTCGAAGCGCAACGTATCCCCCAGCCGGATCCCCAGCGTCTTGGCAATGCCCTCCTCCACCGATGCCCCGGCCTTGCCCCCGCCAAGCCAGTGGCCCGCGACCACGCGGTTGCCGGCCGGCAGCGCATCGGTGTAGGACAGGTTGAACTCGCGCTCGACCAGGTTGCGGGCGCGGCCATCGGGATAGCGCTCGGCCCGCACCGGCTGGTTGTCGATATGCGTCAGGCGGCCGCGCACCATCGGGTACAGCAGGTCTTTGATGCCGGCGTGCGCGAGCATGCCGGCCAGCGGCGCGCGCTGGTCCGGCTGGATATTGATGATGAAGCGGTTGGGCGCATCCGCCGGCGTGGCGTTGCGCCAGGAGGCGATCAGGTCGTTGCGGGTCATGCCGAGCAGCAGCAGCGCCATCAGACCCACCGCCAGCGCAACCGTCTGCAGCACCGTGACGGCGCGGCGCCGCTCCAGCACCGCCAGCGCAAAGCGCCAGCCCACGCGGCCGCGCGCCAGGCGCCGGCCGCGCATCAGGCGTGCCAGCAGGCTCAGCAAGCCCAGCGCCAGCAGCGCGAACAGGGCCCCGGCGGCAAGAAAGCCACCCGCGGTGGTCAAGCCCAGCTTGAGATCGCGCGCAGCCACCAGCAGCAGCGCCACGAAGGCGCCCAGGCCCAGCCCGTAGGCGACCCAGGTGGAGACCGGCGGCGCGCCGATATCGCGTCGCAGCACACGCAGCGGCGGCACCCGGGTCAGCGCCAGCAGCGGCGGCAGGGCAAAGCCTGCCAGCAGCACGACGCCGGCCAGCAAGCCCACCAGGGCAGGCAAGGCGGACGGCTGCGGCAGCGTCACGGTCAGCAGGCTGCCCAGCGATAGCAGCAGGCCATAGTGCGCCAGATAGCCCAGCGCCACGCCGGCCACCGCACCACCGATGCCCAGCAACAGGAACTCCAGCCCAAAGGCGAGCAGGATCTCGCGGCGCGACAGGCCCATGCACTTGTAGACCGCGCAGGCATCGGTATGGCGCTGCATATAGCGGCGTGCCGACATGGCGATGGCCACCGCGGCGATCATCGACGACAGGACCGCCACCAGCGACAGGAAGCGCTCGGCGCGATCCAGCGTGGCGCGCATTTGCGGCTGGCCGGATTCCAGCGACTCGACGCGGGTATTGCGCAGGGCCCGCTTGTCGATTTCGGCCTCCGCCCACTTCTGGTAGACCTGCGCGGCAGCGTCGGGGCCGGCCACCAGCAAGCGGTAGGTGACACGGCTGCCCCAGCCCACCAGCCCGGTGGATTCCAGGTCCGACAAGGGCAGCATCACGCGCGGCGCGAAATTCATGAAGCCGGCGCCGCGGTCCATTTCCTGGGTGATGATGCGCGCGATGCGAAAGCCGCGGCTGCCCAGCTGGATGGTGTCCCCCACGGATACCCCGAGCGAGTCCAGCAAGGCCGCGTCCACCCACACCGTGCCCGCGGCCGGAATGCCGGTGGCGGCGATTTCCGGCGCGCCGGGCGCGGCGGTAACCTTGAGCTGCCCGCGCAAGGGATAACCGGGCGCGACGGCCTTCAGCGCGGCCAGTTGCGAGGCGGCGTCGGACTTGCCTTGCGGTCCTGCCGTGCCCGGCACATGCACGGTCGCCATGCTGGGAAAGGTAACCGTCTGCGTCGTGGCCAGCCCAGCCTGAGCGGCGTGGCCGGCAAATACCGCGTCGAACGGCTGGTCGGACACCAGCAGCACGTCGGAGGCGATCATCTGGCGCGCGTCTCGCTCCAGACCCAGGCGCATACGGTCGGCGAGAAAGCCCACGCTGCTGAGCGACGCCACGGCCAGTACCAGTGCGAACAGGAGCAGACCCAGCTCACCGGCACGCCAGTCGCGCCGCGCCATGCGCAGGGCCTGGCGCCAGGGCGAGAAGCGTGCCGGCCCCCTGCGCCGGGCGGCGCCGGCCGGTGCTGCGGCGTCGTTGTCCGATGCGGACTGGGAGGCGGACTGCGAGGCGCGTTCTGAAGGCATTGATTTCTTATCCGTGCATGCGTTGCTGCGGCCTGCCTGGCAGGCTGCGTGCGGGTAATCGGTAAATCCTGCTGAATCCATGCAGGGCCCCGGCATATTGCCGGATATCGCCTGGGCAGCGGCGATCGTGGGCGCGCTAGCGCCTGGGCTGGCGCTGGCGGGCTGGCGGCAAGGCGGCCTCCGAACGCTTGCGCAGGGCATCCCGCAAGCGCCGCACGCCGCGCCACAACTTCGGCAGCAGCCATGCCGCCACCAGCAGCAGCAAGAGCAGTACCGCCAGGAACACTACCGGCAGGAAGAATGCCAGCAGCAATCCGCTACTGGCTGCCACGTCCTCGCTCAGTGAGGCCACCCAATTCGAAAACGGCTCCGGAGACACATTGATCAGTGCTCGGGTGCCTGCCTTGGCGGCGTGGGCGGTGCCGGCGAGGGTGCCGCCCACCAGTCCGGCGGCGACCACCCATTGCGGATCGAGCTGCCCGAACGCCGCGGCCGCCAGGATCGCGCCGGCGGGAATGCGGATAAAGGTCTGGATGCTGTCCCAGAAGGAGTCGAAGCCAGGTACCTTGTCGGCCACGAATTCGGCCAGCGCCAGTACCGCGGCCAGCGCGATCACCCACCACGACTCCAGCGCATGCAGGCCGGGCGGCAGGTGCAGCCAGCCAGCGCGGCCCAGCGCGCCGGCGGTGAATACAGCCAGGTAAAGGCGAAATCCGCTGGTCCAGGACAAGCCCGCGGCCAGTGCGGCCGTTTCTAGCATGGCGCTCCTTGCAAGGTCAGGCTGGCGGGCACGCGGCCTGCCGATGCAAGCAGTGTAATACGGGGCCGCCCGGAAGGCCGGGCGTGGATTGCGGCATGGCGTGCGGCGGACGCAAATACCGTTTCGCTGGCGCTTGCAGGCGCCCTGTCCCTAGCTGCCTTCCTTGCCGTCCGGGCCATACCAGGGCAAGGCCTCCTGCGGCGTGAGTATCCCATCCGGCTGCGCCATGATGTACCCCGGCAGCGCCTCGATGCGGCGCGCGAAAGCGGGATCCGCAATCAACGCCAGCAGCGCGTGCGCCCAGGGCGCCAACTGGTCATTCTTGCGCAGCGCCAGGAAATACGCCTCGCGCGTGAGCGGCACGAAAGCCAGGCCGTGGGCTTCGGCGTTCATGCGCAGGCCGAAGCCGGCCTCGGCGCGGCCGGCGTGCACCGCTTCCGCCACTTTCTCGTTGCTGAATTCGGGGGTTTCATAGCCGACGATCTGGTCCGGAAAAAGACCGTTCGTCGCCAGCAACTGATCGAACAGCATGCGCGTGCCGGAACTGCGCTGCCGGTTGACGAAGCGCGCCCGGGTGCGCGCCAGATCGCGCAGGTCGCGAATCTCGCGGGCCAGGCCAGGCGTGACGATCAGGCCCTGCTCGCGCCAGGCCAGCCGGATCAGCCGCACGCCGACGGGCCGCAGCCATTTGCGCAGGGTCACATGGGCCACCGAGCCCGCGGTCTGGATCGGCGAAACGTAGAAGCCAGCCAGTTCGGACTGCCGCTCCTGCAGGCAGATCAGGCCTTCCACGCTGCCGCAGAACACCGTATCGAGATGGAGCCCGGCCGGCTGGCCGTGCAGCGCGCCTGCCAGCACCTCCATGGCGGGATCGTGGCTGCCGGAAAAGCGGATGCGGGTCTGGGGCTGGGCCGCGTCGTCGAGATCGGCCAGAAAGTCCACCATGGCCTTTTGCACGATCGGATCGATGGACTCGCGCAGGCGCCCTTCCGCGCGCAGCAGGCGCTCGCCGAACAAGGTCAGCGACGCGCCGCGGCCTCGCTCCATATCGAGCATATTGCGCCCGAGCATTTCCTCCCATGCGCGCATCACGCCCCAGGCATGGCGGTAGGACAGCCCGATCTCGCGCGCCGCGCGATGCAGGGAGCCGGTCTCGCGCACGGCCTTGAGCAATTGGAACACCTTGCCGTTGGAGCGCGGATTGTCGTCCGCGGCTACCACCGGGAACAGGTCAAAGCGGAATGTCATATGCAACGCTTTTCATATTTACTTCGGAGATATGGGGCATCGACAAGGTAAAGCCTTGATTTTCTCGTTCTCCGCCGCATTCTCACCGATGCCATGAGTTTATGGCAATTATGTTTATAAAAGCATAAGACAAGGATAATCACCGCTGCTCATCGCATAATGGGCGAATTAAGCGGCGTGGACTTATTGCGGGGCAAGATGGAAAGATGGGGGGACGAATTCGTCGCCGCCGGCCATGGGTGTCAACCGCCGCGACATAACGTGACGTACAACGACTTCGTGGGGTCGGGCCGGCCAGGCTCAAGGGTGACAAGGACGTCATGGCCGGTGTCAAATTCATCTCGCACGACGACAACGCCGGCGCCGGCGCGATGGAAAAAGACGGAACGAAGCAGGCCGGCGCTGTTCTTCCCGGGCGATAAGGGCAAGCAGGCCGGGAAAAAGCGGGGTGCGAAGTGTAAGGCTCAGCCCGCTCAGGGTTGCGCCTCTCCCACCCTCGGCAACTGCGGCAACACCGGCAACTCCCCCGCCACTTCCGCGATCATGCGCCGCAGCCACATCACGTCCGGCGCTGCGTGGCAGCGCTCGTGCCAGAGCTGGTAGAACCGCATGCGCGGAAAGGCCACCGGCGAAGGCACCATCTTCAGCGGCAGGTATTGCGCGTAATGCGCGGCGAACTGCCGTCCGGTGGTGAACACCATGTCGGTCTTCATCAGCACGTAGGGCACCAGCCCGAAGTACGGCAGCGTGACCTGGATATTGCGCTTATAGCCCTGCTCGGCCAGCGCCTGGTCGATCATGCTGCGCTGCATCGAGGCATACGGCGCGGGCGCCAGGTGCGGCATCTCCAGGTAATGCTTGAGCGTGAGCCCCTTGCGCGCCAGCGGGTGCTGGGCGCCCAGCATGCACACCACCTCGTCGTCGAACAGCGGCGAGATATGCAGGTGCTCGGGCGGCGACAGCCAGTTGCCGACCACGATGTCCAGTTGCCCCTGCTCCAGGCTCTCCAGGAAATCGCTGGACGAGGTCATCGGGTGCACGAACAGCTTGGCGCCGGGCGCCAGCCTGCGCACCCGCTCGACGATATTGGGCAGGAAAAAGGCGTCCAGGTAGTCGGGCGCGCCCAGGTGGAAGGTGCGGGTGGTGGTGGCCGGGTCGAAATGCTGGGGCGGACGGGCAATGCGATCCATCGCCGCCAGGCTCTGCTCGGCCAGTTGCAGCAGTTCGCGCCCGCGCTCGGTCGGCACCATGCCGCTCTTGCCGCGCACCAGGATGGCGTCGCCGGTGATCTCCCGCAGGCGCTTGAGCGTATTGCTGATGGCCGGCTGCGACTGGCCGAGCCGAACCGCGGTGCGGGTCACGCTCTGCTCGGTCAGCAGCGTGTGCAGCACCCGCAGCAAATAGGTGTCGAGATGGTCGCGTCCATGCATGGCGAGGGGGCGCCAGGCGCGCATGGCGACCGGTGGCGTGGGGGATGGGAACGGCGCATAGTGTATGTCAGGCACCCCGTCATCGGTCAAATCCGGCCGTCACTCTCCTTGCCGGCCGCGCGACGCTCTCCCCCCCTTGATGGGGCATATCACCTGGGCCGAATATTGCATCACCGGCACCAGTGCTATGTTAGTCCCCATCATAAAGAGAGAACACGCCATGGAGACGCAAACCATCCGCTTTTACCACCGCGGCAAGGTCCAGGAGATCGCCGACGCCCCCGTGACCCGTACCGTGCTGCAGTACCTGCGCGAGGACGCGCGCTGCACAGGCACCAAGGAGGGCTGTGCCGAAGGCGATTGCGGCGCCTGCACCGTGGTGCTGGGCGAACTGCGCGAGGACGGCGAGGTCGAGTTCAAGGCGGTCAATTCCTGCATCCAGTTCCTGCCCACGCTGGACGGCCGCGCGCTGATCACCGTGGAAGACCTGCGCCAGGCCGATGGCGCGCTGCACCCGGTCCAGCAGGCGATGGTGGAATGCCATGGCTCCCAGTGCGGCTTCTGCACCCCCGGCTTCGTGATGTCGCTGTGGGCGCTCTACCAGCAGAACGCCGAAGACGCCGGCACCGGCCGCGCGCCGGCCCGCGCTACCATCTGCGATGCGCTCACCGGCAACCTGTGCCGCTGCACCGGTTACCGCCCCATCATCGAGGCCGGCCAGCGCATGATGGCGCTGCCGGCGCCGCAGGCCAGCAAGCTCGAGCCGCGCCGGATCGCCGACACGCTGCGCTCGCTGCAACGCGAAGCTACCTTCCACTACAGTTTCGACGGCCAGCACTTCTACGCGCCGCGCACGGCGTCTGCCTTTGCCGCCATCAAGGCAGCCGAGCCGGGCGTGCGCATCCTGGCCGGCAGCACCGACGTGGGCCTGTGGGTGACCAAGCAGTTCCGCGAACTCGGCAACCTGCTGTACGTGGGCCAGGTCGCCGGCCTGAACAGCATCGGACAGGTCGACGGCACCATGGAAATCGGTGCGGCAGTCTCGCTTGAGCGCGCCTACGCGGCGCTCAATGCCGTGCACCCCGCGCTGGAAGAACTGTGGAAACGCTTTGCCTCGCTGCCGATCCGCAACGCCGGCACGCTCGGCGGCAATATCGCCAACGGCTCGCCGATCGGCGATTCCATGCCCGCGCTGATCGCGCTTGGCACCGAAGTGGTGCTGCAGCGCGGCGACACGCGCCGCACCCTGCCGCTTGAAGACCTTTACCTGGCTTACCAGAAGACCGCGATGGCCGAGGGCGAGTTCGTCGCGGCGCTGCGCGTGCCGCTGGCGGGACCGCAACACTTCCGCACCTACAAGCTGTCAAAACGTTTCGACGAAGACATCTCCGCGGTGTGCGCCGCTTTTGCCGTGACGGTGGAAGATGGCGTGATCCGGCAGGCACGGGTTGCCTTCGGCGGCATGGCCGCCACACCCAAGCGCGGCGCGCGCACCGAAGCCGCGCTGGTGGGCCAGCCCTGGACCGAAGCCACCGCCCGCGCCGCCATGGGCGAACTGGCGCAGGACTTCACGCCACTCACCGATATGCGCGCCACCGCAGCCTACCGCAGCCGCGGCGCCGCCAACCTGCTGTACCGC
>NZ_JARJLM010000429.1 GCF_029335485.1 Cupriavidus basilensis
GCCAGATCCTCGGCGCCGATTTCCTTGCGTGCCAGAATGCGCTCGGGCGTCTGTGCATGGGTGCACACGATCAGGCCTGGCGCCACGCATTTGAGGCGCCAGCCGGTGGCGATGCGCTCGACCTGACGCAGTGCGTTCTGCCCGTCGCTGCCGGCACAGATCATGGCCGCATACGGGCGACCGTTCAAACGGTCAAGTGCCGCGTAGTAGCAGCGATCGAAGAAGTCCTTCATCAGCCCGGACATTGCGGCCAGGTTCTCCGGCGTCGCGAACAGATAACCATCGGCTGCCAGCACATCGTCCGGACCGGTCTCGGCCGCGCGCTGCAACTTGACCGCGACGCCAGGCTGCGTGCGCGCCGCGCCGGCTGTCGCCTCGGCCATCTGCTGTGTCCCTCCGGTCATCGTGTGGTAGATGATCAGCAGCGTCTTCATCCGTTCTCGCTCGCCGTCCGCCGGTACGCTGCGAACTGTATCACGCCATCGTCACCAGGACGCACCCCGGACACTCGCCCGCCGCGGCAAGCTGCGGGGCGGAAATCGCCACCGGCCATCTCAGTTGCCACCGGCGCCGGCCGCATCGTCGTTGTTCGCCAGCAGGCGCAGCGCGGCCCTGTCGCACAGCGTGACCCGCCCGTAGTCGAGACGCAGCATGCCTTGGCTCTCCCAGGTCTTCAGCTGCCGGTTCACGCTTTGCCGCGATACGCCGAGCATATGGCTCAGGTCTTCCTGCGAGAGCCGCAGTACGGCATCCTTCTCGTCAGGCGAAGACAAGGTGTGCGCATGGTCTGCCCATAGCAGGCGCCGTGCCAACCTTACCGGGAATGGCTGCAGGATCGTTTCGTCGATCCACCCGAGCGCCAGCCGATAGCGGCGGCAGACGAGCCGCGTGAACTCGATGAGAAAGCGCGGCTGTTCATCGACCAGTGCATGGAAGGTGGTGGCCGGCACCACCAGCAACTCGCTGTCGGCCACTGCCCTTGTGTCATAGATGCGGGGCGCGTCGACAAACAGCGAGACCTCGCCAAACCACTGGCCGGGCTCAAGCATGCTCAATACGGCCTCGCGTCCGTTCTGCGCGGTGGTGCTGACGCGAAGCTGCCCGCTATCCACGCAGAAGAGCGCATCGGGTTCCGAGCCATAGGTGAAGAGTACGTCGCCCTTCTGAAGGCGCCGTCGTGCCGCGTGGGCACGCAATACCGATTCCAGTTCGGGCGAAAACAGCCGGGGGCTTGCAGATTCCGCCGGAGCGGGGGGACATTTTCGCATCTCAGGATGAGCCGTTGGGTGAATCGCTAGCATACCGCCTGGACGCACCGGATGCAGCAGTGGGCCAGGCATATCGCCCAGGGTTTCTCCGGATGCCGAACTGCCAATCGGCGACAGTCTCGAGCCGGGGGACTCCCGATAATGGCCTCGGTCCGCCGCCACGCCGTGGCAACAGGGCGGGCCATTCCCCATACAAGGACAGGACCCGCACGATGACTGTAACGACCGACATTGCCCAGCGCCAAGAACGCCGCGAACGGCTGGTGCTGGATCATTTCGCCGATGAGACCAGGCAGGACTTCGACGCCGTCCTGGCTACCTTTGCGCATCCGCGCTACGAGCTGATCCCCGGCGGGGAAGTCCTTGACGGCAGGGATCCGGTCCATGCGTATTACCTGCAGACGCGCAGGGCGTTCCCGGATCAGCGGCACGAGATCATCAAGCTGCGCCATACCGAGGATGCCGTCATCGTGGAGTTCTGGCTGCTCGGGACCCATCGCGGCCCCCTCAATGGCCTGCCGCCGACCGGCAATGCGTTCCGGTGCCGGATGATTGCGCTATTCATCTTCGAAGGCGAGACGCTGGTGTGCGAGCGCGTCTATTTCGACTCGCTGACCATGATTCGCCAGCTGCTGGCCGGCGTGTCGCCCGAGGCGCTGCCCCAGGTTCTTTCCGGCTTGCTCGAAAAGGTGCCGGCGCAGACGCCGGCCGTCGCATGAGCAGGCTCCTGCAAGGACAACGAGCATGAATCGAGACTTTCCACCCGAGGGCCTTCTGCCCGTGGCAGACTTCGACGGCGCGCGGCGGCTGCCTGCGCCCCTGGATCGGCTGCGCGCACTGCGGCGCTGCGCCCGGCAGTTCCGCGAGCGCTTCCTCGATGCGCCGCCGGTCTCCTTTGCCGCCAGTTTCAACCTTCTTCGTGTTCCCTATCCGGCCTGGTATGCCTTCAGCGGTGTGTATTCGCAGCAATTGCTGAAGCCGCACCTGATTCACCTGCTGGCGCGCGTGGCCGTGATCCAGTTCAAGGGTTTCGATGGCAGGGCACGCACGCTGCTGTTCACGCCTGCCGACTTCGAGGCCGGGGCGCAAACGCCATACTTCAAACGGATGGCCGAACACACGCCGCGCATGCTCCGGGGTGCTATCGCGCCGGTGCATGCGACCGTGCTGCAAGCATTGGAGGCCTGCGGCATTGCTCCGGATGAGGTCGACTACATTTCATATGACCACCTCCATACCCAGGACGTCAGGCGCTGGCTTGGCAACGCAGCGACGCCGGGACTGTTTCCCAATGCGAAACTGGTAGTGCACCGCCAGGAACTGGCGAGTGTCAATGCCTTGCTGCCGATCCAGGCCGACTGGTATTGCCCCAACGGGCTGGACGGCGTGCCGGCGTCCCGGATCCTGGCCTTCGACGGCAGCGTCGAGCTTGGACATGGGGTGGCATTGGTCCATACGCCTGGGCATACGGAGGGCAACCATTCATTGGTCTACCGGACGCCGGACGGCATTCGCGTCAGCAGTGAAAACGGCGTGTCGGCCGACAGCTGGGCGCCCGAGCATTCGCGCCACAACGGTATCCGGCGCTTCGCTCGTGCCACGGGCGCGGAGGTCATATTGAACGGCAATACGCAAGAAGGCAGCAACGACCAGTACCTGTCGATGGTAGTGGAGAAGACGATCGCCGGCCCCTCGGCCGATCACGCGTTCTCCAATGTGGTGCCGTCCAGCGAATGCACGCCGCATTGGCTCTTTCCCGGGGCCCCGTCGAGCCACCTGTGGGGCGAGACCCGCTTCGGATTGCCAAGGCTGCGTTAGGCGCGGTCTCCAAATCGAATAACGAGAACGGAGACAACACGATGCCATCAGTGCGGCCGGCATTCGGATGCCTCCGGAGAGCGGCGCCGTCAATGCCGGATCGGCTTGCCCTTCAGAGCAGCTGCTCGACAAGATGCAGGTGGACCTTCACTTATCATGGTTGGGTTTCGCCCCCGGACGTCGAGGGTGCGGTAGCTAAAGCCGCTGCTTCAGCAAGGGATCAGGAGAACATCAGTGATGATCCATCACCGCTGCATATTATTCGCGCTGGCGTTGTCGATGCCCGCTGCCAATGCTGGGGACGACCTGCAGAATCGCGGCCAGGATCCCTTCTTCCAGGTTTCCTCGGCCATTCCCAACTGCCCGGAGCCCGCCGGCCCCCGTGTGAGCGAAGCTGAGTGGCGGCGGGAGTCGCACCACCGCATCGAGCATGGCAATCACTGCTGGCTGGAGGGACGATGCCGCTTGCCGAATGCCTTCGCCTACGATCAGGAGATTGCCGACAGCACGCGTCGCCGTTTGCAATGGCTGTCGGCCAATATGCCAGGGTGGCGGCAGAGTACCTTGTGGGTGACGGTGTGGCAGCGCTGGATGCTGGTCCAGGGTTGCGTGGCACCGGACTTCGCGGCGCAACCGTTCATGAACGCGCTACGGGATGTTCCCGACGTCGAGCGTGTCATCGATCAAACTACCGCGCATCCCGAACGCGGTGTGCCCTATGCGCTCTACAACAACGGCGCGCTGGAAAAAAACGATATGAAAGCGAGCGGAGTCAACGATAAAGGCAAGAAGAAATGAGACGGCCAAAGAGTGGATATGGTTCGGGAAATCCGCCCATTTCCCGCAGTGGGAGGGGAAGGAAAAACTCCACGACTTGTTGAGCAGGAAAGCTCTGCCTGCAACACCGGGGAGGCGGTGCGAGGCGGCCTTGTGGCCGTCTGCCTCATCACGCCCACTTCTTCCCTAGTTCCTCCAGGCCAGCCTTTTGCAGATCCTCCGGGCTCATCACAACGCGGAACTTGCAGTTGGCCTGGAAATTGAGAAAGAAGGGCTCCACAAAAGCAGGAACGTCGGATGGATTTTCGACATTGACCAGGAAGACCCCGCCGCGCATTCCGTCTTGCTCGGTAAAGTATGCTGCCTCGGGCTGGATCGCTTCGAGAATACGCCCGATGAGCCCGCCCGCCTTCCCGTCTCTGATGAGCGCGTTGAACGGCTCATGGGGGAATTGGACTGTGAGTAGCATCTTCATGATTCAGATCCCCTTGCATCGTTGCTGCACCGTGGGCAGCTTCTTGCCACAGGCGTTCGTGCCGCACAACCTCGTCGCTCGCGGCGGTCGGGAAAACCGACGCCGTGGCTAGCAGGGGCGCCGATACTTCAAGATAGCACCGGCCGCTCAAAAAGCCAGCTGGCTACCCATCCCTCCTGTGGATGAGGCTGGACCCGAAGGTGTCGCGAGACGGCCACACACCGTGAAGGCGAGAAATCCAGGCCAAGCGCGAGTCAACCGGAGGCGCCATGACAAGGCAGTGACCGGGTGGCCGTGCGCCTATGCACCTGACAGTGCAGTCGCGTGGAGAATGCAAGAATATCCATCGGCGCCATCATGTGCCCGCGGTCTTCCGCTGGCGATTACCTGGCGTTTCTGAGCCGCGGACTCTATAACTGAACGAAAATCACGGATGTACTACGATCATGCCGGATGAGTATCGTGCAGCACTAGAAAAGGCATACACGCTGGCCTTGGATTTCCATCGCGCGCGCGCGAAGAGAAACCCTGAGGCGACGGCCAGCTTCGACGCGTTGTGGGCGGCCCTGAACGGCCCGACGCCGACGGACGGCATGGCGCCCGCCGAAGTCATCAAACAGTTGGCCGAGGGGGTAGACGCTGGCCTGATGGGGGCGGCGGGGCCGCGTTACTTTGCCAAGGTCACGGGGGGCTCGCATCCGGTTGGCGTTGCGGCCGACTGGTTGACAAGCATCTGGGGGCAGAATAGCGGGAGCTACCTTGGGTCTCCGGCAAACGCAGTCGTTGAGCAGATCGCAGCGATATGGCTGCTCGATTTACTGTCATTACCCCCGGATTGCTCGATCGGCTTTACAACTGGCGCGACGATGGCAAGCTTCGTTTGTCTTGCTGCCGCGAGAGGCGAGGTCTTGCGCAAGGCCGGTTGGAATGCCGATGCGGAGGGATTGTTCGGCGCGCCGCCCATCAGCGTATGCATTGGCAACGATGCGCATGCAGCGATCTTTGCCGCGTTGCGTTACCTAGGCCTCGGCCATGACCGCGTCGTCAGAATCCCGACGGATGATGCCGGGCGCATGCAGGTTGCAGCGCTGTCCACGACCTTGGCGTCTTGTGGCGGGCCCCTGATCGTCATCGGGCAAGCCGGCCAGATCAACACAGGTGCGTTCGACCCCTTCCGTGAGATGGCGGACGTCGTGCATCGCTACGGTGGATGGCTTCACATCGACGGCGCTTTTGGCTTGTGGGCGCGCTCGTGTCCGACGTTCGCCCATTTGACTGAAGGCATCGAGCAGGCGGACTCCTGGGCGACTGATGGGCACAAGTGGCTCCAGCTGCCCTACGATTGCGGTTATGCCATCGTCCGGGACGCGCACGCCCATCGGCGCGCGATGGCATACGAAGCAAGCTATCTGCCGGCAGCCGGCGGCGAATGCCGGGAGCCCTTTCACTACGTGCCGGAACTCTCAAGGCGCGCACGCGGCTTCGCCACGTGGGCGCTTATCCGCGCGCTAGGGCGCAGCGGTATCGCGGCGATGATCGAACAGCACTGTCTGCTGGCCCGGCGCATGGCGGAACGGCTCGCGTCGGAAGCCGGCGTGGAGATCCTCAATCCAGTGGAGCTGAACCAGTTTATCGTGCAGTTCGGCACAGGACTACCGCCGGCGCAACGAGATCAGTTAACGAGGGCGGTCATAAAATGCGTTCAGGCGGCAGGCGTCTGCTATGTAGGTGAGGCCGGTTGGCGCGAGCGCGTGGTGATGCGCTTCTCAGTGATTTCCTGGGCGACCACCGGGGCCGATATCGATCGGTCCGCCGAATCCATCATTGCGGCGTGGCGGGAAGTCGGCGCCGGCACGATGAACTCAGGGTGAGCGTGTAACGGCCTTTGCCTTGGCACCCATCCGGATACATGCGCTCTTCAATGACGATCCGATCCGATCATGCCAGGCACACTGGTTGCGGGAGGAAAAAAGGTGAACCGAATCCCGATCGTCATCGCGGTAGCGCTTGTCATGGGCGCATGGCTCGCTCCGACAACCGTGGCGAGTGCGGCTCCATGTCTTATGGTGACGTTGACGGGCACGCAGGGCGGCCCGGGCGCTTTCAATGGCTTGGCTGGTCCTGGAACGCTGCTGAGCTACGGCGACGATAGCAACGGCTGTGGGGCGCTGAATCTACAGTTCGATGCGGGGCGTGGCACTACCATGCGTCTGTCCCAACTCGGCATGACGGTCGGGCAACTCGACGCAATCTTCTTCACGCATCTGCACTCGGATCATACCGACGGCTTCGCCGACATCATGCAGTTGCGCTGGCACTTCGAGTCCGCGCGGCCCAAGCTCGATGTGGTGTGCAGTGCCGATACGGTATCCGCGGAGGGTTTCACGATCAGCTGCAGGAAACTCACGCTGCATATTGCCGATGCCTTCATCCAGTCCGGCGAGATCGCGCAGCGTGTGTCCGAGGATAAGGCGCGTCCTGCAGGCGGGCCGGCCGAACTGATCAACACGATCACGTTCGAGCCGAAGGACGAGCCGGAGGTGGTCTGGTCGTCGGGTGATGTGAAGGTCAGCGCAATCCGTTCGACTCATATCGCGGGCCATGCGTCCTATCGTGTGGACACGCCCGCCGGTAGCGTGGTGATAGGCGGCGACGCGGGCAACGACGCAATCGCCCCTCCGCGCGCCTCCTCGACGTCCAATGAGGTGGAGAGGTTGGCGAAGGGCGCGGATGTCATCGTTCATTCGACGATTCACCCCGCCATGGCGCCCGAGAAGGGTAGTGGAATGCCGCCACGGATCTTTTATCGCCAAAGTTCGGCACCTGATCTTGGCGCAATGGCGAAGCGGGTCGGGGCAAAGTATCTGATGCTCACACACCTGATCCCGCCGCCCGGCGCGACGCACCAGGGCCCCTGGCGCGTTCCGGGTGGTCGTCTGACCGAAGCGGACTATCGCAAGGCCGTCCTGGAGAGCGGATTTACCGGAAATGTAGTCGTGGGGGCGGATCTTGCGAGCGTCCGTCTTCCGCCGAAGTAAAAAAGCACGCTCGCTGCCTGCGCGCGGGATTCCGTAAGCCGCCGGATCCATCTACGGAAAACCGGAGCGATTTCGGGACGGCGGCTGCGCTTGATGGGTCGGCCAGTCTGGCTCATTGCGACGGGTGCAGGCTGGAGAACCACAGGTAGCCATCAAAACGGTCCCCGTCAAAGAACAGGAAGAGGAAAATCCGTCGATCATCGCTATTCTCGCCACCGAGGTCGATCAGACCTTCCTCGTAGTAGTACGTCCACACAGTGCGCGGCGAGGACTGCCAGGGCATCATCGAACGCCCGCGTCCATCGGGTTTTCCGAGCACGGCAAGCACCCCCTGCTGCGTGGCATTGCCTATCTGGAGCGACTTGTTCAATACGGCAACATCCGGCTTCTTTCCTGCCCGCACTTGTATGGGGCCGCAGCCGGCCAACTGGCCGGACGCCAGCACCAGGAGTGACATGGCGAGACAGCCGCTGATCATGCGCGCGCCGATCCAATGCGCAGGTTGCACCAAGGCCTTCTCCACGCGTGTCCGTACTGATGGATCCAGGGCAGGTCTCATGGCCTTGTCTGCAGTAGTTGCCCGGAAGAGAACCACATATACCCTGCGTAGACATCCTTTTCCATGAATACGAGGAGCATCTTCAGCTTTACCTTCTTCCCCTCGGATTGCGTGTACTCGTAGAACCAGACCTGCTGCTCGGGGTGGTCGGGCGCGAACCTGGCCTGCCCGCGGCCGCGCGGCTCCCCGAGCGCGGAGACAACATCGTTCGCGCTGGAAACGGCAATCTTGAGCGACGGCAAGCGATCGACCTGGGGCATGGCGCCAAAGTGCATGGTGGTGGCACACCCTGCCAGGAAGACAAGTCCAGGTACCGCTAGAAGGGAAGTCGCCAGCCGGCGTAAGACACCCATGACGGCCACTTCACCGATCGACCGCCGGCTTGAATGCATTGGAGGTCCAAAGATAACCGTCGAAGATATCCATCTTGAAGAAGACCAGCAGGATCTGCTGGCGCAAACTCATGTCGATCGTGCCCGCGCCCGATCTGGTGTCCGTGACTTCGATGTTGTCGTAGTACCAGATCTCGCGCGGGCCGTTGCCCATCGGCTGTTCGCCTTTGCCCTCGGGGCGCGCTATCTCGCTGCGGCCAGTCCCGTTCGGCACACCCAGCAGGCGCTGAACATCATCTTTTTTCGATACGCCGCGGCGTAAATGCTGTTCTATCAAAGCGGTGTCGGGAAATACACCGGTCCCGACCGTCTGTGCATGCAAAGGCGAAGCGAGTAGTGCGATGCTGATGAACCCGGCCGCCAGCGCCAGGCCGACTTTGGTATGGGTCATCGCTTTTCCCTCCGTAGCGTACTCACCTACTTGCCGGGGCTTTTGCCAGAAGCAAGCTGACGGAGTTGTCTCACGACATCATCAAGCGCGGATGCCAGGATGATCTTGTCAGCGCCGATGGAATACAGTCCGCCCGCCCCCACCGTGGCTGCCCCGCGCACGATAGCCATTGTTTCTCCCGTGGTTGAATCCACGACCATCACGGCGACCTGGCCGGAAGTCGCGCCCCAGCCCGGAAGCAACCAGCGTTTGACGGCATTTCCCTCTGCGAAAGCGGAAACATCGCAGCTCAGCACGTAGCGCCCATCGGTCTTTATCTCGAACTCGGGGCTGCCTTTGAGCTTGGCAATCAGCGTATCCGTTGCTTCGTGACCCAGATCCCGACTGGCGTAGCCAGTACGGTCGATGCACGGCTGCACCCGCAGTTGCATGCGCCCATCCGTGCTGAAAACAGGGTGCAGGTCAGCCAGCGACTCCTTTTCGGCAAAGCTGGAGGCGCAGCCCTCAAGGGCGAAAACCCCGGTCAAGACCAGCGCGGGCGCGGACGGTATTCGCATGGGCACGCCATATGCGGCATTGCAGTAAGCGTGGGAGAGGCCCTTTCACGCAGCGGGCCGTCAGGAAACGCTACCAATGCCATCGCAGCGAGTACCCTGAAAGCTAATTTAGCGCTCGCTGCTTTGATGTCAAGCCGCGAATGGAAGTGCAAGGCGTCCCGCTCGCGCACGAGCGGCGATCACCTCGCGTATTGATCCGGCCAACTCGAATTCGAATGCATGCTGCGTGCATCGGATAGCGTCTTATCTTTCGATTGCTTCCGCCGCTACCGTAGTCTGCAAATCACCAAGGTGAGCGTTCGGCTACGAGCGGAGGCCGAACAAGCCGTGCCAGAACGAATCGAAGGCGCCGGGGTGGCGCCTGGGCCGCGTCACCTCGTCGGGGTCCGACGCCGTCGCCCCGGCGGGCGTCGCGGCAGCCTCGGCGTCGGGCGCGTCCGCGGCCATCGCACTTGCCCGCCGCGACTCCTGCAAGGCCCATGCGCTGTCCGCGATGCGTGCCGCCAGATCCGCCTCGCAGTCCCGGCCGAGCAGCACGCCGAAGATGACATCGCGATTGTGGCCGTCGTCGGCAAAGCGCATCGCGATAGCGACCATCTTCTCGTAGTGTTCCTGCGCGACGCGCCGGGCCTCGCGTTGCGCCTCGCGCTCCTGTTCTTGCTGCGCCTCGTGCTCGGCCTGCCAGCGCCGCATCTCCTGCTCGAATACCTCGTCGTAGATCTGGCGCTGCCCGGCATCGGAAAGAATGGCGTAGGCATCGCGGATTTCATGGAACGCCGCGTGCGCCTCCGCCTCGCGGCCAGGGTTGCGGTCAGGGTGCCACTTCATCGCGGCGCGGCGGTAGGCGCGCTTGATCTCGTCCAGGGTGGCGTCCGCTTGCACGCCGAGGGTCGCGTAGAGGGTGGTCATGGGCCAATGGGGCGGCTGCTTTGGGGAGCGCCCATCCTAGCACGGGGTGGCCCGCCGGCACGGTCGTCGCCACGTTGACGTGGTGCTGTTATTGCGGTCGCTTCGGAAAACGGAAAATATTGCGCCAAGCCAGGCAGAGGTCCGTGGCTGGGCCTCCAGCGCAATGGTCAGCCGGATTGACGCCATCGGGCGTGCAATCTCCTGCCGACGGCCTGGGGTCGGCTAGCGCTCCGGCAGTGGTCGCAGGGGCGGGAACTTCTCCTGGTACAACCTGTGATTCTTGCGGCGCACCCGATCATCGGTTCTTAAATGCGAAAACGACAACCAAGAGCGCAACAAGCGCGGCAAGCCATTTCAAACTGGCGACCAGGGTGCCGAGCTTCTCCACCAGCACGCTGACGGCATCGGCCTCGGTCAGGTTTAGCTGCTCTTGTAGCGCCAGGCCATGGTGCGCACTCTCGTTCTGTTCGAGCCCGCGCAAGCTGACTTTCGTGAGATCCAGCGAGAGATGAACAACGTATCCATCTGCGATTTCCGGCGACTCCATGGTGTTGCCGCTTTTACCCGGCCTGAGGCAAACACATGACTCCCCGGGAGAGTCAGCCACAACCTGCTCGGAAATGTAGGCGCCCCTCAGGCATAGCCCAACCTTGACAGCAGCAAGGCGTCCGTCGGCAACACCCTCGGACAACGCCTGCAAGCTGCTTGCTGGCACCAGGCACGACGCCCACCACTGATCCGGTTCCTGCATCTCACGGTCCGAGCGGTTATAGCCGAGCCTTGCGGTGCCAAGTGGGATGTCGGAGAGGGCAATGCCGAGTTCCTCTTGCCATTCGCGAAGGCCTTGCCCATCCGCCGTGTTGATTTCCCGGGCGGCAAAAGAAACCTGGACGGTACGCGTACTATTCTCGGATTCGCCAATAATGGACAGGCGACAGTCGTCGAAAGACGCGGTCCCGTGGATGTAGGTAGAAAGCGTTGACTGCGCGTCTCCCCCCGCAGGCTCCAGTTGTTGGACGACCTGGAGGTCCTGCAAGGTGAGCCACAGTGACTTTGCAGGGTGATACGCCTGCGTCCCGCCAGCAGCGCCAACGAGTTCGAGCGTGTGGCCACGGCGCTCCCTTATCGGGTCGGCAGCCTCCACCAGCGGCGGCAATAGCCGGGTTAGCAGGTGTGACTCTCACCGACGTCCTGTCGCGTTATCGCGGCAGGACGTCGCCGCGCCCAGCCACCGGCCGCACAGATCGGACAGCGGGACAGCTGGACCTATCGGATTCCCTTGCGCATGCTGGCACTGTACCAGTGCGCAAGCAAGGTTCCCAGCGCCCCCCCAAAAGGTGGGGCGCTGCCCATTCCTTTTCGGCCAGCAGCCGCGACATACGTGCCAGCCAAGGGGAGGCCAGGGAGAAGGAGTATCCTGGGAAGAGCGGATACCCTTGCCGAGACAACAGGGAGGACTGGCCGTGTGCAACAACTACGCCCCGATCCAACGCCAGCTGCTGCGCGACGTCTACGGCGTCTTGCCGCCGCCGCCCGACTATCCGCCAGAGACCTGGCCGGACTATGCAGCACCGATCATCCGAGCAAATCGAAATGGCAAACGCCAGGCTTTGCTAGGCACCTTCGGCATGATCCCGAAATCCCGCATTCAGCCGGGCGCAAAGAATTTCGAGACAACCAATGCGCGATCGGAGACGATTCGGGAGAAGCGATCATTCGCTGGCGCGTGGGCGAACGGTCTGTTGTGTCTCGTGCCGGCTACCAGCTTTTACGAACCCAACTACGAGGGCGGCGCCAAGTCGGTCCGCTGGCGGATCTGGCTAAGGGACGAACCTGATTTCGCGATCGCGGGGCTATGGCGGGCCTGGCCGCGCGAGGCCGGTGCCGAGGTATTCAGCTTCACCATGCTGACGGTTAACTCAGACAAGCACCCGTTGATGAATCGCTTCCATGCGCCAGGCAAGGAAAAACGGATGATTGTGATCGTGCCGAGGTCGGAATGGGATGACTGGCTGACATGCCGGGATCCGGATCTGGCGCGCAGCTTCATGCGGCCCTACCCAGCAGAGCGGATGGCTGCAGAGCCGGCACCGCAGATCATCAAAGAGAAGGCGTGACATTGCCTCGGTAGCGTACACCACGCGCCACAATGGCGCCGCTCGTTCATGATCCATCGCATTCTCAAGCACCACCCAGACCGCCGCATGGCGGCCCCGCGCTAAGCTCCGCGCCCTGGAGGACCCAATTGCAGCCAGCTTGGAAAGCGGGCATCGAATTCCTGCGGAGAAATATCGCTCAGATGCGAACATGCCCCGTTCGGCAGCGCAATGCTGAGTTTCTTGTGCCAGAGAACCAGTCCGGCGACCCGAACGACACGGACGCGCTCCTCCCTCGGAACGGGGTACGTGGAAACATGTCCGGGAACCGCCACCAATAAGACGCGCCGGCCCAACTCGTGCGTGAACCATCCCGAAGCGTCGCGTCGAACCAATACCATGGCCGCAACGTGCCGATGCAAGTAAAACAAGCGCAAGGCCAGAAGAATTAGAAACAGCACCGATACCCGCAACATGATGTAGCTCCGCTGTGATGCAGCTACTCCCATTGAATTCAGGACCGCAGACCGCCAGTCAACCCGGCAAGTGTGATCGATTGGGTTCTTTTTGTATATCGGGCTTACTACTTGCAACATTCCTCCAGCGCACAGGCCTGGCGCGCAGGTCGGACTGCCCTATGGCAGCCGGTGTCGCGCGGCTGAGCACACATCCCCGGCCGGCCCGATATCGGGCATCTCGTAGCCGGGCACTTCCTGGATGGTTGGCATTTGGCTTCCCTACTGGATCTGCGCAATGCGCAGCAGGTTGGTTGTTCCGGCAACGGCAAAGGGCAGTCCGGCCGAGATCACGATGGATTCGCCGGCCTGTCCGAACCCTTCCTTGAGCGCGGTCCGGCAGGCTAGCTCGGTCATCTCCAGCACATCGATCACCTCATGGCACAGCACGGCATGCACGCCCCAGGCCAGCGCCAGCCGCCGCGCGGTGGCGATCCGCGGCGTCATGCCGAGGATCGGGACCTCGGGCCGCTCCCGCGCCATGCGCAGCGCCGAGTAGCCGGAGCTGGTGTAGGCGGCCGTTGCCGGCACCTTCAGCAGGCTTGCGACATGCCGCACCGCGTAGCCGATCGCGTCCGCGGCTTCCGCTCGCGGCGGGGTGTGCGAGGCCTGGATGGCGTCGTGATAGAGCGGGTCCGATTCCGTGCGGGTGATGATGCTGTCCATCATCCTGACCGCCTCCACGGGATAGCGCCCGGAGGCCGACTCGGCCGACAGCATCACGGCGTCGGCGCCGTCGTACACGGCGGTGGCCACGTCCGAGGCCTCGGCACGCGTCGGCACCGGCGAGGCGATCATCGATTCGAGCATCTGGGTGGCCACGATCACTGGTTTGCCTGCCTTGCGGCACGCGCGCACGATCTGCTTCTGCAGCGAGGGCACCAGTTCCGCCGGCATCTCCACGCCCAGGTCGCCACGCGCCACCATCACGGCATCGGCTGCGGCGACGATCGCTTCCAGGCTCTGTATGGCGGCGGGCTTCTCGAGCTTGGCCACGATGCCGGCGCGGCCCTTGACGATGTCCTTGATCTCCTGGATGTCTTCCGCCCGTTGCACGAACGACAGGGCGATCCAATCCACGCCAAGCGTCAGGCCGAAATCGAGGTCGCGCCTGTCCTTCTCGGTCATCGCGGACAAGGGCAGCACGACGCCCGGCACGTTGACGCCCTTGCGATCGGAAAGCGTGCCGCCGTTCATCACCGTGGTCTCCGCGAAGTCGGCGCCGCACTGGTCGACACGCAGCCGCACCTTGCCGTCGTCGAGCAACAGTTCGGTGCCTTCGTGCAGCGCGGCGAAGATCTCCGGATGCGGCAGGCTGACCCGGCTTGTGGACCCGGGCATGTCACGGTCCAGGTCCAGGCGGAACTTCGCTTGCGCCTCCAGTCGGATCGGGCCGTCGGCAAAGGCGCCGATCCGCAGCTTGGGCCCTTGCAGGTCCAGCAGCACGCCGATGGGGCGGCCGCGCTCGTGCTCGACCGAACGGATGGTATCGAGCCGTTGCCTGTGGTCTTCGTGGCTGCCGTGGCTGAAGTTGAGCCGGAAGACGTCGGCGCCGGCTTCAAACAGCGCGTCGATGACCTCGGGAGCCGTGCTTGCCGGTCCCAGCGTTGCCACGATCTTGGCGTTGCGAAGGCGTCTCATGTTGTTACTCCCAAATCACCGCGCAATCAGGATGGCGCGGAAGTCGTTGACGTTGGTCAGGGTCGGGCCGGTCACGACGGCGTCGCCGAGCGCCTCGAAGAAGCCATGGCCGTCGTTGTCGGAAAGGGCATCGTGCGGCCGGATGCCGAGCTGCCAGGCGCGAGCCAGCGTGTCCGGCCCGGTGATGGCGCCGGCGATTTCCTCCTGTCCGTCCACGCCATCGGTATCGCCGGCGATGGCATGGATGCCGGCTTCGCCGCGCAGCGTAAGGGCCAGCGACAGCAGGTATTCCACGTTCCGGCCACCGCGTCCTTTGCCGCGGACGGTGACGGTGGTTTCTCCACCGGACAGCAGCACGCAGGGCGCGGTGAAGGGCTGGCCATGCCTGGCCACCTCCAGGGCGATGCCCCCCATCACCTTGCCCACGTCGCGCGCCTCGCCCTCGATGGCATCGCCGAGCATGTGGACGGGGAGGCCGGCGTCCCGCGCCACCCGCGAGGCCGCCTCGAGTGCCATGCGCGGGGTGGCGATCAGCGTGCTGCGGATCTCAGGCAGCCGCGGATCGCCCGGCTTGACGGTTTCCGCCGCACCGGACGCCAGCACGGTCAGCGCGTGCGGGGGCACGTCGATGCCGTAGCGCCGGATGATGGCGATGGCGTCGGCGCAGGTCGTCGGGTCCGGCACCGTCGGGCCGGATGCGATGTCGATGGGATCGTCGCCCGGCACATCGGACAGCAGCAGATTGCAGACGCGCGCCGGGTGGCAGGCCGCCGCAAGCCGGCCGCCCTTGATGGCGGAGAGGTGGCGGCGCACGCAGTTCATCTCGGTGATGGTGGCCCCCGATCTCAGCAGGGCGTGGTTGATGGCCTGCTTGTCTTCCAGCGAGATGCCGGGCAGCGGCAGCGGCAACAGTGAGGAGCCGCCGCCGGAGATCAGGCAGATCACCAGGTCGTCTTCGGTGAGGTTGGACACCAGCTCGAGCATGCGATGCGCGGCGTGGAAGCCCGCTTCGTCCGGCACCGGGTGTGCCGCCTCCACGATGTCGATGCGTGAGCAGTCGGCGGCATAGCCATAGCGCGTCACCACGAGCCCCTCCAACGGTCCCGGCCACGCCGCCTCGAAGGCGCTGGCCATGGCGGCGGAGGCCTTGCCGGCGCCGATGACGATGGTCCGGCCCTTGGGCGGCGGCGGCAAATGCCGGGCCAGCGTCCGGCCGGGCTGGGCGGCGTCGATCGCTGCGCGAAACATGTCGCGCAGCAGGGCGCGAGCCCGGTCAGCTTGCATGGTCATGATTGGCTGGACTCAGTGAGGGAGGGAGGCCTGCGCATCCGTCACGCGTGCCAGGCGGGCCCCGGCCGTTTCCACGCCGGCCTTGTCGCCGACGGCTTCGGTGTCGCCGGCGAGCTTGCCGTCGAGGGCATCCTGGAGCTGCCGCTGGTCCACGGCGCCCACCCACCTGGCAATGGCAAGCGTGCCGACGGCATTGCCGATGGTGTTGGTGATGGCCCGGGCCTCCGACATGAAACGGTCCACGCCGAGCAGCAGCACCATGCCGGCAACGGGAATCTTGCCGAGCGACGCGAGCGTGGCCGCCAGCGTGATGAAGCCCGATCCCGTCACGCCCGCGGAGCCCTTGGACGTCAGCAGCAATACGCCTAGCACCACCATCTGGTCGGTCAGCGTCAGCGGCGTGTTGGTGGCCTGGGCGATGAAGATGGCCGCCATCGTGTAGTAGATGCACTGGCCGTCCGGGTTGAACGTCAGGCCGGACGGCACGACCAGGCCGACGACGGGCTTGGACACGCCGGCATTCTCGAGCTTGCGCATCAGTTGCGGCACCACGGACTCCGACGAGCTGGTGCCCAGCACCGTGAACAATTCATCCTTGATGTACCGGAGGAACTTCCACAGGCTGAAGCCGGCGATGCGCGCCACGCCGCCCAGCACCAGCACCACGAAGAGGGCGCAGGTGATGTACATCGTGCCCATCAGCTTGCCCAGCGAGACCACCGAGCCCAGGCCATACTTGCCCACCGTGAATGCCATCGCACCGAATGCCGCAAGCGGGGCAAGGCGCATGATCATGCCGACCACAGAGAAGATGCCGTGCGTGAACGAGTCCAGGAATTCGACCACCGGTTTGGCCCGCGGGCCGATGTGGGACAACGCGATGCCGAACAGGGTGGCAAACACCAGGATCTGCAGGATGTCGTTCTTGGCGAGCGCGTCGATGATGCTGGTCGGCACCATGTTCATCAGGAACTCGATGAAGGTGTGGGGCTTCTCCGCGGCATGCGTGTAGTTCGCGATCGCCTTGGTGTCGAGGTGGGCGGCGTCGATGTTCATGCCACGGCCAGGCTGGACCAGATTGACGACGATGAGGCCCAGGGCCAGCGCGAAGGTGGAGAGCAGCTCGAAGTAAAGCAGGGCCCGCACGCCCACGCGCCCCAGCTCCTTCATGCTTTCCATCCGGGCAATGCCGAGCACCACCGTGGCAAAGATGATCGGTGCGAACACCATCTTGATCAGCTTGATGAAGACATCCCCCAACGGCTTGAAATCACTGCCGATGTCCGGAGCCAGGACGCCCAGGGCGATGCCCGCCGTTACGCCAATCAACACCTGGACGTACAGCTTTCCCAGAATTTTTCGAATCATTGCTGTCTCCTGCTCGGTCGATGGGATGCGCCTGCTGACCAGCTCTGAAGGCTGTACTTTTCGTCCGCAGGGCAGGGCGGGCCGCGACCGGGCCCGCCAGATGCCGCCCGGGCGATGCCGGACGGTATGGACTGCGCCAGGCGCCGGTCAGGCGGCCTCGGCTTGCCGGCCGGCGGCCAGTTGGTCGCAGACTGCCTTGGTCACTTCCGCCGTGGTGGCCGTGCCGCCAAGGTCGCGGGTATGCAGCGCGGGGTTGGCGGTGACAGCTTCGATGGCGCTCATCACCCGTTGTGCGGCTTGCTGTTCGCCCAGATGCTCCAGCAGCATGACCACCGACCAGAAAGTGCCAACGGGATTGGCCAGGCCGCGGCCCATGATGTCGAAGGCGGAGCCGTGGATCGGCTCGAACATCGACGGGTAGCGGCGTTCCGGATCGATGTTGCCGGTCGGCGCGATACCCAGGCTGCCCGCCAGCGCCGCCGCCAGGTCGCTCAGGATGTCCGCGTGCAGGTTGGTGGCGACGATGGTGTCCAGTGTTTTTGGGCGGTTCACCATGCGCGCCGTGGCGGCGTCCACCAGTTCCTTGTCCCAGGTCACGTCCGGGAAGTCCTTGGAGACCTGCAAGGCCACTTCATCCCACATCACCATCGCGTGGCGCTGCGCGTTGGACTTGGTGATGACGGTCAGCAGCTTGCGCGGCCGCGACTGGGCGAGCTTGAACGCGAAGCGAAGGATCCGCTCCACGCCCACGCGGGTCATCATCGAGACGTCGGTCGCGGCCTCGATGGGGTGCCCCTGGTGCACCCTGCCGCCCACGCCGGAGTATTCCCCTTCGGAGTTCTCGCGCACAATGATCCAGTTCAGGTCTTCGGCCGCGCAGCGCTTGAGCGGGCCGTCGATGCCGGGGAGTATGCGGGTGGGGCGCACGTTGGCGTATTGATCGAAGCCCTGGCAGATCTTCAGGCGCAGCCCCCACAGGGTAATGTGGTCCGGGATCTGGTTGTCGCCGGCCGAGCCGAACAGGATCGCATCCTTGCCGCGGAGTGCGTCGAGGCCGTCTTCGGGCATCATCATGCCGTGCTGGCGGTAGTAGTCACCACCCCATCCGAAGTTCTCGAACTCGAAGCGCAAGCCGGCGCCAGCGGTGGTCAATGCCTCCATGACTTCGCGTCCGGCCGGGACCACCTCCTTGCCAATGCCGTCGCCCGGAATCGTCGCGATCTTGTACGTCTTCATCTTTTGTCTCCTGGTCTGGATCACCGCTGAATTGCGTGAGGTGGATTCTTGCCCATGGACAGGGTTTCGGATCGTCGCTAAAGTTAAACCATTCTTAACTTGAAATTAAAGATGGCATGGGTACGAGCAACGGCATACAGCCCGCCGAGCTGGGCTTCTTCGCCTCGGTGGCGACGGCGGGCAGCCTGAGCGCCGCCGCCCGGGACCTGGGCATCACGACGGCGGCGGTGAGCAAGCGGCTTGCCCAGATGGAGTCGCGGCTCGGCATGCCGCTGCTGATCCGCACCACGCGGCGCATGGGGCTCACGCCGGAGGGAGAGGTCTTCCTGGAGCACGCCCGGAGGATCCTTGGCGAGATCGACGACCTCGACCAGCTATTGACCAGGGCCAAGGGGCGGCCGAGCGGTCTGCTCCGGGTCAATGCCACGCTCGGCTTTGGCCGCATGCATGTGGCGCCGGTCATCTCCGAGTACAGCAGGGCATACCCGGACGTCGACGTGCAATTGCAGTTGTCGGCGGATCCGCCACCGCTGACGGAAGATGCATTCGATGTTTGCGTCAGGTTTGGCGAGCCTCCCGATGCGCGCATCGTGGCCAAGCTGCTGGCGCCCAATCGGCGTCTGCTCTGCGCCTCGCCAAAGTATTTGCGCGATCACGGCGTCCCGCAGACGCCGATGGATCTGGCGCGCCACAACTGCATCGGCATCCGTCAGGGCAGCGATGCCTATGGCGTGTGGCGGCTGACCTCGGGCAAGGGCGCCAGGCAGCGGACCGAGTCCGTCCGTGTGCGCGGCAACCTCACCACCAACGACGGCGAGATTGCGGTGAACTGGGCATTGGAGGGCCACGGCATCGTGATGCGTGCCGAGTGGGACATCGAGCGCTACTTGCGCAGCGGCCGGCTCGTACAGGTTCTGCCGCAGTATTCGACGCCGGAGGCGAGCATCTATGCGGTGTACCAGCAACGACATCAACTCTCCTCGCGAATCCGGCTCTTTGTGGAGTTCCTGGCGTCGAGGTTCAGTGAGTTTGGCAGATAGGAGGGGAGGACCTCGATTTCCAGGCCATCCCTTTCGCACTGCTGCGCGCGGACCGGCCGGGGATGGCTTCGATCAATTGCCGGTTCTCGACGTAGATGCCCGTCTCGGGCCGAGAAGAACCTGTCATGGAAACGGCGGAATCCGGCCCACAGGAGATGGCCGGCGTTGCCGCGCATGCCATCGGTTCGGCCCGGCAGCGCACGGTGTCAGGCCAGCGCGATCTTTCCCGTCTGCAGATCGTAGACCGCACCGACGATGTCGATCTTCCCGGCGGCATAGCGCTCCTGGACTACCGGTGGTGAGTTCTTCAGCCTGCTCACCTGCCGCCGCACGTTCTCGATGATCGCGTTATCGAGCAAGTCGCCGGATTTCGCCTTCTGCGCGGCAATCACCGCGGGCTTTATCTCCGCGATGAGCTCGGGCAAACGGCCCGGCAGGACGGCCTTGGCCTTCAGTACCTTGATCGCGGCATCGACTGCGCCGCATCCCGTGTGGCCGAGCACCAGGACCAGCGGGGTCCCCAGGAACTGGACGCCATACTCGAGCGAGGCCAGCAGGTCGGGATTCAGGATGTTGCCCGCGACGCGCACGACGAACAGATCGCCGGGCCCCTGGTCAAAAGCCAGTTCCGGCGCGACGCGAGAATCGGCGCAGCTCAAGATCCCGGCGATTGGGTACTGCGCCTGCGCGCGGGCGGCCCGGCCCGCCGAGAAGTCGCGTTCGTTGGGCATGTTGGCGGCATAGCGCGCGTTGCCGTCGATCAGCCGCTTCAACGCATCCGCGGGCGCGATCACGTTCGGCGCAGGCGGATCGGCCGCCATGGCTGCGCCGATGCTCCATGGTGCCAGCGCCGCGACTGCGCCGGTTCTCAGAAAATCGCGGCGCGATACTTGAGCCGCATGCCGCGCGTCACCGCACAGATCGCACATCCGATTGCCTCCGTCGCCGCCTGGTTCATCGGAAAGCCGAAACCGAAACACACGCTTGCCGCGGATGCTTCCCGAAGCGCGCCGGCATCTCCAGTCACGCCGTAACCGCAGTCGTTCTTCTTTGTAGGACAACCTTTGCTATCCGTCCAGTCCGTTTTCCCGGCTCGCGCACCGGAAGGTGCCCTGCACGATAGGTTGGAACCAGGTATCGAGCCTTCCCGGAGCCAACCGGCGCGTGCGGCCGAATTGGCGCAATCATGGCTCCGCCGGCAACAAGGCCGAGCAGGCCAGCAGCCTGGCAGCAATGGCCGGGAACAAAGGCCTGCTCTCGATTCTTTCGCTCAAACACGCCATCTTGAGTTCTTCAAGCTCGCCCGTATCGGACGACGTTCCCACCTCGCACCGCTCAATCAGTTCCTCAAGCAAATGACCGAACGCCCGAACCTCCAGCCGCTGCAATGCAAGCCCGAGTTCCCTGTCATTGACATCGTAGAGAGACGCCGCGCCGAAATCCCCCAGCAAGGCGCGCCCCTGGCTGCAATGGAGGATATTGTGCGCATACAGATCGCCATGCATGATGCCTCGCTGATGCAGATGGCAGGCCGCCGAAGCGATTCCATGCGCAATCCGCACCGCCGAAGCCAGATCGAAGCGGGCGTCGGCCCCGTAGATATCGCGTGTGCAGGACGCCAGGCTCGGCGGTGCCGCAAGGTTGGTGAACTCCGGATCGATCAGCGCCATGACGAGACCATGCTCGTCCATCGGATGGCCTTGCACTTTTCCCCTGACCTGGATCAGATTCGGGTGCTGTCCGGCGTGCATGCAGGCGGCCATCTCGCAGTCCGGCAAACCGTCACTCGTCACGGCACCCTTGAACAGCTTGACTGCAACAGGCGTTGACCCATCACCATCGCGCGGAATTTGCCTCGCGCGATAGATGATGCCCGACGCACCCTCGCCCAGCTTCTGCTCGAGCGCCAGCGCCTCCCAGTGGATATCATCGACCGGCGTACCGGCTGACGCTGTCGCTTCCAGCGCCGCGCTGAGGGGATTGCCCGCATACGCCAGCCACGCCAGCCGCGGCAAGCGCACCAGCCACCCGGGCAACCCGCTTAGCCGATTGGCGGAAAGACGCACCAGTTCGAGTCGAGCGCACGCGGCCATTTCCGCGGGCAACGTGCGCAACCGGTTGCCGGCAAGCATCAGCTTCTGTAGCCGCGAACAGTTTCCGATTTCCGCTGGCAGCGCTTCAATCTCGTTGTCCGTCAGGATCAACCAGCGAAGCTGCTGCGGAAGCGATCTGCCGGAAACCTTGCGTATGCGATTTGCCTTGAAACCAATCATGCTCAACTGCGGGCACGCCCCCAGTACTTCGGGCAGTTCAGTGAACCGGTTGTTGGAGGCGAAGAGGATCCGCAATCTGGTCAGCCGCGGCAGATCATCCGGCAGCATCGAAAGCGCATTGCCGGACAGGTCAAGGATTTCCAGTGTCTCGGCCAGATCGAAGATCTCGCGCGGAAATTCGGTCAACCCGCAAGCGAGCTTGATCTGCCGGGCACCCGCGAGTTGTCCGGCCTGCAGTTGTTCAAGTGATGTTGTCACAGTGGAAAGTGATATCCGGTAGCCGGTGATTGTTGGGCCAATCGCGTCTATTCTACTGGGATCGCTTTCCGGCAACCAACGGCCTGGCGCCTTCGGGTACGGTTCCGGGTACGTATCCGGTTGATCGGCACGCGCCCAAGCCGCTTGTTGACAAGGGATTCCGGCTTGAAATCCTGTGCTCAACGAGGAGTGCGGCGGATTCCTGGCGAATACCGGCCATCCCCCGATTTGAGCGGTGTCGACGCTTTCCAGGTCAACACCGCCGCCCTCCGTCCGCCAGTCATTCGACCACGATCTTCCTGTCGGTAGCGATGCGCTTCCACTGCGCCAGATCCTGTTGCATGCGCACGCCGAATTGCGCCGGACTCATTGCCTTGGGAATGGAGCCATCCCGCTCCAGCACGACACGGACATCCTGCGACGCAGCAATCTCGTTGATCTCGCGATTCAGCCGCTGGACCAACGGCGCGGGCGTACCCGCCGGGGCAAGCAGGCCAACCCAGATTTCAAGCGCATAGCCGGGCACCGACGTTGCCAGCGGCGGCAATTCGGGAAACGCCGGGTTGGCGTGCCCCGAGGTCACGGCCAGCGCTTTTACCTTGCCCGACTGCAACTGGGTGACGAGCGAGCTGTAGTTGGACATCATCACGTCGATTTGCCCTGCCGCCAGATCCATCAGCGCATTGGAGGCGCCTTTGTACGGCACGTGCATCATCTGGATTTTCGAGGTGTCGCAAAGCAGCTCCGTCGCCAGTTGCGCCAGGGAGCCAATCCCCGCCGAGCCGTAGGTCAGCGCGCCCGGTTTCCCACGCGCCGCCGCAATCAGGTCGGCCGTCGACCTGATCCGCGTCGACGCCGAGACCGCCAGCAACAACGGCCCCTCGGCGACCATGGATACCGGCGCGAACGCGGCAAGCGGATCGTAGGGCGAGTGGGGCTGCGTGGCGGCGGCGGTCAGGAAGGTCGAGGACGTCAACAGCAGGACCGATCCATCGCGAGGCGCCTTGGCAACCCAGTCAGCGCCGACGACGCCCGCGGCCCCGGGCCGGTTCTCCACGATGACCGTCGTTCCCAGGCGCTTTGCAAGCGCCGGCGCAATCGCACGCGCGATCACGTCGTTGCTCGCGCCCGGCGAGAATGGCACGACGATTTTCATCAAGGGCGGCAGCCGGGGCTCGGCGTGGACCGCCACGGAGGTTACTGCAGACATCGCGGCAAACAGCAGCGCGATACGGGCTAACATTTTTCGCATTCAGTGCACCTGTCTCGTTAGTGGAGCGGTATGGCTGTGCCGGGCTGGACGCAGGGCGCCTGCCGCCCCGGGATCCCATGGAATGAAGCCGCCGATGCGCTTGCCTAGGCCGGAATATCCAGATTCAGCAAGGGCGCGTACTGCTGGGCGCCAAAGATATCGCCATCGCCGGCGCTGCCGCTGGGCCGGGTGCGATAGATGGTGAACTTGATTGCGTAGGCCGGATCGTATTCGACGAAATCCGAGATCCGCTCGACGGGGATCCGGTAGAGCGCGGCCATGCTTTCGCGGTTTAGTACGCGGGAGCGCTTGACGCGTTCGTATTCGGCGGCCTCCCGAAAGATGATGTCGAACGTGATCTTGTTGACCCCCGCGTTCTTGCTGCGGATCGTCTTGGCGAGTTGATGCAGTTTTTGCGTTGTCATGTGCTGCTCCTGTCTCAAATGCCCACTTCGATCAGATGCGTGGGGAACAAAGCCATGGGATCCTCTACCTCCACCGTGTGGTTCAGCGTCCAGCGGTAGGCCGCGCTGGCATGCAGGACTTCATCGAGAGGGAACGACACCGATCCGGCCGTGCCCTTCACATCGGGCAGGCGCGCATAGAACATCTGGCGCAAGCCGATCATCGTCACCTCCTCTGCCATCTCACGGGTGGGCGCAACGCCCTGGACCAGCAAACAGAGCTCGTGTCCGGGCTGGTCGCGTAGCGGTTCCAGCTCGCCCATCACGCCGTCGCGGCCGTACACGCTGTAGTGCAGTTCATAGCCGCTGTCGCCGAAGCGCGCGCGCACCTGCTCGCGTGCCCACGCAATCACCCGGTCCACGTTGGCAATGGTGTAGGGGTCCCGGATACCGCACAGGCCAACGTAGCGCTCACCCACTTTCCCGGCCCCTTCCAGCTTGACCCGGACCGCATCCGCTCCGATGAAGCGCGAACCGGTAATACGTGTGGTGCGTTCGCCGACCTGCTCATAGCGGCAATGCGTCATGTCCAGCTTGCCCCCGGCGACGAACTCCTCGTACGGATTGGAGCGCTCGTACATCGCGTGGCCGGATACCGAGGCGACCGTGCAACGCTGCTCCGGATGCATCGCCGTGACCTGGACGTCCTCATGCGATATCTCGCCCATCACGGTTTCCTTGCCGCCATAAGGCTCCGCACAGAACGACGCGCATTCAAGCACCTTGCCCAGGTAATACGAATGGTCGGCGGAAAAGCCGTGATGCAACGCCGGGGCGGCAAAGAGGGCGGCATCCGAACTGCGCCCGCCGATGATCACGTCAGCGCCCTGGCGCAGCAGTGCCATATAAGGATGCACGCCGGCCATGGCGACGATACGGTCGGTCGCGTCGAGCTCGCTCTCCGTCAGGTCGGCAAAGCCATCCAGCCCGCGCACCGCGTTTCCCCGCCGCATCGTCTCGCGGAGGAAGGCCTTGTCCACTTCGGAATAGAAGTAGCCGAGCCGGAACTTCTTCAGCCCATGCTGGCGGGCCAGTTCGCTGACGATGCGTACGTACAGGTCCACGCGGCTATTCGAACCGGTGTCGCCGGCCGAGCCGATGATCATCGGCACACCGAGACGGCGCGACGCCAGCAGCATTTGCTCAAGATCGTGGCGTTGCCACGCTTCGGGGCTCGTCGAGGTGTCCGACCCGAGCGGCACCGGGCCGACGTCATCGCTGCCCGAATCGGCGGCGATGTAGTCGGGGCCCGCCTCCACCCCCATTCGAAAGCTCTCGGTGCGCAAAGGCGCAAAGCCGAGATGGCCATTGGGGCAAATGATCTTCAGCGACTGCATGCAATGTTCTCCAGATGGTGTCTTCCCCGAGCGGGGCCTGACGAATCATTCTTCGCAGGTTTCATGCCATCACGCAGATCATTGCAAAACCTTTATTTTTCAATGACTTGGATAGTGCGGCCTCGCGTTATGCGTGTTTTACGCGCAAATTTTTGACGCCGATTGCGTGAATTTCACTCGCTCTCCTCATTGTTTCCCCCTGGCGAGGCCAGCAAGCCCAGCTTCGCCATCTGGTGCCGTAGTGCGTGCCGGCTCAACCCGAGTCTCTCGGCCGTCGAACCGAGGTTCTGCCGGCACGAGACCAGTGTCTGCGCGATCAGCGCGCGCTGGAAATGCGCCGTGGCTTCGTGATAATCCTGCGCAGGCCCGGATGCCGGGGGCGGGTACAGTGCTCCGTTCATGGTGGCCGGCAGCGATGCCGGGTCGTCCGGCTCGGCCGAGTGGGGCATCACGTCCCGCAGGATGCGGGCCGGCAAATGGTCCGGCCGGATGCAATCGCCTTCTTCCAGCAGGCAGATGCGTTCGAGCAGATTTTCGAGTTCACGCACGTTGCCCGGCCACCGGTACGCACGGAAGATGCGTTCCACCTCAGGATCCAGCCGCTGGATCCGGCTGCCGTACTGCGCGTTATATTTCGTCAGCGCGTTGCTTGCGAGCAGGAAAATGTCGTCGCCGCGCTCGCGCAGCGGCGGGATATTGATGGCGATCACCTGCAGGCGGTAGTACAGGTCCTCGCGAAACTTGCCGGCCTTGACCTCGCTCAGCAGGATCTTGTTGGTCGCGGCGATAAAGCGGACGTCGACGCTGATAGGACGCACCGCGCCGACCCGCCGGAAACGCCGCGTGTCCAGCAGCGTCAGGATCTTGGATTGCATTACCGGATCCAGCTCGCGGACTTCATCCAGGAACACCGTGCCGCCGTTCGCCGCCTCGATCAGCCCCTCCTTCTTGCTGACCGCTCCGGTGAACGAACCACGCTCATGGCCAAACAGTTCGGATTCGAGCAACTGGCCGGGTATCGCAGCGCAGTTGATATCGATGAACTCCCGCGCGGCCCGATTGGACTGGGCATGCAGCATGCGAGCCACAAGGCTCTTGCCGGTCCCGGTCTCGCCGTAGATCAGGATGGTGCTTGCCTGGCTGCGGCCCACGCGGGCGATCAGTTCACGCAGGGCGGCGATAGCCGGGTGTTCCCCTATGAGCTGCAGGCGAGAAGGTTCGTTCGTCATCGAGTATGGGAGCCGCCACCGGAAGCGGGGAGGGCTCCAGCGACCGCAACGTTGAAGTCAGTCATCTGCGCAAAGATAACCTATTCCGGCGTGTGGCTCGGCGGACCGGCAGCAGGGCGGGCCTCCCGAGACTGACGCATGGGCATTGTGGCACCCGGCAGGCGGCTGGTGCGGTATCAGTGATCGAGGATCTGGCTCAGGAACAGCTTCGTTCGGTCATGCTGCGGGTGCATGAAGAACGCTTCGGGTTCGTTTTCCTCGATGATCTCGCCGCCATCCATGAATATCACGCGATTGGCGACCGTCTTCGCAAAGCCCATCTCGTGCGTCACGCAGAGCATGGTCATCCCGCTCCTGGCGAGCCCCACCATGACATCGAGCACCTCTTTGATCATCTCCGGGTCGAGCGCCGAGGTGGGCTCGTCGAACAACATCACCTTGGGGCGCATGCAAAGGCTGCGCGCGATCGCCACGCGCTGCTGCTGGCCGCCGGAGAGCTGCCCAGGGTATTTTTTCGCCTGCTCCGGGATGCGCACACGCTCAAGGTATTCCATCGCGGCCTGCTCCGCAGCCTTGCGCGGCGTCTTGCGAACCCACATCGGCGCCAGCACGCAGTTCTCCAGGACCGTGAGATGTGGAAAGAGATTGAAATGCTGGAACACCATACCCACTTCGCAGCGGACTTTCTCGATATTCTTCACGTCGCTGGTGAGCTCCACGCCGTCGACTACGATCCTGCCGCGCTGGTGTTCCTCCAGACGGTTGATGCAGCGGATCATGGTGGACTTGCCCGAGCCCGAGGGCCCGCAGATGACGATACGCTCGCCTTTGGCGACGCTCAGGTCGATGTCCTTGAGCACATGGAACTTGCCGTACCACTTGTGCACGCCGTGCAGTTCGACCATGGCCGGGCCGGCGCTCGCAGCGTTCGCCGCCGGGCCGGCGGCTTGTACGGCATTCATGTGCGTCTCCTCATCGGACTTCAGCGCTTGTGGCCCGTTTGCAGCGTCTTCTCAAGCCACTGGCTGTAGCGCGACATGCTGAAACAGAAGACCCAGTAGATGCATCCCGCAAACAGGTATCCCTCGGTCGAAAACCCCAGCCAGTTGGCGTCGGCGTTGGCGGCCTGGATACTGCCGAGCAGGTCGAACAGGCCGATGATGAGTACCAGGCTCGTGTCCTTGAAGAGCCCGATGAACGTGTTGACGATCCCCGGGATCACCAGCTTGAGCGCCTGCGGCAGGATGACCAGCGCGGTCGACTTCCAGAAGCCCAGGCCCAGCGCCGCCGCGGCCTCGAACTGGCCCTTCGGGATACCCTGCAGGCCGCCGCGCACCACCTCCGCCATGTAGGCGGAGGCGAACAGCGCTACGCCGATCAGGGCGCGCAGGAGCTTGTCGAAGTTCAGTCCTTCGGGCAAGAAGAAGGGCAGCATCACCGAAGACATGAAGAGCACAGTGATGAGCGGAACCCCGCGCACCAGCTCGATGAACGCCACGCACAGGGCCTTGAGAACCGGCATGCTCGCGGCGCGCCGGCCGAGCGCGAGGAGGATGCCGAGCGGCAGGGCGGCCACCATGCCGACGATGGCGATCACCAGCGTGAGCGTCAGTCCTCCCCACTTGTTCGTCTCGACGTGGCTCAGGCCGAACCGGCCGCCGACCAGAAGGTAGAACGCGACAACCGGATAGACCAGGAGGAGCACGGCGCCCAGCCACCGCTTCAGCGCAAAGCGCTTGAAGAACAGCGGCACGACGAGCACCACGAGCAACGCGATCGCCAGGTTGACCCGCCACTGCTGGGCGACCGGATAGAAGCCGTACATGAACTGGTTGAGATGCACGTGAATGAAGGCCCAGCACGCGCCTGCCCGGGAGCAGGCCCCGCTGTGGGTACCCCTCCAGTCGGCCTTGATCAGTGCCCATTCGACAAGCGGCGGCACCACAAGATAGAGGAGGTAGAGCGCGAACAGGGTGAGCGCGCCGTCCTGGGGCGAGTCAAAGAGATGCTTGCGCAGCCAGCCGAGGCCCCCCATCGGGGCGGACGGCGGGGGCAGGTCGGCGTGGGATTGCCGGTGCGTCGTCATGGCCTAGCGCTCCACCAGCGCCATCCGTGCGTTGAACCAGTTCATGAACATCGAGATCACGAGACTGATGACGAGATAGACCGCCATGGTCATCGACATCACCTCGACGGCCTGGCCCGTCTGGTTCAGGGTGGTCCCGGCAAAGAGCGACACCAGGTCGGGATATCCGATCGCCGTGGCGAGAGAGGAGTTCTTGGTGAGGTTCAGGTACTGGCTCGTGAGCGGCGGGATCGTCACTCGCATCGCCTGCGGGATGATCACGAGCCGCAAGGTCCAGCCCGGGCGCAATCCGAGCGCATAGGCCGCTTCCGTCTGCCCGAGCGACACCGAGAGGATGCCGGCACGCACCGTCTCGGCGATGAAGGCGGCGGTATAGATGGAGAGCGACACCAGCAGCGCGGCGAGCTCCGGGGTCACGGCAATGCCGCCGGTGAAATTGAAGCCCGCAAGCTCGGGCTTCACCCATTGCAGCGGCCGGCCGGTGAGGACGAACGCGGCGAGCGGCACGCCGGCCAGCAAGGCGACGGAAGCAAGATACGCCGGGAAGCGCTTGCCGGTGCGCTCCTGGCGGTACCGCGACCAGCGCGCGAGGGCGACGGACGCCACCAGCGCCGCAACGAGCGCGGCTGCCGTCCAGCCAAATCCGGCCTGCGCCTGCGGGCGCGGCAGGTACAGTCCCCGCAGCGTGAGGAAGACCGAATCCCCGGCGTGCAGCGCCTCGCCGGGCGCCGGCAGGTTCAGGAAGACGGCGAAATACCAGAAGAGAATCTGGACGAGTAGCGGGAGGTTGCGGAAGATCTCGATATAGGCCAGCGCCAGCTTTGCCACCAGCCAGTTCCGGGAAAGCCGCGCCACGCCGACGATAAAGCCGAGGATGGTGGAGAAGACGATACCCAGCCCGGAAACGAGCAGGGTATTGAGCAGGCCGACGACGAAGGTACGCCCGTAAGTCGACGACTCCTCGCTGTAGGCGATCAGCGCCTGGTTGATGGCGAAGCCCGCCCGGTTCGAGAGGAAGCCGAAGCCCGTCGAAATGCCGCGCATCTCGAGGTTGTGCATCAGGTTGCGGACCAGGTAGGCCGCGAGCGCGACGGCGCCAGCGCTCACCAGCACCTGGAACGCGATCGCCCGGATCCGGGGATCGTTCCAGGGCGGCGGCCGCGTCGGCGGCGCTTCAGCGGGGTCCTTTGTCTGGGCCATGTTCCGGGGTCGCCTCGCATTCCTGGCCGGAATCCGGCAGGCGGGCGCGGCGCCGTGCGACGGGAAGAGGGCGCCTAGCGAATCGGCGGTGCATACTGCAGGCCGCCCTTGGTCCACAGCGCATTCAGGCCACGAGCGATCTTGAGCGGGCTGCCGGAGCCGACATTGCGCTCGAAGACCTGCCCGTAGTTGCCCACCTGCTTCACGACCTTGTAGGCCCAGTCGTCGGAGACGCCCAAACCGTGCTTGATGGCCTCCACGCCCAGCAGGCGCCTTACGTCCGGGTTCTTGCTCGCTTTCATCTGGTCGACGTTCTCCGAACTCACGCCCAGCTCTTCGGCGTTCAACATCGCAAACAGGGTCCAGCGTACGATGTTGAACCACTCCTGGTCACCCTGGCGCACCGCCGGGCCCAACGGCTCCTTGGAGATCACTTCCGGAAGCACGACGGCGCTGTCGGGATCGGCGAGCTTGATGCGCAGTGCATAGAGCTGGGACTGATCGCTGGTGAGGACATCGCAACGGCCGGCCGCGAATGCCTTCTCGGTTTCATCCGACGTGTCGTAGACGACGGCCTTGAACTTCATTTTATGGAGCGTGAAATAGTCCGTCAGGTTCAGCTCCGTGGTCGTTCCCGATCCCACGCACACCGTCGCACCGTCGAGCTTGAGCGCGGATTTCACGCCAAGCTTCTTTTTCACGAGGAAACCCTGTCCGTCAATGTAGGTAATGCCGGTGAAGACAATGCCCAGCGCGCCATCGCGGTTCAACGTCCACGTGGTGTTGCGCGAGAGGACGTCGACCTCGCCGGACTGCAGCGCGGTGAATCGCTCCTTGGCGGTGAGCGGCGTGAACTTCACCTTGGACGCGTCGCCGAAGACGGCAGCCGCAATGGCCCGGCAAACGTCCACGTCGATGCCCTTCCAGACGCCTTTCTCATCGGCCACGGAGAATCCCGGGAGGCCGGTGTTCACGCCGCATTGGACAAAGCCCTTCTTCTTCACGGCGTCGAAGGTCGCCCCGGCGTGGGCCGTGCCGGCCGCGATGGCGAAGGCCACCATCGAAGCGGCTACGATTGCGCTGCGCATACGCATCACGTCCTCCGCGGTTCAGATTCATTGAGCAGGCAACAACGCGCGGACGCATCAAGAAAGCCCGCAAGATGGCACCGCATGTGCCGGCTTGTCCCGCCACACCGCTGCCACCGCAAGGAAGACGCGAGTCCGCCGGCGCGGTACAGATGAGTCATATTGCCAGGCCAGGACGCGCGAACAAGCGCACCATAGTTCTCACTGTTTATAAGGCTAGAATAGCGAAGACGCTTTCGCAAGAAGGTAGTTTGGCCATGCAGGCGGCTGGCGCCAACGGTGGAATCCAAGCGCTGCGGGCCAGTCTCGCCTCCCTTGCGCGGCGCGACTCGAGTGCGCTGGGTGCGGTCTCTCGCCGCGATCGGCCGGCGGGAGCCGGCCTTGCCACCGGCTCCCGCCTTGACGGCTACGCCGCAGGCGCCTCGGCCTCGCACTGCGCGGCCAGTTCGCTCAACACCATGGCCTCATGCGCCAGCCCAGCGGCCAGCGTCAGCACGCGGTTCTGGATCTCCGCGTTCAGGTCGCCGAAGACGCCGGCTTCGGCGTTGTCGCAAGCCAGGAAGAGCAGGGCGTAAAGCTGCGCCGATTTCTCGGTGGCCAGGCTCAGCGGGGTTTCGCAGGGCATGCGCGCGCTCAGATAGATATCCGCGTTGCGGTACTCGGCGGTGAGGCCGTGGCGGGTGTGCTGGCGGGGTTTATCCATTGGGGGC
>NZ_JARJLM010000042.1 GCF_029335485.1 Cupriavidus basilensis
ACGTCTTCTTCAGCAGCGCCGGCCTGCCGCCGCGCGGTCCGGATCGCAACCGCAACTGGACGCACGACATCTACGTCGCCGAATGGAGCGCGGCCCAGCCCAATCTGGGCAAGCCCCGGCTGCTGGTCGCGGAGAAGGAAGCCCAGGAGCCGGTGTCGGTAGCGCAGAATGACGCCGGCCGCATCATGCTGACCTTCGAGGATGGCTGGAATACCGCCAACAATGTCAGCCAGCGCTACGGCGTGTACGACACGGCGTTGCGGCCGCGGCAGGCCAATCCGGTCGATGTCTGGTCCGGCGGGCACTCCGGCCACGTCGCGCCGGTAGGGAATAGCTTCGTGGTGTTCTACTCGGACGACTGGGTCGACGGCGGCGGCGTGGACAACCTGGGCACCGGCAACGGCGTCTACCTCAAGACCTATGACGGCAACGGCCAACTGCGGCGCAGCACCGATGTGGCGCGCGACAAGCGCGAGTGGTGGCCGTTGATCGCCGGGGCGAAGGAGGTTGCCTTGCTGGCCTGGCAGGAATTCATTCCCGGCGAGACGCACGCCAGGCTGAAGACGGCAGTCTACCGGCCTGCCGATGGTGCACTGACCGGCATGCAGGTGCTGAACCAGAGCCTGAAGTACTACACCTACAGCGTGGCCTATGTCCCGGCCCTGGACCGCTTCCTGGTGGTCGGCACCACCGATGCGGGCGAGGGTTTCGCGTATCTGCTGGATACGGCCGGCAAGGTGCGCGCCTCGCTGGCCTGCATGCCGGCCAGCGTGCGCGAGGCCGGCATCACGGTGGTCGGCAACATGGCGTTCACCCCCGCCCAGGACGGCCGCCTGCTGCATCTGAAGCTGTCCGCCGATGCCATCGCACTGCGCGGCAGCCAGCCGTCGCCGGTCCCCTGGACCATCCAGGGCAACCTCGGCCTGGTGCGCTCGCCAACGGTACTGCACTGGGTGTCGTTGACGCCGACGGGCCTGCGGGAGGGGGACTTCGATCTCGGCAAGGCTGCGCCGCCTTCGGCTGCCGATCTGTGCCGGTAGGGGGCATGCGCGCGGTACCTTAAGCCCGTCGCCGCTCGGAGTTCGCCAGTGTCCTGCCGCGACCGGTTGACGGGTGGTGGCCACAGGGTACGTCGGAAAATCCTGGATTTGGTTTCACCCCCCTAGCCGGGGGATCGGTTGAATAATCGTTCCCGCGCAATAGAAAAGATCGCCTCGATTCCTGATAGTTAGGGCTGATATAAGAACGGCGAATTTGCAATGAGGCATGCACTGGCATAGTCTCCACATCGTAGCAAGAAAATCCACGCTCCAGACGCCCAAGAATACCGCGCGCTTTACATTACAAGCCGTTGCACGGGAGAAGGATATCTTTACGTTCTGGAAATTCGATTTTTCGATTGCCCGCCAGGAAAGAATGTCGCCGGATTTTATTTTGGCGAAGCGGCTCTATTTTGCCGGAACGGTAATTATATTTAATTAATTTAACCGAAAATTTATCTTGAAGTTTGCCGGGGTTGCCGAAAACCGGAAAAAGAGTAGGCGCGCAATAGAGGGGAAAATCATGGCAGAGGCCAATGCACCAGCCAAAGGCAAGCAAGCTTCAGATGCATCCCAACACCTTACCATCAACGTGATGACGACGATGAACGTCGATGCCATCATTGCTGCCTATGGCAGTCTGAGTACGGACCCGACAAAACCAACGGCAATAGGGCATGCGAACATCTACATGGTTTCCGACGACCCCCGCGGCTGGACCACCGGGAATGATCCCGGCAACATAACCCTGAATGCCCACGTTAACGATACCCTGTCATTTTACTGCAACAGTACCTCCGGCAATTCGGATAGCGCGGCTTTTATCTACAGCCTGTCGGGAGGGGGTTCCGTTCTCAATAATCCGATTGTCAACGTCATCACGCTTCAAGGCGCCGCGCAACCGACGTCGCCTAACGGCTATCCTTTCAAATTTGTTCCAGAGAGCTTTTCCAGGTGTGACACCCTGGTAGCCAGCAAGGGCACGGCACAGAATTTCTGGGCTTCTGCCGCACTATTTACCGTGGATGACGATAACGAAAATCAGGTATTGGCTGGATACGTTACCTGGGATCCGACCGTGGTTGTTGCTTAATAATCTGACGGATTCTTCAAAGGGTGATGGATGGGACTGGCGATAGCATCTATTTGCCAGTCCCATCAAACCGCTCCAGGCTGGCGCTCCTGATCGCCATTAGCGTGAGGATGGCAACGAGGGGAACTTCGCGGCAACGGCGAGAAACACCGGACTGCCGATGCGGCACAGATTGCCCAGTCTGCGCAGATCGCCGATCCGCCGCCTTCGGCCGGTCGGCACTATGTCGAGTTTCGTAACCGCGGCCGCCAACGCCATGCTCCCGGCTTGCCGCGCGTGCTGACGAAAGGTCATGGGCGTGGTCTCCCCGGAACTGCGCCGACACTGGCCGTCCGGGCAGAAAAAAACCCAACCGGGTATGGTTGGGTTTCCGAAACATGGTGGACCGAAGGAGGATCGAACTCCCGACCTCTGCATTGCGAACGCAGCGCTCTCCCAGCTGAGCTATCGGCCCGTGACGAATGATTGTAGCGCAGTTTTTGCGGCGCCATCAATCACGTCGCGATGCCTGCGTTGCCATCCATGCCATGCACCTTCGGCAGGTTCAGCGGCCTGGCGGTGACTTCGCCGGAGGCGCGCAGCCACTGGGCCATCAGGTCCCAGACCGGCGGGCTGCCGCTATGCCGGGCTTCCTCCGCCACGGGTGCCCAGCCGGCCACCTTGTAGCTCTTGCCGGCGTCGATGGGCCGGCCCTTGAGGCGCATGTCGGTGATGCGCCGCCCCATGCCGGCGGTGGGGTCGATGGTGTATTGCAAGCCGCCCACACGCACCATGTCACCACCTTGCTGGTAGTAGGGATCGGGGTTGAACAGGTTGTCCGCCACGTCTTCCAGTATCGTCTTGATGGTCTCGCCAGTCATGGCGGTGACGGTGGTGTGGGGGTACGTGATGGCGGTCTGGTCCATCAGGTGTTCCATGGTGATGGCCTGTCCGGGCAGCAGCGTGGTGCCCCAGCGGAAGCCGGGCGAGAAGGCGATCTCGGCGCCCTGCACGTCCATCAGCCCGTCCAGGATCAACTGGTCGAAGGTGCCGTTGAAATTGCCGCGGCGGTACAGCAGGCCGCGGTTGCGCGCGAGCACTTCGCCCAGTTGTTTTTCGTACGGCGCGCGCACCCTGGCGATCAGCGCGTCCATGGCCGGATCGGCGGCGAGGTAGTTGGCGAAGACCGGCAGCAGGCGGTAGCGGAAGTCGCGGATCCTGCCGTCTTTGACATCGAAGTCCAGCACGCCGAGGAACTTGCCGTTGGAGCCGGCATTGGTCACCAGCGTGGTGCCGCCGGCGTTGGCCACCGCCACGGGGGCGGGCATGCCGTCGTGGGTGTGGCCGCCGAGGATGGCATCGAGCCCGCGCACGCGCGAGGCCAGCTTCAGGTCCACGTCCATGCCGTTGTGCGACAGCAGCACGACCACCTGCGCCCCTTTGCCGCGGGCCTGGTCGATGACCAGTTGCAGGTTTTCCTCCTGGATGCCGAAGGTCCAGTCGGGCGTGAAGTAGCGCGGGTTGGCGATCGGCGTGTAGGGAAAGGCCTGGCCGATGATGGCCACCGGCACGCCGTTCATCTCGCGGATCACGTAGGGCTCGAAGACCGGATCGCCGAAGTCGCTGGTCTTGATGTTCTGGGCGAGGAAGGCCACCTTGCCCTTGAAGTCGCGCTCGACGATCTCGGTGACGCGTTCGGCGCCGAGGGTCATCTCCCAGTGCGGCGTCATCACGTCCACGCCGAGCGCGAGTGCCGCGTCGACCATATCCTGCCCGCGCGTCCACAGCGCCGTGGCCGAGCCCTGCCAGGTGTCGCCGCCGTCGAGCAGCAGCGCGCCGGGGCGGCCCGCCTTGATCTGCCTGACCAGCGTGGCGAGATGGGAGAAGCCGCCGACCTTGCCGTAGCGGCGCGCGGCTTCGGTGAAGTCGAGATAGGTGAAGGCATGCGCCTGCGCGCTGCCGGGGGCGATGCCATAGTGGCGCAGGAATGCCTGCCCGACCAGGTGGGGCGGCTTGCCGGCGTAGCCGCCCACGCCCAGATTGACATTGGGCTCGCGGAAGTACAGCGGGCGCAGTTGCGCGTGGCAGTCAGTGAAATGCAGCAGGTGCACATTGCCGAAGCGCGGTACGTCATAGAGCTTGCCGGCTGCCTGCGCGGCTTGTGCGTCGGTGGCGGGAAAGGTCATGCCGCCGGCGCCGGCAACGGCCAGCACCTGCAGGAACTCGCGTCGGTTCATCGTCTCTTCCTGTGGATATCATGCGCCGGTGCCGCTTACCCGCGACCCGGCGTCTCTTGGCCAGCGTCTCTTGGCCGGATACGGCTACTTCGGCGCCGGCCCGGCGTACTTCGCCAGTGCCGCGACTTCTTCTTCCAGCATCTCGCCGACTTCCTTCTGCACGACCTTGCCGTTGGCGTCGATCACGTACAGCTCGGGCAACCCTTTGCGCTTGCCGAGCACGGCGCGCAGCGCGGGCGTGTCCATGGCGGCGGGGAAGGTGTAGCCGCGTTTCGCCATGTAGGCGGCGGCGTCCTTCGGCTCGCGGTCGATGCTGACGGCCAGCACTTGCAGTCTGCCGCGCGCGCCGCCAGTGCTGTCATAGAGTTTCTGCAGCCGCGGGTTCTGCAGCGCGCAGAAGGGACACCACGAGGCCCAGACCTCCACCACCAGCGGCTTGCCGGCCCACTGTGCCGGCGTCGCGGTGCTGCCATCCAGCAGCCGCACCGGCGGCAGGCGCACGGTGTCGCCGACCTCCAGCGCCGCGGCGGCGCCGCTCCAGGCCAGCGCCGCAAGCAGCAGCGCGCGCGCCAGATTCCGCTCGAGGAGGCACGCCATGCCACCGGGCATCATCGCCGTTCCTTACTGGTTGACCGGCGAGGCCGGGTCGAGCAGCAGCGCCATGACGTCGCGGATCTGCTGCTCGGTGAGGATGCCCTTGTGCCCGAAGCGCGGCATATTGGAGCAGGCGGCATAGGCGCTGGAGTCCCAGATCTTGCCCCAGGTGTACTTGAGCACCGCTTCCGAATTGCCGCGCAGCTTGCCGTACTGGTAGAGCGAGGGACCGATATTTCCGAAGGAAATCTCGGCCTTGGTCATCTGGTGGCAGGCGTAGCAGTTGGCGCCGTTGGTGCCGCCGACGGGGTCGGAGAACTGCATGCCGCGGCCGTTCTGCGCGGTCTTCTCGCCCTCCTTCCAGTCGCCCAGCCATTGCTGGCCGGCCGGGTATTTCACCTGCCTCAGTTCGGCGGCCTCTATCTTCTTCGCCACCGCCGCGGGCACCTTGGAACGGTCCGGGTAGTCGCTGCAGGCCTTCTGCATGGCGTCGCGATCGAGCACGCCTTCTACCGTGGCGGGGCCCTTGGAGGTGAAGGAGCTTTCGATCAGCTGCTTCATGTCGGCATCGCTGACGGCCGCAACCCTGGCTGGCTTCGCGGCCGCGGCCGGCCTGGCGTTGTCTTGTGCGTGGGCGGTGCCGGCCACGCCGGCCAGCACGGCGAAGGTGGCGGCGGCGAGCGTGCCTTGTGCGTATCTGTGCGCTTGTATCATTTTTGCTCTCCCTTGGCCTCAGCGCTTCATGGCCGGACCATCGTAGGTGCCGCCGTTGGCGTTCCTGGCCAGGAACAGGCTCAGCGCGGTGATCACGTCGGATCCGTAGGCGGGCTCGGGAAAGCGCTGCTGGCGCAGGCAATCGTAGAGGCGGTGCTGCATCGAGCGTACCTCCCCCTGCGAGACGCGATAGGCCGGCCACGTGGTGTACGCGGCCTGCGCGCCCTGCGGGGTCAGCAGGTTGGGCAGCTCCTGCAGGCGGATGCGCTGGCCGTCCACGGCGTGGCAGGTGGCGCAGGCGAAGTCGTAGGCGCCGCCGCGGTAGAAGAACATCTTCTGGCCCAGGGCGTAGACGCGCTTTTCTTCGGGGTGGTTCAGCGCCACGTTCATCTTCACCCCGCGCGACTCGCCGGCCAGGAAGGCCACCAGGCGTTCGATATCCGATGGCTTGCCGGTGGAGGCGAAGGGGTGCTTCAGCGCCTCTTCCTGCGTCAGCCCCTGCAGCGTCACGCGGCAGTAGGCCAGGCGCTGCTCCAGGTCCATCACGCGCGCGGTGTCCTTGAAGAAGCGCGGCAGCTCGGCGTAGGCGCCCTTGGTGACGCCCGGGCCCTTGCCCAGGTCGCACTGCTCGAGCGAAGCGTTCTTCGGGCCGGCGGGCTTCTTCCAGAGTTCCTCGCCGGCGGCTTCCCACAGCTCGGCGGGATTGCCTTCGGCCAGCATCTGCCGGTACTTGGCGATCTCCTCGGCGGTGCTGCCCTGGGCATGCGCCGCCGCGGCGGCAAGCGCCAGGGTACCGGCCACGGCCAGCGCGGCGCCGGCGCAACGGCGTCTGGATGTTTTCATGGGGCTTCTCCTCGGGGCTTCGGTGGCCTGCCGCCAGGTGGCGCCAGGCCGGCCGGGCCGGTCTTCTTGCTGGTCCTGCCGTTGCACTGCGCCCCGCATGCGGTGGCGCGCTCGCTGCTTCGTTGCTTCAGTGGCGACTCATGCGCCGGCCACGGCTCAGGGCTTGATATAGGCGTAGCCTTCATCGAACTGCAGGCGGGCCACCTCGACCACGCCGGCCGGCACCACCTTGGCCTCCATCAGCAGGCTGGACTCGGGGATCTTGCGCGCCGTCAGCGTATTGCGGCAAGCGCGGAACTCCACCCCGGCGCTGCCGAGCGCTGCGACGGCGGCTTCGAAGGTGTTGCCGCGCGCGTCGCGCGCGCCTTCCACCAGGAAGTCCACGCCGTAGCCGAACGCCACCACCACGATCTTGGTATCCGGTGCGCCGTTGAGGTGGTTGCGCAGGTTCGCCATCGCGCGCACCGCCTGGTCCGTGCCTTCCGACAACTGGTAGACCACCTTGACGCGTCCGCCCTTGCCGGCCGCCGCGGGTGCCGCCTGCGCCGCAGCCTTGGCCGACAGGCCGATCGCCGCCAGGGCTGCCGTTGCTCGAATAAATGCTCGCCGCATGATTCCTATCCTTCCGGACGCCCCCCGCGCGCAACATGCGCCGGCCCGGGCCCGACATTCGACCTGAACCATAGCAGAGGATGCCGCCGGCCGCTCGGCCGGGCCGGCATGCCCGGCGCGCTCAGGAAATGGTGGCTTCGTCGGTGCGTTTGTCGCCGCGGTTGTCGACCCAGGTCACGGTGACCTTGTCGCCCTTGGCGCCGCCCTTGAACTTGAAGTTCAGGAAGGGATCCTTGGATACGGCCGGGCCGAACTGGGCATGGAATACGTCCTTGCCCTTGCATTGCGCGGTCACGGTCTGGATATGCCAGGCCGGGATGATCTTGCCGGCGGCATCCTTGCGCTGGCCGGTTTCCATGTCGTGCTTCATCAGGATCTTGACGTCGACCACGCCGCCGTTCTCGGCGGCACGTACGCGCATCGGGTCTGCCATGTTCTTTCCTCTTTGGGGTAATGGTGCGGGGGGATGGAAATCAATCCTGGTGGATAAGCGCGGGCCGGGGCATCAGCCGCCGCAGCCGCCCAGCGTCACCTTGATTTCCTTGGACGCCACATACCATTTGCCGCCGGCCTTGACGGCGGCGTGCACCATCGAGGTCTGGCCCATCTTCACACGCGTGGAGACGAAGGGCTCGGTGCCGGCCGGGATGGCGAAATCCGCTGCCAGCGTATTGGGATTCTTTTCCACCAGGATGGCGATCTGCTCGGTGCCGGGGATATTGCTGGTCACCGCGAGCGGCACCACGGCGCCGTTCTCGGCGATGTCGGGGGCGGTAAAGACAATGGCGGTGCTCTTCTCGGTACCGCTGCCGCCGAGCGCCTTGATGACATCGGCCACGCTCTTGCCGTCGAAGGCGGTCTTGTTCCACTCGGCGGCCTGCGCCTCGCCGATCAGGCCGGTGGCGGCCATCAGTGCGAGCACGGAGGTGATGCGCAGCACGTCACGTCGTTTTGATGAATGCATGGTTTCCTTTCTCCTGCGTTTTCCGTTCCGGCCTGGTTCGTTGGCCTGCCGTGCCCCGGGGGAGGCACGGCGGCGGGCGGTGCTTGGCCGCCCCTGTTTTCCCGAAGCCGTAACCGGTCCGGGCAGGGCTTGCCCTGGCTGCGGCTTACTTGGCCGGGGCGCCTGCCAGCACCCACTCCACGACCGTCTTCAGGTCGGCATCGCTCAACCCTGCGTTGGCCGGCATCGGGATCGGGCCCCATACGCCCGAACCGCCGCCCTTGACCTTCTTGGTCAGGGTTGCCAGGGCGTTCTTGTCGCCCTTGTACTTCGCCGCGACGTCCTTGTAGGCCGGGCCGACCAGCTTCTTGTCGACCTGATGGCAGCCCATGCAGGCGTTCTTGTTGGCGATTTCCTGGGCCTTGGCGGCATCGACCGCAGCGTTGGCCGAGGCGGCGCAAGCCAGCATCAGCGTTGCGATGACAAACTGCTTCATGGATATTGCTCCGAACTTTGAAGAGCCGTGGGGACGGCGATAGGCCGCACGCTGCCAGCCGTGCCGGATGGCTCGCCGGCGCGGCGGCGCGCTGGCCGCGCCACGGGGCATGGCGGCGGCCAGTCCGCTATTTTGCCTCAAGAATCCACCCCACCACGGTGCGCAGGTCGGAATCG
>NZ_JARJLM010000430.1 GCF_029335485.1 Cupriavidus basilensis
GCCAGCCTCGGCGCGAATCGCATCAGCGATCATGTCCAGCGCGGCCTGCGTGTCCACGCCCCACACCACTTCGCGCAGCGTCGGGCCGTCTTCCATCGCCGCCGGCAATGCCGGGTCATCGGTGCGGCGCACCAGCACGCGGCAGCCGTTGAGCGTTTCGAAGTCCAGCCCGGCCGCGTCCTCGCGCACCAGCGTGAGGCCCCAGTCGGCGAAGAAGCGCCGGCAGGCGTCCAGGTCGTCGGCACCGTAGACGATCTCGTCGATGCCCAGAATCGTGTTCATTGTTCCCATCTCCTGCTGTGTCGTGTCCAACGTCGGCATGCTCGCTTAGTTAGCCCACGGCAGCGGTTGCTCATGCATGCCCCAGTACACGCTCTTCTGCTCCATGTACTGCAGGATGCCCAGTCGTCCTTTCTCGCGGCCCAGGCCGCTGTCGCGCCAGCCGCCGAACGGCGTCGAGATCGAGAACTGCTTGTACGTATTGATCCACACATTGCCGGCCTGCACCGCGCGCGCGAAGCGCCAGGCGCGCTTGTAGTCGCGCGTCCACACGCCGGCCGCCAGCGCGTACACGCTGTCGTTGGCCTGCGCGATCAGGTCGTCCTCGTCGTCGAAGGCCATCGCCACCAGCACCGGCCCGAAAATTTCCTCCTGGCACACGCGGGCGCTGTTATCCAGTCCTTCGATGATGGTCGGCGTGTAGAAGTAGCCGTTCTCGCATCCCGCCACCGTGGGACGCAAGCCGCCGGTGCGCAGCTGGCCGCCTTCGGACACGCCGAGCGCCACATACGATTCGATCGAGTCGCGATGGCGGTCGCTGATCAGCGGCCCCATCTGGGTGCGTTCGTCGGCCGGGTCGCCCACGCGCAGGCGCGCAGCGCTCTCGGCCAGGCGGTCCATGAACGGCTCATACAAGGAACGTGCCACGAACAGCCGCGAGCCGGCGATGCAGGATTCGCCCGAGGAGCTGAAGATGCCGTAGAGCACGCCGTTGACGGCGTGGTCCAGGTCCGCGTCCTCGAACACCATGGTGGGCGACTTGCCGCCGAGCTCCAGCGACACCGGCATCATCTTGTCGGCGGCGATGTGGGCGATATGGCGTCCCGTGGCGGTGCCGCCGGTAAAGGACACGCGGCGCACCAGCGGATGCTTGGTGATGGCGTCGCCGATCACCGAGCCCTTGCCGGGCAGCACGCTGATGAGGCCCTTGGGCACACCGGCTTCCTCGCAGATCGAAGCGAGCTCCAGCGCCATCAGCGGCGTGATCTCGGCGGGCTTGATCACCACCGCGTTGCCGGCGGCCAGCGCGGGCGCCAGCTTCTGCGCCTCGCTGGCGATGGGCGAGTTCCACGGCGTGATCGCCGCCACCACGCCCATGGCTTCATGCACGCTCATGGTGAGGAAATCACCGCGGGCGGGCGTGAGCGTCTCCTCCAGCGTCTCGCAGGCGGCGGCGAAGAACTGGAAGGTGCCGGCGGCGCTGGCCACCAGCGCGCGCGTCTCGCTGATGGGCTTGCCGTTGTCCAGGCGCTGGCGCTGCGCGAGAGGCTCGGCGCGCGCGCGGATCAGGTCGGCCACGCGATGCAGCACGGCTGCGCGCTCGTGCGGCTTGCGCTGGGCCCAGCCGCTGGTGAGGAAGGCGCGATGCGCGCCCTGCACCGCCTCTTCCACGTCGTCCAGGCTGGCCGCGTTCAGTTCAGCGACGACCTCGCCGGTGGCCGGATAGCGTGTGGCGTAGCGTTCGCCGCCGCCCAGGCGCCACTGGCCTGCGATGCAGATGGGTAGAATCTCTTGCTTCATGATGATTGCCTTGCTGGGCCCTGCTTAGATCGACATGGCGTGGGCACGGTTGCCCAGCGCACGCACCACGCTGAACACCGTCAGCGCTGAAGTCTTTGGGTTCGCCGCCAGCGGCTTGCCGCGCATGGTCAGCTCGAAACCGCCGAAGGCGCCGCGCGCGTCGACGTGGTGCACGTTTTCAATCACGCCCGGATCGGCCAGCAGCTTGACCTGCGTTTGATCCAGCCCGAGCCCGGCCACCGACAGCGTGGCCGCCACATTGGCGTTCTTCGGGTAGAGCCGCGCCGCTTCGCGGGCGGTCCCTTCGAAGATCACCGTGGCCTCGGTCAGCGCGTCGAGGTCGAACAGCGCCTCGGCCGGCGTATCCTTCCATGCGCCGGGCGGCTTGCGCCCGGTGTAGACCACCGAGTCCAGACCGCCAACGCGCGCCGCGGCCAGCGCGTCGATGGCGCCGATCGCGCCGGAGAGCAGCTGCACCTGGGTGCCGCCACGCCGCGCCGCCGCTTCCAGCCGCTCGGCCAGACCCGGCTCGGAGAGCGCGCCCACCGACACCACCATGCAGGCGATGCCGCGCTCCAGCGCCGGCACGATGTGCTCCTCCAGCGCCTGGTGGCCGGCGCACTCCACCAGCAGGTCGGGCCGTCCGTCGGCCTGGCTCAGGCAGGTGGCGACGCGAGCGTGCGGCGCCAGCGCGGAGACGGCGTGGCGAGCCTGATCCATCTGGGCTTCGGGCACCACCACCACGTCGAACACCACGTCGGGATCGTTCTTGAGCAGCTCGAGCACACCGAGCCCGATCGCCCCGCATCCCACCATCGACACGTGCAGCATGTTGCGTCCCCCTCAGGCGGTCACGGTGCTGCGTTCGGCCGCGCGAGCGGTGTTTTCAGCATCGGCTTCCTTGTTGACCGGCGGGCCGGCGAAAGCGGTCTTGAAGGTGCCGATGGACAGCATGTCGATCTCCAGCAGGAACGGGCCGGGTTCGACGGTGGCTTCTTCCAGCGCGGCGCCGACCTCCGCCAGGTTGCTGACGCGGCGATGGCGCAAGGCCAGCGCTTGCGACAGCTGTGCATAGTCCGGCGTGTGCAGGTCCACGTAGTGGCGCCGTCCGCCGTACTGCGCGTCCTGGATGTTCTTGATCACGCCGTAGCCCTTGTCGTTCATCAGCACGAAGACCACGTCGGCGCGTTCCTGGACCGCGGTGGCGAGTTCGCCCAGGTTCAGGATGAAGCCGCCGTCGCCGGCCAGGCAGAAGGTCTTCTTGCCGGAAGACGTGACCGCCGCGCCGACTGCCGCACCGATGCCCATCGCCAGGCCCTGGCCGATGCCACCGCCTAGCGCATGCACGCCGGCACGGGAATCGAAGATACGCAGCTGGCGATTGCCCCAGGTGCTGTTGGAAACGGTGACGTCGCGCACCCAGTTGAAATTGCGGCCTACCGCGCCCTGCAGCGCGTCCACCAGCGCCGAATACGGACCCAGGCCATCGATCAGGCCGCCCATGGCGGTCTCATGCGCGCGGCGCAGGTCGGCGGCGAATGCCGGGTCCACCTTGAGCTTGCCCTCCAGGCGGTCGGCCAGGCCCTCGAGCGCCAGCGCCGCATCGCCGCTGGCGAAGTAGTCGCTCTGGTAGCAGCGGCCTTCGGCGGAGGCATCGGCATCCACGCGGAACAGCGGGCGCGGCAGCTTCAGTTCGTACTTGAGCGTTTCATTGCCGCGCAGGCGCGAGCCCACCACCAGCATGGCGTCGCAGGTCTGATAGAACTGTTCCACCGGCTTGTGCAGGTTGAATGCGCCCAGCGAACGGGGATCGTCTTCCGCCACGATGCCCCGGCCTTGCGTGCTGGTGACCACGCCGAAGCCCAGCGCCAGCAGGCGCTTGACCTGCGCGCCGGCGTGGCGCGCGCCGCCGCCCAGCCACAGCAGCGGGCGTTTTGCCTTGGCCAGGCGCTCGGCCAGTTCGTCCAGCGCATGTGCCGCAGGCACGTGGGTAGGAATCGCCAGCGGACGCAGGTCGGTCGGCATCGGGATCAGCGCGGCCTGGATGTCGATGGGAATCTCCACGCTGACGGGGCCGCTCGGCGCGGTCAGCGCGGTCTGCACGGCCAGCTTGATCGTGCTCAGCGCGGTGTCCGCGCTGCGGATGCGGAAGGCGGCCTTGGAGATGGCCTTCAGCATGGTCAACTGGTCGGGGGCTTCGTGGATGTAGGCGAGGCTCCGGTCCAGGTAAGGCGTTTCGATCTGGCCGGTCAGGTGCAGCAGCGGCGTGCCGGCGGTGAGGGCTTCCACCATGGCGCCGGCGGCATTGCCGGCGGCGGTGCCGGTGCTGGTCAGGCAGACGCCGAGGCCGCCGGTGGTGCGGGCGCAGGCGTCGGCCATGTTGGTGCCGCCCGCTTCGCCGCGCGCGGGGACGAAGCGGATCTTGCCGCGCTCGCCCATCGCGTCGAGGATGGGCATGTTGTGGATCGAGATCACGCCGAACGCTGCCTTGACGCCGCATTGTTCGAGGAAGGCGGCGATGGCGTAGCCCACCGTGACTTGTTGCTGTTCGTTACGCATGACGGGAAAGTCCTCCGGAAATATCGATATGGCTGCCCGTGGTGTACGAAGACAACGGCGAGGCAAGGAACAGGATCGCGCGCGCGGCTTCCTGCGGCAGGCCAAGACGGCCAAGTTGAATATGTTTTTGCTGCGCCAGGCGCGCGGTCCACGCGGCCCAGTCGAGCTCGCGCTCGGCCTCCGGGCGTGCTTCGAAACGCCGGCGCCACTGGCCCGACTCGACCAGGCCGAGCAGGATGCCGTTGACGCGGATGCCCTTGGGGGCGAATTCGGTGGCCAGCGAGCGCACCAGGTTATGCACGCCGGCACGCGCTGCCGACGTTGCCACCATATGCGGCTCGGGTTGCACGGCCAGCAGCGAGTTCACGCAGACGATGGCACCGCAGCCGGAACGCTCCAGCTGCGCAAGGAAGGCGCGCGTGGCATGAATCACCGAGAAGAACTTGAGCTGCAACTCTTCGAGCCATGCCGCGTCCTCGGTGCTGGCGAAGGTGGAGACACGGCCCTGTCCGGCATTGTTGACCAGCATGTCGGCCGGGCCGAGCGCAGCTTCGCTCGCAGCGGCGAAGGCTGCCACCTGCGCAGGCTCCAGCACGTCGCAGGCGGCGGCATACAGGCGGGCATCCGGGAAGCGTGCGCGCAGGCCGGCTTGCGCTTCGCGCAGCCGCGTTTCGTTGCGGCCGCACAGCGCCACCGCGGCGCCGGCCTCCAGCAGCAGTTCGACGGTGGCCAGGCCGATGCCCGAGGACCCACCCGTGACGACGGCGACCTTGCCGTCGAGTTCAATCATGGACATCGTCCTCACTCCCGATACAGGTTGACCACCTTGCCGTGCTCGCGCGGCCGGTAGTCCAGCAGGCGAGACAACTCGCCCGCGGTGTCTCTGACTTTCTCTTCCATCATGTCCAGCTGCTCCGGATCGATGCGCGAGGCCGGGATGGTGACGCCGAGCGCCGCGACCACCTTGCAGCTGCGGTCCCGCACCGGCGCCGCGATGGTCGAGATACTGGCTTCGAAGAAGGCTTCCTGCAGGACCACCCCGCGCTCGCGGTCGCGCTGCACCATCTCGAACAATTCTTCGACCGTACCCGGCGTGCTGGGCGAGAACGCTTCCAGCCGCGGCTCGGGATAGAGCTGGCGCAACTCGGCCAGCGTCAGATCCTCGAGCAGCACGCGCCCGAGCACGGTGGCATGCGCCGGCAGGCGCGTCCCCACCGTGACCGAGCTGCTGAACGGCGTGGGCGCCACCGACTTGGCCACATAGACGATCGAGCGGCCGTCGCGCACCACCAGGTTGCACGGGTAGCGGATGTCGTCGCGCAGGCGGTCCAGCAGCGGGCGTCCCAGCTCGGTGAGTTCCAGCGAAGCCAGGTACTCGAAGCCCAGGCGCAGCACCGCCATGCCGAGACGGTAGTCGCGGCCGCCGTCGGTGCGCTCGACAAAGCCCATCATTTCCAGCGTGGCCAGCAGGCGGAACACCGTGGAGCGCGGCACCTTGAGCCGGCGCGCCAGGTCGGCCGCCGACAGGCTGCGGTCGCGGCGGCTGAACTCGGCCAGCAGGCGCAGGCCGCGCTCCAGTCCCGGCACGATGTACTTGTCCTGGCTGTCTTCCGGAAGGCGTTCTTGAGTCATGGGATGGCTTCTGTTTCAATTGGGCCGGCGCCCCGGGACGGGGTACCGGCCATGCGCCGCTTAGCGCTTGACCTTGGTGAGCGGATGCTCGGGCGGGTAGGTCGGCGTGATCGGCTTCCTGGCGCCGAGCATCACGCACATCAGCGCATCTTCCTCGCCGATATTGATTTCCTCGCGGTACACGCCCGGCGGCACCGAGACCAGGTCGCGGTCGGTCAGGATGGTTTCGAAACGCTCGCCGTCCTTTTCCAGGATCAGCTTGATCTTGCCGCGCAGGACGAAGAAGACTTCTTCCACGTCCGTGTGCAGGTGCGACGGGCCTTCATGCCCGGCCGGGATGATCATGGTCGAGAAGGTGAAGTTCTCGGACGGCACGGTATTGGTATCCGCTGCCACGCCGGTGCCGCCGGTACCGAGATAGCGCATCTGCGCGCGGCGGTACTTGGGATCGTAGTCAGCCTGGAACTTCAGCGCGTCCCAGTCGTAGCGGCGGGTGGAGAAACGCGCCACGCGGCTCTCCATCCACTGGTCGAAGGAAGCGCCGGACGGCTGCTCCCAGGAACGCTTGATGTTGTCTTGTTGGGAAAGATCGCTCATTTGGATTCCTTCTAGGCTCAGTGCATGACGAAGCCGCCGTTGACGGCCAGCGTCTGGCCTGTCACGAAGCGGGACAGGTCGGAGAGAGCAAACAGCACGGCCCCGGATACGTCCTCGGGTAGCTGTTCGCGGGAAATCGCGCGCTGCTCGCGATACAGGTCGCGCCGCTTCTGGGGCACGTATTCGGTGGCTTCCACCAGGGTCAGTCCCGGCGCGATGGCGTTGACCGTGACCTGGTCGTCGCCCAGCTCGCGCGCCAGCGACCGGGTCATGCCGATGATGGCGCTCTTGCTGGCCACGTAGGCCAGCAGGTTGGGCGCGCCCCACAGCGGCGTGTCCGACGCGAGGTTGACGATGGCGCCGCGGCCGCAAGCGCGCAGCGCCGGCAGGCAGGCGGTGGTCATCAGCCAGGTGCCGCGCACGTTGATGTTCATCACGCGGTCCCAGGTGGCGATGTCGATGGCGCTGGCGTCGCGTCCGCCGGAGTCGGTGACGGCGGCATTGTTGACGAGGCCGTCCAGGCCGCCGAGACCGGCCGCTGCGGCGGCCGCGCAGGCCGTCACCGATTCCGGGTTGCCAAGGTCGAGCGCGAGCGGCAGCACCTTCAGGCCACGGGCCTGCATGGCGGCGGCTTCCTCCTGCAAGCGGTCGGCGAGGATGTCTGCCATCGCTACGGCCGCGCCGGCTTCGGCGATCGCCGTGGCAAAGGCCAGGCCGAGCCCGCGCGCCGCGCCGGTCACCAGCACGCGGCGGCCGGCCAGCAGCTTGTTGCGATCGATCTCAGGCATGGCTTGCCACCCCACCCACCGGCTTGAGCATGGCGACCGGTTCGTCGGCGACTTCCTGGTCGGCGCGGCGGCGCAGCAGGCGACGCACACGCGTGATGCCCACATCGTGCTGGTACAGCGTTTCATGATCGCGTGCGTTCGGCGCCATCATTTCCAGCACCACGCGGTCCTGCTCCAGCACGTCCCAGTGCAGGCCTTCCAGGCGGTTGCGGTACAGGAAACGCCACACATCGCGCTCCCAGCCCTGCACGTGGCGGGTGCGCCAGAAGAACACCATGCAGTGCGCCTCATCCACCGGCGTGGCAATGCCGACGATGCCGAAGGGGCCGCCGGGACCGACCTTGGCGCGGTAGGGAATCGCCAGGCGCAGCCACGGGGTGCCGGTCTCGCCGAATTCCACCCAGTCGAAGTTCACGCCGCGCTGGCCGGTCTTCTCGAACACCAGCCCGGTGTCGGTCTCGCGCACGGCCATCACGGCCTGCTTCTCGCCAGCGGCCATCGAGTGCGAGACCGCATGCAGGTAAGCGCCGTGCATCGGGTCCATCACGTTGTCGATGGCGTAGCGGTAGTTGCAGTCCCAATGCGCCACGCACAGGAAGTTGCTGTGCTCGTCGCTCTCCAGTTCTTCCGGCAGGCGCAGCGCATCGGCACCGCCCTCGCCTTGCACCGGGGGGCGCTCGCCGAACCACAGGAAGATGGCGCCGGCTTTTTCCTGCACGGGATAGCTGCGCACGCAGGTCTTGCCTTCGAGCGGGCAGCTGTCCACGGCCGGCACGCTCTTGACCTGGCCGTCGCCGCCGACCTCCACGCCGTGGTACCAGCAGGCCACGCGGTCGCCGAGGTTCCAACCCATCGACAGGCGCGCGCCGCGGTGCGGGCAGCGGTCTTCAAGCGCGTGCACCTGGCCGTCGCCATCGCGCCATAGCACGATGTTCTGGCCCAGGCGCGTAATGCCGATCGGCGCATGCGTGACTGCCCACGCCGCCGATACCGGATACCAGTAGTTATGCAGACCGGTGTTCAGGCGCGCCTCAGCACGCGCTTGCTTGTTCGATTCCATTGTTTGCTCTCTTGCGGGTACCGGATCGGGTCGCTGTTTCCGCTGGGCGCGCCTTGTTGCGCCGCCCGCCGTGACCCATCGCGTTGATGTTCTTGAACTGCCTCTCAGGCGCCCAGGCGGCGCATTTCGGCGAGGAAACGTGCTTCGGTCCAGGCCTGGCCATCGGCGCCCAGCAGGCCGGCCTGGTTGAACGCACGCACGATCTCTTCCGGATTCCTGGCGCCGGCTTCGAAGGCGGCTTCCAGGGCATCGCCGAGCGCGTCTTCGTAAGCGGTGGGGGCGGCGGCGCGGGTCTGCCACACGATGTTGCGCACCTTGCCCGGCTGCTCGATATGGCCCTTGCCGGCGACATTGTTCGGAGCCGGGCGCTCCCAGGGCGCCAGATTCGGGTTGTATGCGAGGTTCTCCATTGCGCTGCTCCTTTGACCTTGTTGCCAGTCTGCCTATCGAGCGTTTTGTTTTACCTATAAAACGCTGATTTAAATATTGAACACAAACACCACTATAGGCAACGAAACTTCAAAAATAGATTGGGGTTTACCCCGGAGATATGCCGATGCGATGCGAAGTCGACTCGGGGCCGGGGCGGCGGAGGAAAGCCGGCCGGCCGATTCGCCGCTCAAGGTGCCGCTCAAGGCGCCGATCAAGGCGCTGCAGGGCTGCGGACCCGCCGCAGCCAGCCTTCAGATAGCGTACCCGGCGAGCCCGCTGCGAATCCAGCGCGCCACCGATCGGGCCTGCTCGACGTAGCAGGCATGGCCCGCGTCCGGGATCAGTTCGAAGGGCAAGCCAAAGCGCTCGGCCAGCGCTGCGCAGCCAGGCGGCGGCGTTACGACGTCCAGCGCACCGCAGCCGGCCCAGACGCTGACGCCCGGCGCCCGGCGCCCGAGGTAATCGTCAATGGCATCGCCGCACAGCATGGCCACCGCTTGCCGGTAACCGTCGGGATCCAGCCGCCGCATATTCCAGCGCACCCACGCCTGCGCGTCGGCGCTGGCCGCCGCACTCAACAGGCGGCCCGGACCCCGCTCCGCCAGGCCTTCCACGCCCAGCGCCGCCAGCGCATCGAGCCGCTGGCGCGCCACTTCCTGCGCCTTGCCTTCCTTGCCGGGGCCGCCGTAGCCCTGGGCCGGGCTGAGCAGCAGCAAGCGCGCGGGGAGCTGCGCCGGCCCGGCCTGCGCAATGTAGGCCGCGGCCATCAGCGCGCCCAGCGAATGCCCGACGATCACATCGGGCCGCAGGTCCAGCGCGTGCAGCAGTGCCTGCAGACGCTGCGCGTAATCGGCCGCGGTGGGCGCCGCGCCGGGCAAGGCTTGCGAATTGCCATAGCCGGGCGCGTCCCAGGCGATCACGCGGGCATCGGCCGCCAGCAGGCTCGCGCATGGCAGCCAGGAGGCCGCCCCCGAACTGATGCCGTGCAGCAGCACCACCAAGGGGCCACGGCCGCCGCCGCACCGGTAGGCCATCTGCGCGCCGTCGGCACCGACGGCCACGCGCCGCTCGGTAAAGCCGCTATCCAGGGCACGGAGCAGTTCGGCGGTCGGCTGGGGCGGCATCGTCTGATTGTTTTGTTTCATATATGAAACTATGGTTTGCAAATAAAACCTAGGAAATATAGACCGGCTGCTCGCGGAAATTGATCCGGGTTAACCCCTTGCGAAAAAATTCGCCGGCAACCCGTGCGCGACGGGCCGCCGGCCGCGCGCGGCCCTGGCTTTTCAGCCGCCCTTCCCTGGCAGCCAGCGCACGGGCGGCTCTCGGGGAACCGGCGCCGCCTCGCTGGCTCCACGCGCGGTGCAGGTCTGGGCACCCAGGATCACCGCTGGCCCCCAGCCTGCCGTCGCGTACCCACATCACTAGGGATTTCCCGCCCCTGTTTTTCACGAAACGAACAGCTATATTTTGCTCGTTGTTTCTTATGTAATCTGTTGTTTTATATATAAAACACAAGAGGCCGGCAAGTGCATGAACATGCGCCCTCCCGGCCCGAAACGGCCCCGCGAAGCCATGCGGCGCCCACTACACGAATGGCGGAAAAGAGAGGAATCGATAAATGAAACCTGGACGGATCGCACTGGCCGCACTGGCCGCGCTGGCAGCGATGCCCATGCTTGCCTCGGCCCAGTCGGTGACGCTGTATGGCGTCGTCGATACCGGCATCGAATATGTGAACAACGTCGGCGCGGCCAAGGACAACCTGGTCCGCATGCCGAACCTGACGGGCACGGTGCCGTCGCGCTGGGGCATTCGCGGGACCGAGGACCTTGGTGGCGGGCTCAAGAGCCTGTTCGTGCTCGAATCCGGGTTCGGGCCGGATACCGGCGCGGCCAACCAGGGCGGCCGGCTGTTCGGCAGGCAGGCGCTGGTGGGCCTGTCCGGGCCTTGGGGCCAGATCGCCCTGGGCCGCCAGTACACCATGCTGTTCTGGGCAACGCTGGACCCGGACATCCTCGGGCCCAATGTGTACGGCTCAGGCTCGCTCGACAGCTACCTGCCGAACACCCGCGCCGACAACGCGATTTCGTACAAGGGCACCTTTGGCGGCGTGACGGTGGGCGCCACCTATAGTTTCGGCCGCGACACCGTGAATGCAGGCCCGAGCCCGTCCGGCACCAACTGCGCCGGCGAGAATGCCGCCAACAGCACGCAATGCCGCGAATGGTCCGCACTGCTCCAGTACGACAACAAATGGTGGGGCGTGGGCGCGGCCTACGACTCGCTGCGCGGCGGCCCCGGTGCGTTCGGCGGCCTGACCAGCAGCAGCCTGTCCGACAACCGGCTTTCGCTCAACGGCTACATGCTGCTGTCCCGGACCAAGATCGGCGCGGGCGTGATCCGCCGCGACAACCAGGGCAGCACCACGCCGCGCAGCGAACTCTGGTACACCGGCCTGGCGTACGACATCACGCCGGCGTTCACGCTGGCCGGCCAGGTCTACTACCTCAAGTACCACAACAGCGACAACAAGGCATTGCTGTACGCGCTGCGCGGCACCTACGCCTTCTCCAAGCGCACGTCCGTGTATGCCACGGCAGGCTTCATCGACAACGGCGGCCAGCTCGCCATGTCGGTGAGCGGCGGCTCGCCGGGCTCCAACCCGCGGCCGGGCGGGTCGCAGCTGGGCGCGATGCTCGGCATCAAGCACACGTTCTGAGCACCGGCGCACCGGCGCGTCACCGCGCGGCACAAGCCGGGATGCCAGGCGCGCCGTGCGCCGCCTCCCGGCACGAAGTCAATCTGGAGGCATTTCTTCATGAAGCTCGCAACCCGCAAACTGTTTGCCGCCTGCGCGGCCCTCGCCGCCATGGCGGCGGCAGGCGCCGCCTGCGCGCAGGCCTATCCCAACAAACCCGTGACGCTGGTGGTTGCCTATCCGGCCGGCGGCGACACCGACGTGCTCGCCCGCCTGCTTGCCGAAAAACTTGCCGCCCGGCTGCGCCAGTCCGTGCTGGTCGAAAACCGTACTGGCGCGGCAGGAACGATCGGCAGCGCCTACGTCGCCAAGGCGGCGCCCGATGGCTATACCCTGCTGGTTGCGCCCAACACCGTCGCCATCGCGCCGCTGGTGCTAAGGAGCGGCACCGGCGCGAGCTACGACGTGCGCAACGACTTCACACCGGTTGCCCAGCTGGGCACCCAGTCGCTCTTCGTGGTGGTCAACAAGGGCACCGGCATCACGAAGCTGCCCGAGCTGGTCGCGCGCGCCAAGGCCGGCGGCGTGCAGGCCTATGCCAGCCCGGGCAATGGCTCGCCCATGCATATCCTTGGCGAGCTGTTCAACCGGGCCGCGGGCGTGAAGATCGCGCAGGTGCCCTATCGCGGCACCGCGCCGGCGGTGGTCGACGTGCTTGGCGGCCAGGTGCCGATGACCTACTCCACGCTCGGAGCGGTGGCGCAGTACATCGCGACCGGCGGCATCGTGCCGTTGGCCGTGGCGGACGGCAAGCGTTCGCCGTTCGCGCCGAACGTACCAACGCTTGCCGAACTCGGCTACAAGGATGTGGAAGTGGGTGCCTGGCAGGCGCTGCTGGCGCCGAAGGGCCTTTCGCCCGAACTGGTGAAGACGCTCAACGGCCACGTCAACGACATCCTGAAGATGCCTGACGTGGTCGCGCGCATGGCCACCATCGCGGTCACGCCGGTGGGCGGCGAGCCTGCTGCGCTGGGCAGGCTGATCGCATCGGATTCGACGCGATACGCGAAAATCGTCAAGGAGTTTGGCATCCAGGCGGACTAAGCGAGCTGGCACGTGCATTGGGCGGGAGCCGGCCGCCTTGCCACGTTCTGGGCGCCCCCGCCCGCCGCCTGGTGCGGCGGGCGGAAAGAGCGCCGTGATCAGCAGCCGAAGCCGCCTATCGCTGCCCGAAGCTCGCGTCGATAAACAGATCCTTGTACTCGCGCGGCTGCGAGCGCCAGTATTGCTTCGGCGCATGCACCTGCGCGCCGAGCCTGGCCGCGGCATGCCAGGGCCAGCGCGGATCGTAGAGCATCGCGCGCGCCAGCGAGACCGCATCGGCTTCGCCGTTGGCAATGATGGCCTCCGCCTGCTCCGGCTCGGTGATCAGCCCCACCGCGAGGGTCGGCAAGCCGACCTCGGCCTTGACCCGCTGCGCATAAGGCACCTGGTAGCCCGGCCCCAGCTTGATGGCCTGGGCCGGCGAGACGCCGCCGGTGGTGACATGGATCGCCGCGCAGCCGCGTGCCTCCAGCGCCTTCGACAGCGCCACCGTGCCCTCGATATCCCATCCGCCGGGCACCCAGTCGGTGGCGGAGATCCGCACCCACACAGGCTTGTCGGCGGGAAATGCCGAGCGCACCGCGTCGAACACTTCGAGCGGAAAGCGCATCCGGTTCGCCAGGCTGCCGCCATAGGCGTCATCGCGCTGGTTTGCCAGCGGCGACAGGAACTGATGCAGCAGGTAGCCATGGGCGGCATGGATCTCGATGCCGTCGAGCCCGAGACCCGCGGCGCGCCTGGCGGTGGCGACGAAGTCTTCCCTGATCCGCTCCATGCCCGCGCGATCCAGCGCCACCGGTACATCCTCGCCCTGCGCGTGCGGCAGCGCGGATGGCGCCACCGTCTTCCAGCCGTCCGGCTCGCCGGGACGGATCTGGCGGCCGCCTTCCCATGGCACGTGGCTTGAAGCCTTGCGCCCGGCATGCGAGACCTGTATCGCCAGCGCAATCGGCGAATGCGCCCTGGCGGCGGCAATCACCTTCGCCAGCGCGGCCTCGCTCGCATCCGAATAAAGGCCGAGGTCTCCCGGCGTGATGCGCCCTTCCGGCGAGACCGCCGACGCCTCGATGATCAGCAGCCCTGCGCCGGAAATCGCAAGCTGGCCGAGGTGGATCATGTGCCAGTCGCCGGCGCAGCCCTCTACGGCCGAATACTGGCACATCGGCGCGATGACGATGCGGTTCTCCAGCCGCAGCCGGCCGATCGAAAACGGTTGGAACAATTGGCTTTGACTCATGGAGCGGCTCCGTGCTGTGCATGGCATGCGATGCCATGCGGGAAGAATGCGGTGCGGGGCACTTGCGCCGACCCCCGGATCCCGTTCATTCTAGAAGGCAGGCCTTCAATACGTGGCAACCGTCCGCGGCCTGCGCACGCTGGCAAGGACAAAGAACCGGATGACACAGGGGTGCCGCGGGCGCTGCATCGAATGCTCGGCAGCGAGGCGAAGCGGCAGGCCCGCTATCGCCCTCGCAGCAGGCCCTCGCGAATGAAGTCCCCGAATTCCCGTGCCGCCGGCTGTGCGCCATGCCGGGGCAGGTGCAGGTTGATGGCGAAGCTGGGCAGTTCCGGCAGGCCGGAATCCGCGCCGAATATATCGAGGTCGGCCGGCACGGTGGACGCCAGCCATGCCGTGACCGCCAGGTCCATGCGCACCGTGGCCGTGGTTGCATCGATGTTGCCGTTCTCGAACACGGTGCGCCACGGCGTGCCGTGCTCGCTCAGGGCGGACAGCACCGCCGGGCGGAAAGCGCAGGTGTCGGCAACCATGGAGATGGGCAGCGGGCGTTTCAGGCGGGCCTTGCCCCCCTTGGCGCCAACCCAGACCAGCCGTTCCACGCGCAGGCATTCGCCGTCGGAAGGGCCCACCGGCTCCTCGATCACCGCCAGGTCGACCTGGCCATCGGCGAGCGCGCGGGCAAGATCCGGCGAAGCGGCGCAACACAACGATATCTCCACCTGGGGATGGGCTTCCGAGTAGGCCTTAAGCACGGGGGCGAGACTGGTTCCGACCAGGTCATAGGGCACCCCCAGGCGCACCTGGCCCGGCGCCGTGCCGGCAATCATCCCGGCCCAGATTTCGTCATTCAGGTGCAGCAGTTGCCTGGCTTTGCCCAGCAGGCGCTCACCGGCGGGAGTCAGGCGCAGGCCGCCTCGCCCGCGCTCGAACAAGGCCGCGCCAAAATCGTCCTCCAGCCGCTTGATCTGCTGGCTGACGGCACCCTGGGTCAGATGTAGGGCATTCGCCGCCGCGGTCATGCTGGCATGTTCCGCGACAGCCACGAAGGTACGCACGATGCGGGTATCGAGATGACGGGTCATGCCTGGCATTATATTTACTAATGCCAGGCATTATGAGAATTGCCTTTCCTAATGCAAGACGGCCCCCTACAGTTGGGCTCTCCCTGCACTCGCCCGCCCACGCCCGCCATGCCTGACCCGGTTGCCCCGCTTGCCTTGTTCGCCATCGTGTCCACCATCACCCCTGGCGGCGCCACCACGCTGGCGACCGCTTCCGGGGCGCGTTTCGGCTTCCGCCGCTCGGTGCCGCTGATGGCCGGCATCGCCGTGGGCCTGGCCTCGCTCGCTGCCGCTGCGGCGATCGGACTGGCCGGTCTGCTACTTGCGGTACCTTCGCTGCGCACGGCGATGAATCTGGCCGGCTCCGCCTACCTGTTGTGGCTGGCGTGGCGGATCGCCCGAAGCGGATCGCCAAACCTGCAGGCTGAGCTGGCGGCGCCGACGCGCTTCTGGAGCGGCATGTGCCTGCTATGGCTGAACCCGAAGGGCTGGGCCATGGCGCTGGGGGCAGCCGCGTCCTTCGCGGCGCTGGCGAGCGGGCCGCTGCAGCTTGCCATCCTGCTTGGCTCGGCCCTCGGTTTCGCCGCCGCCGCATCGATGTCGCTCTGGTGCCTGGCCGGGCTGATGCTTTCCCGGCTGCTGCGCACGGAGCGCCAGTGGCGCTGCCTGAATGCCTTGCTTGGACTGCTGCTGGCCGCCTCGATCATTCCCATGTGGATAACATGACGAACCTGCCGGAAACCGCGGCCTTCGCGGAAACCGTGGACCTGCTGGCCGCGCTCGGCGACTGGCTCAGGCCTGCCGCACCGCCGTTTCCCGCGATCCGGCCTGCCCGCCCGTGACCCGGTCGATGGCGGCCAGCACCTCGTCGACTTCCGGCACCACGCCGCGGGCGCCCAGCGAGACCGACTGTCCCGGGGTGTCGATGCCGAAGTGCTGGCTGTCGGTCACCGTGAACAGCATCACCGACGGCTTGCCCAGGGCATCGGAAAGATGCACGAAACCGGTGTCGGTCCCCACCACCAGCGCGGCGGCGTCCACCCGCTGCGCGCATTCGGTGATGGTCATGCGCGGCAGCACCTCGGCGCCGGGAATCTCGGCTGCCAGCGCCTCCGATTGCTCGCGTTCGGCGGGCGAACCCCAGGGCAGCTGGATCTTGTAGCCCCGTTCGGCCAGGGTCCTGCCAACCGCGATCCAGCGCTGCGCCGGCCATTTCTTGGCCTCTACCGAGGTCGCATGGAACAGCATCGCGCGCGGCACGCCGTCGGCGTTGAGCGGCACGGCGGGCGCAGGAACGCGCAGTGCGTAATGCTCGACGGGATCGAGCGGGTATCCGAGCGCATTGGCGACCACCATGCGCATCTTGTGGCGCGCGGTGGCGTCGCCGTGCGGGCCGAAGATCTGCGTGTAGGCGAACACGGCACGCGCCTCGCCGAGATACTCGGCGGCATAGCCAAGACGGCGGCCCGAGCGTGCCAGCCAGGCCACGATGGCGCTTTTGTACACGCCATGCACATCCACCACCACGTCATATTTCTCGCGGCGCAATTGCCACAGCGCACCGAAGATGGCGCGCAGGTCGGACCAGCTGCGCGATTTCTTGAAGCCGCGCAGCGGCGGGGCGATCACGCGGTCCACACCGATCGCCCAGCGCGGAATATCGGCGCAGGATGCATCCGCCACCCAGTCGATCTTGGCCTCGGGATAGGCGCGGCGCAGGTCGGACACCAGCGGCAGCGTGTGCACCATGTCGCCCAGCGAGGTGATCTTGATGAGGAGAATGCGTTTCATTTGGATGGCGAATCGGATTGCAGGGAAAGCGCCGGGGTCCGGCGAGGCCGTAGTATGCACCAGCCCCCTGGCCTGCGCATCTTTTGCGCCGGCGCGCCAGCCTCCCTGCTCGCCGCTCAGCCCCAGGCGGCGGGACTGGCCACCACCGTGGCAAAGCGGTCGTGCAGCGCCGCCAGCGAAATGCGGTGGAGCTCGGCCGCCGTGACCGGCGCCCCGCCCAGCGGGTCGGGCAGGTCGCGCGTGGCGCAGGCCGATGCCACCACCGTGCTGCGGTAGCCGTGATCCAGCGCGGAACGCACCGTGGCGCTGACGCACATATGGGTCTGGAAGCCGGCCACGATCAGCTCCTTGCGGCCGAGCCGCTCCAGCAGCGCCGCCAGCGTGGTGCCGGCGAAGCTATTGGGCAGGCCCTTGACCACGGTATGTTCGCCCGCCAGTGGCTCCAGCCCTCCGATCATGGCCGCGCCGTGGCTTTCGGGATCAAAGGCGCCGCCACCGCCAGCCCTGCCGTGATGCACCACGTGCACCACCGGACTGCCGTGGCGGCGCGCCAGCGCCAGCAACTCGCCGCAGGCTGCGGTGGCGGCCGCGATGCCGGTCAGCGGCAGTTTGCCGTCCACGTACTCGCGCTGGTGATCGATCAGCACCAACGCGGCGGCCTCCCAGGCCGAAGGCATGCGGCTGGCGCCGGCAAGGTCGAGCAAGGTGAAGGGTGCGGCCATGACGTTTCCTTTCCAAGTGAGTGAGAGTCTGGCACGCCGGCGCAACCAGGGGCAAGGGCGCCGGCGTGCATCGGAAGCCTCCGGCAGACACCGCCGCGGCGGCCACCGTGCAAACGCATGATAGGCCGCGTTATGCTGTACGCCAATTCTCAACTCACTCACACCAACCGTGCAAAAACGTTCACTCCACTGGGACGACCTGCTGACCCTGTCCACCCTGATCCGCGCCGGCAATTACTCCGCCTGCGCGCGCGAGCTGGGCGTGACGCATGCCACCGCGATCCGCCGCATCCGGCGGCTGGAAAGTGCGCTCGGCCAGCCGGTGGCGACGCGCACCGAAGGCGCCTTCGCGCTGTCGGCGGCCGGCCGCTGCGCGCTGGCCGCGGCGCAGCAGATGGAGAGTTCGGCCGGGCGCCTGTTGCGCGAGGTCGAAGAGGCCGACAGCGGCATGTCGGGCGTGGTCGGCATCGCGTGCACCGCGGCATTCGGCAGCCACTTCCTCACGCCGCGGCTGTTCGGGCTCTGCCAGGCCCACCCGCAACTGGAGGTCCGGCTGGAAACGGACAACCGCATCGCCAGCCTGGCCCGGCGCCGCGCCCATATCGCCGTGCGGCTGGCCAGGCCGCAGGAAAGCGATGTGATCGCGCAGCGCGCGGGCAGCATGGGCTTCGGCCTGTATGCGCCCGCACGGCCTGCGGGCGCCGGGCCCTGGCGCGAACAGGATCTTGGCGCCGCGCCGCTGTGCGGCCTGCTGGACGAAGGGCTGGCTCTGCCGGAGTCGGAGTGGACCCGCACGCTGGCCGCGCGCACGGGCTTCCAGTCGAACAACCTGCTGGCGGTGCATGAGGCGATCCGCAACGGGCTGGGCATCGGCCTGCTGCCGCACTACCTGGCCCGGCAGGACGAGCGGCTGGCGCTGATACGGGAAGTACCCGAGGTGGTGCGGGAAATCTGGCTGGCCTATCCGCGCGAGTTTCGCGGCGCCTCGCGCTTCCGCCCGGTGATCGACTGGCTGGCGCGGACCCTTCATACCTGCCCGTGACCCGGACCGTGGCGCACGCATGCCGCCGCGATCGCACCGGGCGGCGCCACATGGGAGCGCAAGCGGCGAGCCCCGGCAGCGGCCCTCAATATCCGGTGAATTCTGCAGTAAATTAATTTCACGGCAAGAAAGCACAGATATGGCAGTTTTGCACAGCTGTGCCGCCGGCGCCTCTCCATACACTTTCTCCCGCATATCAAAGACAAGAGGGAGACACCATGGATACCACGCTAATAGAAAGCACGCCGCAAGCCGGGCCGATCGCCGGCCCGGGCTCCGTCAGGGATGCGTCCGATTTCCGGAACATGCCGGAGGAATACCAGCAACTGGCCACCCGGCTCATGCTCGTGCACACGGAAGGCGAACTTACCGGCGCCGACGATTACACCCAGATCTTCTATAACATCGCACCCAATGCGTTCGAGAAGCAGGTCTGCTGCGAGCGCGCGGCCGAGGAGGTCCTGCACTACCGCCTCAGCGCCGAAGTGCTGGGCGAGATCGGCGTGGACACCTCCAGCATGCTGGGCCAGCATTTCCTGGAGCGCCCGTACTACCCGAACGAGCTGGTGCGCGGCGTGAAGAACTGGATGGAGCGCGGTATTTTCTCCTTCATCGGCGAAGCCGTGGTGCTCGAGCATCTGCTCGAGTTCGCCGAGAGCAGCTACAAGCCGTTCGCCGACATCTTCGTCAAGCAGATCATCAGCGACGAACACACCCATGTGGCCCACGGCTACCGCATCATCAAGGAGGCATGCGAGACCGAGGAAGGCCGCGCCGGCGCGCAGCAGGCGCTCGACCGTCTCTGGCCGCATCTGCTCGACCTGTTCGGGCGCTCCGATTCCCAGCGTTCGCGGCTCTACCTGAAGTGGGGCCTGCGCAAGACCGGCAACGAAGCCTTGCGCGCCCAGTTCGTCAGGAAGACGGTCCCTCGCCTGGCGGCCATGGGACTGCACGTGCCGGACGGCGCCGCCAATCGCGCCTTCGTCTGAGGGAGCGGCCATGAGCGATGTCTCCAGCCTGCACCAGCAGCGCAAACTGGCAATCACCGAGCGGCTTCCCCAGTTGCTCGACGGCGACCCTGAACTGGCCGCGCGCTTCCAGGCCGTGAGGGGCTTCTCGGCCCGGGTCCGCGCTGCCGAATACCACCTGACCAATGCCTGCAACATCCGCTGCAAGGGTTGCTGGTTCTTCGAGTTCGGTCATGACAAGAGCGCGCCGGAAGCGAAGGCGCTGGACGACTGGACGGCTTTCATCGAGGCCCAGCGCAAGAAGAAGGTCAATGCCGCGCTGCTGATCGGCGGCGAGCCGACCCTGTTCATCGACCGCATCGCCGCCTTCGTCGAACGCATGCGCTATGTGTCGATCTCCACCAATGGGCTCAAGGCGTTTCCCAATGTCGCGCCTTTTGAGAACGTCACTGTCTTCATCACCCTGTTCGGCGGCGGCCCCCTCGATGACGAACTGCGCGCGATCAAGCCGGGCGGCACGCGTTTCACGGGCCTGTTCGACACGGCGCTGGCCAACTACGCCGACGACCCGCGCGCCTGCTTCGTCTACGCGGTGACGGAGGGTGGGCTGTCGTATATCGAACCGACGGTGCGCCGTATCTGCGACAACGGCAATACGGTCACCTTCAATTTCTACAGCCAGTACAACACCGGCCATCCGCTACGGATGCAGAACGAGCAGCGCCTGTTGCGCGAGATGCTGCGCGTGCGCGAGCGCTATCCGGATACGGTGCTGAACCACCCCGCCCACATCGAAGCCATGGTGACGGGACAGGCCTGGTGCGGCAGCTTTGGCTACGACACCTGCCCCAGCATCAGCCAGGATCACCCGGACAACCAGGCACGCCTCGCCAACGGCAACCCCGGACTGACCTTCTTCAACACCTGGAAAGCCGATCTGCAAACGCTGGAACGCTGCTGCACCTCGGGCCATTGCGAAGGCTGCCGCGACAGCCAGGCGGTCTATAGCTGGCTGATCGTGAGCCTGGCCGGGTCGCTGGCATCGCGCGAGACGCTGCGGACCTGGGTCGAGGTGGCGGAGTCGTACTGGCGGCAGTTCATCTGGTCGCCCTACCGGAGCGGGCCACGGGAGCGCGTGGCGCAGTCCGGGCGCGCGGCCGACCCGCAACCGCTGGAGATGCTGGCATGAGCCCGGGCGACAGCACCCACGACCGGCACGAGCGCGCCCTCAGGCTGCCGCTGCCCGCCGAGGAACGCGCGCAATGGCAGGCGCGGCTCAATGCCCTGCCGGTGCTCACGCATATGGGCGCCGAACTCGATCTCTCCCATCCCGCCATCGTGCGGCTCAAGCTGGTACGCCAGATGGACGCGCATATGGGCGGGCTGGGCACCAAGGCGCTCAACGGCGCGGTGATCGCAGGCATGATCGACTGCGGCATTTCCACCGCGGGCATCCTGCAGTTCCGCGGCCGCACTTGCGGCACCGTCCATCTTTCGATCGACCTGATGAAGCCGGTACGGGCCGCGCACCCCACTCTCGAGTGCCGCGTGGTGCGGCGCACCGATTCGCTCGCCTTCGTCGAGGCACGGCTGCTTGGGCCGGACGGCGGCATTCACGCGCAGGCCAGCGGCATCGTCTCGCTGGCCCGCCTGGCCGGCCGGCACGCCGGTGCCGGGCACCACGACAACTGGAGCGCACTGCACCGCGCGGCGGAGCCAGCCTCCGCCGCGGCCTGAAGACGCAGCCCGCAAGGTATTGCCGCCCGTCTTGCGGGTGCGTCCGGCCCGTGCGCTCCCATTCGCCTATCCCTCGCTACCAGATGGCATCGCCTGCCGTACAGCCATGAAACCCCTCCCCCTTTCGACACCATGACCGCAAACCGCCCCACCGCATTTGCCGAACGCATGCGCCGCGTGCAGAGTTCGGCCGTGCGCGACCTGCTCAAGTACAGCAAGATCCCAGGCATCATCTCCCTTGCCGGCGGCATTCCCGCGCCGGACCTGTTCGACATCCCAGGCCTGCTGGCGGCGCTGGCCGCGGTCACCGAGGGCGGTGACCCGGAAGCGTTCCAGTACGGCATGACCGAAGGCGAAGCCAGCCTGCGCGCGCAGATCGCGGCGCTGCTGAAGCATCGCGGCATCTCCGCCACCCCCGCGGACATCCTGGTGACATCCGGCTCCCAGCAGGGGCTGGACCTGGCCGCGCGGGTATTGCTGAACCCCGGCGACACGATACTGGTCGAGCGCCCTTCCTATCTCGCCGCGCTGCAGACCTTCGAACTCGCAGAAGCCAGTATCGTCTCGGTGCCTTCGGATGAGGAAGGCATCGATGTGGCATGGATCGAAGCCTACCTGTCGAGCTGCGAGGTCAAGGCCATCTACGTCGTGCCAAACTTCGGCAACCCCAGCGGCCGGACCCTCTCGCTGGAACGCAGGAAACGGCTCGCCGAGCTTGCCGCGCGTTTCGGCACCTACCTCATCGAGGACGACCCCTACGGCGAACTGCGCCTGTCGGGTGCGCCGGTGGCAAGCATCCGCGAGATCGCGGAACGTTCGCCGGCACGGGACCGCGTCATCTACCTGTCCTCGTTCTCGAAGATCCTCTCTCCCGGGTTGCGGGCCGGATGGATGGTGATGCCGGAAGCCGTCCTGCAACAGGCCGCCCTCGCCAAGCAGGCCATCGACCTGCATACCTGCAGCCTCTCGCAGCGGCTGATCGCCAGCTATCTCGCCGACGGCCGCCTGTGGCCCCGCCTCGCGGTGCTGACCGCCGCCTATCGGGAACGGCGCGACGCACTGATGCAGGCATTGCAGCGGCACCTGGGCGACGCGATCTGCTTCAACGAACCCGAAGGCGGCATGTTCCTGTGGGCCAGGTTCGCACCGCAGGTGGATGCTGCCCGCGTGCTGCGCGCCGCGATCGAGGCCGGCGTGATCTTTGTTCCCGGCGCTGCGTTTTTTGCCGACCATCCCGAGCACAACACGCTGCGGCTGTCCTACTCGACCATCGACACCGAGTCGGCCGAGACCGGCGCCATGCGCCTGGCCAGTGCGCTGCGCACGGCGTATCCGGAGGCCATCGCGCGCTGAACCCGCCGCGCGGCGGCGCCCCGCGTCAAACCCGCCGGGCCTGTCCGGCCAACTTCCGCCAACTTCAGCCAACGATTGAAGTACGGACAACAAAACATGAAATCTGGAGAAGAAGCCCCACTTAGTGCGTATTGAGCGGCAGCGCGGTTTGGGTAGAATTTCCCGACCCTCAAGGACGGTCGCCATGACAGCCCTCAAACTCGATTTCCGTAATCCGGACGACCGTGCATCGCTGTTTTCCGTCGCGCCGGTGCGCAGCAGCGCGGTGTTTGGCTGGAAGGACCTGTATTTCGAGCGGCGCGACGACGACATGTTCGAGACGCGCGAACATGCCATCGACGGGCATTACCTGATGGTCAAGCTCAACCCGCTCTCTGTCGCCGAACGCCGCATCGACGGCCGTGCCCGCACCGAGGTGCAGCGGCGCGGCGCCACCGCCTATGTGCCCAGCGGCTGCGGCCACAGCGTGCGCTACATACGGCCCCTGGGCAGCTTGTGCCTGATGACCCTGCACGATGCCACCTTGCGCGATATCGCCGATGAGCTCGGCCTGCCCGGCTTTGCCGGCACGCCCGCCTTCGCGCATGAGACCGACAGCTTCGTACTGAACGCGTTCGAGGCGCTGGACCGTGAACTGCGCGACGGCAATCCGCACGGCGCGCTGTTCGGCCAGGCCTATGCGCGCCTGGTCGCAGCGCATATCGTCACGCGCTACGGCAGCGCCGGGCGCCGCAAATCGAGGATGCCGGCCTTGTCCGTCAGCAGGATCAAGTGGCTGGACGACTATATCGAGTCCCAGCTCACCCACCCCATCTCGCTGGACGACCTGGCCCGCCAGGCGGGCCTGAGTCCCTACTACTTCACGCGCATCTTCAAGGAAGCGACAGGGCTGCCGCCCTACCAGTACGTGCTGCACAAGCGTATCGAGTTCGCGCGCATGTGCCTCAGGCAGGACCAGCTATCGATCGAGGACGTGGCCATGGCCTGCGGCTTTGGCGACCCGATCCAGTTCTCCAAGCAGTTCAAGAAAATATGCGGCACTACGCCCTCGGCGTTTCGCGCCGAGTGCCGCCACCTGTCCGTGCAGGACTGCAGGCGTTCGGCCTGAAGCGGCCGCACGCCGCGCGCCGCGTCGCGCAGACTGCGATATGGCGAGCCGGCGGGACGGCAGGCGATGTAGGCCAGCCATCTCATCGCGAGAATCCGCTGGAAAGCGCGCGGGCACGCAGTATAGTTGCCCTAGATTCCCCGCTGGGAGAACCGCCATGGACCGGAACACGCCGGAACGGCTGGAGGCAGGCGCGCTCGGGCTGGGCGAGTCCGTGGTGATGGGCGTGGCGGGCACGGCACCCGCCTTCAGCCTGGCAGCCACCACGGCCACCCTGGTCGCCGCGGTAGGCACGCTGGCGCCAGCCAGCCTGCTGTATTGCGGACTGATCATGTTCGGCGTGGCACTGGCCTACCAGCGGCTGAACCGGCTGCAACCCAGCGCCGGCGCCTGCTACGCCTGGGTGACCGGGATCTTCCATCCCGCGCTTGGCTTTTTCGCCGGCTGGGCGCTGCTGGTGGCTTCCGCGGTCTTCATGGTGTCCGGCACCATTCCCGCAGCGACGGCAACCCTGCTGCTGATCGATCCCGCGCTGGCCGGGCGCCCGCCCGTGGTAACGCTGGTGGCCGCCGGCTGGCTGATTGCGGTAAGCGCCGTGGTGATCAAGGGCATCAAGCTGACCAGCTACACACAGGTGGCGATGACGCTGATCGAGGTCGGGGTGCTGGCCGCGATCGCGCTCGCGGCCGTGTTGCGGGCGCCGCTCCCGCTGGCCCACCCGCTATCCCTGGGATGGCTGTCGCCGGCTGGCTTTACGCCGCAGCTGTTCGCCAACGGCGCGCTGGTGGCGCTGTTCTTCTTCTGGGGCTGGGACGTGACCGCCAACCTGACGGAGGAAACCCGCGATCCCACGAGGGCGCCGGGACGCGGCGCGCTGCTGGCCATGGTCGTCGTGCTCGCGCTGTTCATGGTGTTCGTCGCAGCCTGCCTGGCCGTACTGAGCGACCAGGAGATCCGCCAGGCCGGCACCAACGTAGTATTCGCGCTGGCGGCGCGGCTGCTGCCGCGGCCATGGGACTACCTGGCGGTGCTCGCCGTCATGCTCAGCACGGTGGGAACGCTGGAGACCTCGATCCTGCAGTTCACCCGCACGCTCTATGCCAAGGGCCGCGATGGCCTGCTGCACCCGCGCTATGCCGAACTGCACCGGACCTGGCGCACGCCCTGGGTGGCCACCGTGGTGATCGCCGCTCTCGGCCTGCTGCTGCTCGCCCTGTCCGCCCGTTTCGCCAGCGTGGGCCAGATCATCCAGGACTCGGTCAACAGCATCGGCTTCCAGGTGGCGTTTTATTATGGGCTGGCCGGCTTCGCCTGCGCCTGGCACTCCCGGCACGGCGCCGCCCGCGCGCCCGCCAGGCTGCTGCTGCTGGTGCTCTGGCCCGCCTGCAGCGCGGCCTTCCTGTGGTTCATCGCGCTATACAGCATCCCCAGCTTCGACCTGCCCACGCGCGTGATAGGTCTGGGTGGCATCGCCGCGGGCGTGGTGCCGTTCCTGCTCAACCGGCGCCGGCAGCTTGCCGCCAGCGCCGAGGGCCCGGCCCCGGGCTGAGCTCAAGCCGGCTCGCCCGGTGCACGGCTGCGGCTGGGGGTTACCGAGGCGATCAGCAAGGTCGCCGTGGCCTCGATGCGTTCCGGCGCGCCGAACAGGCGTGCCACCACCAGGCCGCTCTGCAGCGCGCCGAACACCGCTTGGGCCAGCGCTTGCGGCGGTATCGGCAAGAGCGTTCGCCTGGCGGCCTGCGCGGACGCCAGCAAGCGTGTGAGCCAGGCTTCATTCAGCCGGTAGAAATCCTTGAGGATGCGATGTACCCCCTCGGGCAGGAATGCGGTCTCGGCTGACAGCATGCCGACCAGGCAGATGGCATCGCCGCCCGCCGTGGCGAGCCAGGGCTCCAGGTAAGCGCGCGCCTGCGCCTCGGCCGGCAGGCCGGTATCGATGCCGCGCACGTGCCCGCAGATACGCGCGCTGTATTCCGTCACGGCCGCCTGCAGCAGGTCCTCCTTGGAGGGGAAGTGGTAGTGGATGCTGGACGTCTTGACCCCGACTCGTTCGGCGAGGTCCCGGTAGCTGAAGCCATTGAATCCCCGCTGCCTGACCAGCAACAGGGTGTGCTCTAGCAGTTGCTCTCGTACGGACTGGGTTGTCATATGGCCTTTATCCGCCTATCGGCGGACCCTCGGAACGGCGGTAGCTGGACGGATAGCGGCTCCGCCCAATGGCAAAGAGCCGGGGTGGCCGGCTCCTGGCATCCATCACGGCGCACTTCGTCCTGACGGACTGACGCAGGGGCTCGCCCCTTGCTCAAGCTCAAGCGTTGGCGCCTTCGGTGAAGACATCGAACCTGCCGGTACGGGCGCCGTCCGTGTAGGGGTCGGCGCTGCGGGCCGGGGAAGCCGAAACACTGCTGCGGTCCAGGCCGGCGACGATACGGGCGCCATCCGTGTACGGGTCGGCCTTGCCGACGCGGGCGCCGTCCGTGTAGGCGTCGACGCTGCGGGCAGGGCTGGCCGACACGCCGGTGCGGTCCAGGCCGGCCACGATACGGGCGCCGTCGGTGTACGGATCGGCCTTGCCGGCGCGGGCACCTTCGCTGAAGGTGTCGAACTTGCCGCTGCGCGCGCCGTCGGTAAAGGCGTCAGGCGTGCTGGTGCGGAAGACGTAGCCGTACTTGTCGCCGTAGAAGCTGCTGTCCTTCGGGCCCGAGGCCTGAGCCTGGCCTGCCACGAAGGCGGCGGCGAGCGTGGCGGCGGTGATCAGGCTCTTGGCAAGGAAACGGGTGTTCATGATGCTCTCCATCGAAAGTGAGGATCCGCGCTGGGGCAGGATCAGGATCAATTAGTCGCTACGTTCTGGAATCCCTTACAGCCAGTTATCTACTAGTAGATAGATTAACGGGCCAAAAAAAACGGGAATTACCCAAGTGTTGCGCTGGATCCCTCTTTCCTGCCTCGGCCTTCTGTTTCCGGGCGGGGCGGAGCAGCGGTGTCCATGGCTCGAATATTATCTACTAGTAGATAGATAGTCAAGATATTTTCAGGACTTTCGTTGAAGTACATCATGCATCACCCGGATTCCGGCTCCGCCCGCGCTGTGACCGACCTGCCCGCAATATCAAAAAACGGACGGCAGCCCAGGCTGCCGTCCGTTTCAGTGCCACGCCGCGCCCGGTCCGGCGCGCGGCAATGGATCGCCCTTTCAACTCACCGCACGCGCCCCTCCTTCCAGGCTTGCAACAGCTTTTCGTAGGCGATGGTCTCGCCCTTGGGCTTCTCGTTGTCCAGCTTCTTCCATGGCGCGTGGTCCGCCGACAGCCACTTGGCGGAATCGCCTTTCGGGTTCAGCTTGGGCGCGCAGTTGCTCATGCCGGCGCGCTGCAGCCGTCCCATCACCTGGTCCATTTCTTCGGCCAGGTTGTCCATCGCGGCCTGCGGCGTCTTCTCGCCGGTCACCGCGGTCGCCACGTTCTTCCACCACAGCTGGGCCAGCTTGGGGTAGTCCGGCACATTGGTCCCGGTCGGCGTCCAGGCCACCCGCGCCGGGCTGCGGTAGAACTCGATCAGGCCACCGTACTGCGCCGCGTGCTTGGTGAGGTACTCGTGATGGATGTCGCTGTCGCGGATAAAGGTCAGGCCGGTGAGCGACTTCTTCAGCGACACCGTCTTCGAGGTCACGAACTGCGCGTAGAGCCAGGCCGCGGCGAGGCGGTTGGGATCGGTGTTCTTGAAGAAGGTCCAGGAACCCACGTCCTGATAGCCATTCTGCATGCCCTGCTTCCAGTACGGGCCATAAGGCGACGGCGCCATGCGCCACTTGGGGCTGCCGTCGGCGTTGACCACCGGCAGGCCCTTCTTGGTCATGTCGGCAGTGAAGGCGGTGTACCAGAACACCTGCTGCGCCACCTGCCCCTGCGCCGGCACCGGGCCGGCTTCAGAGAAGGTCATGCCCATGGCCTGCGGCGGCGCGTACTTCTTCATCCAGTCGATGTACTTGGTGAGCGCATAGACCGCGGCCGGGCTGTTGGCGGCGCCGCCGCGCGACATCGAGGCGCCCACCGGGGTGCATTTGTCCTCGGCCACGCGAATGCCCCACTCGTCGACCGGCATGCCGTTGGGCAAGCCCTTGTCGGCGGCGCCGGCCATCGACAGCCAGGCATCGGTGAAGCGCCAGCCCAGCGAGGGATCCTTCTTGCCGTAGTCCATATGGCCGTAGACCTTCTTGCCGTCGAGTTCCTTGACATCGTTGGAGAAGAAGTTGGCGATGTCCTCGTAGGCCGACCAGTTGGTGGGCACGCCCAGGTCGTAGCCGTACTTGGCCTTGAACTTGTCCTGCAGGTCCTTGCGCGCGAACCAGTCGGCGCGGAACCAGTACAGGTTGGCGAACTGCTGGTCGGGCAACTGGTAGAGCTTGCCGTCCGGCGCGGTGGTGAACTTGGTGCCGATGAAGTCCTTGACGTCCAGCCCGGGATTGGTCCACTCCTTGCCGGTGCCGGACATGTAGTCGGACAAGGGCAGGATGGCGCCATAGCGGTAGTGGGTACCGATCAGGTCGGAGTCGGAGATCCAGCCGTCGTAGATGGACTTGCCGGACTGCATCGAGGTCTGCAGTTTCTCCACCACATCGCCTTCCTGGATGATGTCGTGATTGACCTTGATGCCGGTGATTTCCTCGAACGCCTTGGCCAGCGTCTTGGACTCGTATTCGTGGGTGGTGAGGGTCTCGGAGACCACGCTGATCTGCGTCACGCCCTTGGCCTTGAGCTTGGCGGCGGCGTCCATGAACCACTTCATTTCGGCAAGCTGCTTGTCCTTCGAGAGCGACGACGGCTGGAACTCGCTGTCGACCCACTTCTTGGCCTCCGCCTCGCCTGCCCACGCCGCGTGGCCGCAGGCGAGCGCGGCCGCGCAGGCCAGCGCCGTCATGCCCAATTTCACGTGCACCTTCATTGACGTCTCCTCGAGAATCCCCCTCCCTGCTCTTTGTCTGGGTCGCGGTCCGGGGAAGGTGCAGGCCGCTGTGCCCATTGACGAAAAATCCGTCGCTTCATGCTTGCCGGCTGTCTTGCCGGCTTTCTTCAGCCCTTGCGCATCACCAGCGCCAGCGCCAGCATCGAGACCACGAAGCTGATCCAGATCGAAGGCTCCTCGGCCAGCGAGAACCACGCCACCATCTGCTCGCCCAGGCCCACCCAGGCCAGGTTGATCCAGGCGGCGCACATCAGGCCGATGAACAGCCGGTCGCCGCGCGTGGTGGCGATGGGCAGGAAGCCCTTGCGCTCCGTCGTCGGCGCCCGGCTCTCCCACACCGTCATGCCGATCAGCATCGCCACCACGCTGATAAAGAACACGGCCACCGGCGTGGTCCAAACCATCCAGTTGAGCATGGCTCTCCTCTCCTTACACGCGGCCCATCGCGAAACCCTTCGCGATGTAGTGCCGTACAAACCAGATCACGATGCCGCCCGGGACGATGGTCAGCACGCCGGCCGCGGCCAGCACGCCCCAGTCCATGCCGGAGGCGGACACGGTGCGCGTCATGGTGGCGACGATGGGCTTGGCGTTGACCGACGTCAGCGTACGCGCCAGCAACAGCTCCACCCAGCTGAACATGAAGCAGAAGAACGCGGCCACCCCCACGCCTGCCTTGATGAGCGGCAGGAAGATGGTGAGGAAGAAACGCGGGAACGAGTAGCCGTCCACATAGGCGGTCTCGTCGATCTCGCGCGGCACGCCCGACATGAAGCCCTCCAGGATCCACACCGCCAGCGGCACGTTGAACACCAGGTGCGCCAGCGCCACGCCAAGGTGGGTATCCATCAGCCCGACGGTGGTGTAGAGCTGGAAGAACGGCAGCAGGAACACCGCCGGCGGCGTCATGCGGTTGGTCAGCAGCCAGAAGAAGACATGCTTGTCGCCGATGAACCGGTAGCGTGAAAACGCATAGGCCGCGGGCAGCGCCACCGTGATCGAGATCACGGTGTTCATCGCCACATAGATCATCGAGTTGATATAGCCCGAGTACCAGGATGGGTCGGTGAAGATGGTCCTGTAGTGCTCCAGCGTGAAATCGTTGGGCAGCAGCGACAGCGTCGAGACGATCTCCTCGTTGGACTTGAACGACATGTTCAGCATCCAGTAGATCGGCAGGATGGCAAAGACCAGGTACGCCACCAGGAAGAGTGCGCGCCAGTATGTCGCGCTCTGTTTGGCTTCACGCATGGGGCATGTCCTCGCTGCCGGCGGTGCCCGCGCGCTGCATCCAGTTATAGAGAATGAAGCACATGAGCAGGATGATCAGGAAATAGACGATGGAGAATGCAGCGGCCGGCCCGAGGTCGAATTGCCCCACCGCCTTCTGCGTCAGGTATTGCGACAGGAACGTGGTGGCATTGCCGGGCCCGCCGCCGGTCAGCACGAAGGGCTCGGTATAGATCATGAAGCTGTCCATGAAGCGCAGCAGCACCGCGATCATCAGCACGCCGCGCAGCTTGGGCAGCTGGATGTAGCGGAACACCGCCAGGCGCGAGGCGCCATCGATCTGGGCCGCCTGGTAGTAGGCATCGGGAATCGCGCGCAGGCCGGCATAGCACAGCAGCGCCACCAGCGGCGTCCAGTGCCACACGTCCATCACCAGCACCGTGACCCAGGCGTCCACCGCGCTGCCGGTGTAGTTGTAGTCGAAGCCCATGCCGGACAGCGCGGCGCCGAGCAGCCCGATATCGGTACGGCCAAAGATCTGCCAGATGGTGCCGACCACGTTCCACGGGATCAGCAGCGACAGCGCGATCACCACCAGCACCGCCGACGCCTTCCATCCCTTGGCCGGCATCGACAGCGCCAGCAGGATGCCCATTGGAATCTCCACCGCCAGCACCGACAGCGAAAAACCGAGCTGGCGCAGCAGCGCATCGTGCAGTTCGCCGTCGCGCAGTACGGTGCGGAACCACTCGGTGCCGACGAACACGCGCCGCTCCGGCGAGATGATGTCCTGCACCGAGTAATTGACAATGGTCATCAGCGGCAGGATGGCGGAGAACGCCACGCACAGGACCACCGGGATCACCAGCAGCCAGGCCTTCTGGTTGACGGGCTTCAGCGTGCTCATGCCACCAGCTCCTCGTTGACGTAGTAACAGGTATGACGGTTGAAAGCGGACAGCCAGACGGTCTCGCCCGCCCGCAGCGCCGCCGCTTCGGCGCCGAGCCGGCCGCGCACGATAGAGGCCTCGCCGGCGCCGCTGTCCCCGCCATCCCGCAAGGTGGCGGTGACCAGCCAGTAGGTGCCGATATCCTGCGCGCGCTCGACGCGCACCGGCACGGCCTGGGGATCGGTGCTGGCGGCCAGCCGCAGGTACTCGGGACGCACCCCCACCTTGAACGTGCCGGCGGCCTGCAGGGCCTGCGCGGTGGCCGGCGCCAGTTCGGGCATGTAGCGCCGCCCGGCAATCTCGATGGCACCGTCGCGCCAATGTCCCGCCAGGAAATTCATGCCCGGCGAGCCGATGAAGTTGCCGACGAAGGTATGCTCGGGCCGCTCGAACAGGGCATCCGCCGAGCCTACCTGCACCGCCTTGCCGCGCGACATCACCAGCACCTGTTCGGCGAACGTGAGCGCCTCGGTCTGGTCATGGGTGACGTAGATCAGGGTCAGCCGGAATTCGTGATGGATTTCCTTGAGCTTGCGGCGCAACTGCCATTTCAGGTGGGGGTCGATCACCGTCAGCGGCTCGTCGAACAGGATCGCCGACACGTCCTGGCGCACCAGCCCGCGGCCGAGCGAGATCTTCTGCTTGGCGTCGGCCGCCAGCCCGCTGGCACGGCGATCCAGCGCGGAGGACAGGTCCAGCATCTCGGCCACGCGGCCGACGCGCTCCTTGACCTGGGCGGCGGACACGCCGCGGTTGCGCAGCGGAAAGGCGAGATTCTCGCCCACGGTCATGGTGTCGTAGATCACCGGGAACTGGAACACCTGGGCAATATTGCGCGCCTGCGGCGTGGCCGCGGTCACGTCGCGGCCATCGAAGGAGATGGTGCCGTGCGAAGGCCGCAGCAGGCCGGAAATGCAGTTGAGCAAGGTCGTCTTGCCGCAGCCGGAGGGGCCGAGCAAGGCATAGGCGCCGCCGTCGTCAAAGGTGAACTTCAACGGCATCAGCGCATAGTCTTCGTCCGACTGCGGGTCGGGCCGGTAGGAATGGGCGAGATCGAGGTCGATGCGTGCCATCTCAGACTCCCATCTCGGCAAGGGCGGGCGCCACCCTGCCCGGCCGCCTGGGCGCGTGGATGCGCATGCCGGTGGCGTCGAACAGATAAAGCTGGGCGGGATCGAGATGCAGCGTGAGGGGCGCGCCGAGTTCCAGGTCGACCACGCCGGGGAACTGCGCCACCAGGTTGCCGACCGGCGAATCCATATGCACGAAGGTATCCGAGCCGGACAGCTCCGCCAGCGCCACCCGGCCCGCCACCGGCACCGAGCCCGGCACCGCTTCCAGCCGCAACGCGCCGGCCCGCACGCCGACCGTGACCGTGCCCGCATGCCGGGCCGCGTCCAGCAACGGGATGGCAATGCCGCCCGCCAGCGTGACCGCACCGCCCAGCAGGGTGCCGGACATCAGGTTCATCGGCGGATCGCTGAAGGCGCGCGCCACGCGCAGCGAGGCGGGATAGTGAAAGACCTCGGGCGTGGGGCCGTACTGCAGCAGCTCGCCGGCATCCAGCACTGCGGTATGGCCGCCCAGCAGCAGCGCCTCCGCGGGCTCGGTGGTGGCGTAGATCACGGTGGCGTTGCCATGCGCGAACAACTGCGTGAGTTCCTCGCGCAACTCCTCGCGCAGCTTGTAGTCCAGGTTGACCAGGGGCTCGTCCAGCAGCATCAGGGGCGCGCCCTTGGCCAGCGCGCGGGCCAGCGCCACGCGTTGCTGCTGGCCGCCGGACAGCTCGGCGGGAAAGCGGTCGAGCAGGTGTTCGATATGCAACCGGCCCGCCAGCGCACGCACCTGGGCACCGATATCCTTCGCGCGGCGCAGCTTGAGCGGCGAGGCGATGTTGTCGAAGACGGTGAGGGAGGGATAGTTGATGAACTGCTGGTAGACCATCGAGACGTTGCGCTCTCGCACCGGCATGCCGGTCACATTCACGCCGTCCACCTCGACGCGGCCGGCGCTGGGCCGGTCCAGCCCCGCCATGACCCGCATCAGCGAAGTCTTGCCGGCCTGGGTGGCACCGAGCAGGATGGTCACGGCGCCCGGTACGGGCGACAGCGACATGGGATACAGATACGCCTGCGAACCTGCATGCTGGGCGATGCCTTCCAATCTGAGCTGCATCGGGTCTCCGAATTCGTTATGCTTTTTACATCACACCAACAGTCATGATGCAGACGCACAAAACTTTGCTTTCCGCTCGTTTTAGCAAAGAAACGAACATAAAACAATCGTGCAGTGCATCATTTGTTTTCGTTTCTGTTTGAACTAGAATGCCGACATGACCCTAAATCCCCGCCAGACCGCCCTGCTCGAAGAGGTACGCACCCAGGGCTTCGCTTCCATCGACGAACTCGCGCGCAAGTTCGGCGTGACCCTGCAGACCGTGCGGCGCGACGTCAACCTGCTGGCCGAAAACGGCATGCTGGCGCGCTTTCACGGCGGCGTGCGGGTGGAGGGCTCGACGGTGGAGAACATCGCCTACCGCCAGCGCCAGGTGCTCAATGCCGAGGGCAAGGCGCGCATTGCGCGCGCGGTGGCCAGCGCCGTGCCGGAGGGGTGTTCACTGATCCTGAATATCGGCACCACGGTCGAGGAAATCGCCCGTGCGCTGATGCATCACCGTGGCCTGCGCGTGATCACCAACAACCTGAACGTGGCCAGCATCCTGGCCGACAACCCCGATTGCGAGGTCATCGTGGCCGGCGGCGTGCTGCGCTCGCGCGACCGCGGCATCGTGGGCGAGGCCACGGTGGAGTTCATCAGCCAGTTCAAGGTGGATATCGGCCTGATCGGCATCTCGGGCATCGAGGCCGACGGCACGCTGCGCGACTACGACTTCCGCGAAGTCAAGGTGGCGCGGACCATCATCGAGCATTCGCGCGAGGTCTGGCTGGCGGCCGATGCCAGCAAGTTCAACCGGCAGGCCATGGTGGAACTGGCACGCTTTTCGGAAATCGACCGGCTGTTCACCGACGAGCCGCCCAAGCCGCCGTTCGAACGCATGCTGGAAGAAAGCGGAGTGAGCTGTGTGGTCGCCGAGGCGTGAGCAAGGCAGGCGGGCGGGCCCGCTGCCCCGCGGGCGAGGCGGTGCCGGCGCGGCTGGCGCCCGGCACCCGGTGAAGGCCTTACTTGAAGACGACGGTCTTGTGGCCGTTGAGCAGGATGCGGTGCTCGGCATGCCATTTGACGGCACGCGCCAGCGCCACGCATTCCACGTCGCGCCCCACCGCGGTGAGCTGTTCGGGATCCATGCTGTGATCCACGCGCTCGATTTCCTGCTCGATGATCGGACCTTCGTCGAGCGCCGCGGTCACGTAGTGCGCAGTGGCGCCGATCAGCTTCACGCCGCGGTCATGCGCCTGGTAGTACGGCTTGGCGCCCTTGAAGCTGGGCAGGAAGGAGTGATGGATGTTGATGGCGCGGCCAGCCAGCTTGCGGCACAGGTCGTCGGACAGCACCTGCATATAGCGCGCCAGCACCACCAGGTCGATGTTCTGCTCGCGCACGATCTCGAACACCTTGTTCTCCTGCGCGGCCTTCTGCTCGGCAGAGGCGTTCATCATCGGCAGGTGGAAGAACGGAATATCGTACGAGGCCGCCAGCTGGTAGAAATCGCGGTGGTTCGACACGATCGCGGCGATCTCCACCGGCAGGCCGCTGGCCTTGGCGCGAAACAGCAGGTCGTTCAGGCAATGGCCGATCTTCGACACCATGATCATCACGCGCGGCTTGACGCTGGCGTCGAACAGGTCCCACTGCATGGCGAACTGCTCGCCGACCGGCGCAAATGCCGCCTTCAGCGTAGCCAGGTCGGGACCGCCGGCGGCCGGCGTGAAATGCACCCGCATGAAGAAGCGGCCGGTGAACTCATCGCCGTACTGGTCGGAATCGACGATATTGCAGCCGTGCTGGAACAGCAGGCCCGAGACGGCGTGGACGATGCCAGGCTGGTCCGGGCAGGAGATGGTGAGAATGAATCCGGTATTGCTCATCGTGTGTTGTTGTGTGGAGTGCGCGATCACGCGCGGGGTGCGCCGGGCGCGCTCCAGCCGCGGCGGTTGAGCGCATCCAGCGTCACCAGGGTCGCGTCGACCGTCATGGCGCCATCCGCCATGATAGCAAGCAATGCGTCCGGCTCGATACGGCGGTGCTCCGCCACCTCGCCGTCGCGGTTATGCGGCACGAAATCCGGCGGCAGCAACAGGTCGTACGCATACACGGCTTCCCATTGCACGCCTTCAGGAATTTCGCGCAGCACTTCGATCACGCCGTGCGCTTCGGCGCACTGCGCCAGCGCCGGGGGAATGCCGGACTCTTCGTCGCATTCGCGCACCAGCGTGGCGAGCGGATCGCTCCCGTGCGGCATCCCGCCCGCGACCAGGTTGTCCCACATGCCGGGATCGACCGCCTTGGCCGCGCTGCGCCGCGAAATCCACAATGCGCGCTCCCCGGCAATGATGCCGTTCATGTGCGAGGCAAAGGTCAATAGCCCGAGAAAACGCGCTGCCGCGCGCTCGATCGTGGCGAAGGCCGGCGCATCCAGCGCCGGCGTCACCGCGAACAGCTCGTCGCGCCAGCCGCGCACGTGGCCGGCGCCGGCCAGCCAGCGCGCCAGCCCCGCCAGCGCTTCGCTGCGCGTGGCGAAATCCGCGCAACGCGGCAGCAGCGCCACGCTGCCGTCATGCGGCTCGCCCAGCATGGCCGGCACGGCATCCTGCGTGCGCAGGATCTGCGCATGCGCACGCGGCAGCCAGCCCACCTGGCGCCCCGCCACCGTCAGCCGCAGGTGGGCGGCGCCATCGAACGGGCTGCGTGCCGCGACCGACGCGGCGATGTGGGACAGGGCAGAGGCATCGTGGCCATGGCTAACGGGCAAGGTATCGGACATGAATGACCGCGGCGGCCGGCAAGGCACGCCCGCGAGAGTGGCAAGAGTAAAGTGAATCCAGGACAAAACGCATGACGCAAAATCAGCCGCAGTCGCAGTCGCAGGGACCATCGCAAGGCCAGCCCCAGTTCGTGCTCGCGCTCGACCAGGGCACCAGCAGCTCGCGCGCCATCCTGTTCGACCACGCCGGCAACGTGGTGCGGGTCGCCCAGCGCGAATTCCGGCAATATTACCCGCACCCCGGCCATGTCGAGCACGATCCCTACGAGATCTGGCAATCGCAGCTGGCGGTGGCGCACGAGGTGCTGAACGATGCCGGCGTCTCGGCCAGCCAGGTGCGCGCCATCGGTATCACCAACCAGCGCGAGACCACCGTGCTGTGGGACCGGCAGACCGGCGAGCCGATCGGGCGCGCGCTGGTCTGGCAGGACCGCCGCACCGCGCCGATGTGCGAGGCGCTGCAGGCCGAGGGCCACGGCGACCTGTTCCGCGACAGGACCGGCCTGATCATCGACGCCTATTTCTCCGGCACCAAGCTGCGCTGGATGCTGGACAACACCGAGGGCGCGCGCGAGCGCGCCGCGCGCGGCGAGCTGGCCTTCGGCACGGTCGACAGCTGGCTGATCTGGCAACTCACCGACGGCCAGCGCCACGTCACCGATGTGTCGAACGCCTCGCGGACCATGCTGTTCAACATCCACACCTTCCAGTGGGACGACGCCCTGCTCGGCCTGCTCGACATCCCCCGCAGCCTGCTGCCCGAGGTGGTGCCCTCCAGCGGCGAGGTGGCGCGCACGGCGCTGCGGCTGTTCGGCGCGGAAATCCCGATTGCCGGTATCGCGGGCGACCAGCAGGCCGCCACCTATGGCCAGGCCTGCCTTGCGCCCGGCATGGCCAAGAATACCTACGGCACCGGCTGCTTCCTGCTGATGAATACCGGCTCGCAGCCGGTGAGCTCGCATAACCGCCTGCTGACCACCATCGGCTGGCAGCTGGGCGGCACGGCGCCGGCCGCCAGCCGCACCCAGTACTGCCTGGAAGGCGGCGTGTTCATGGGCGGCGCCACCATCCAGTGGCTGCGCGACGGCCTGCAGATCATCAACAGCGCGCCCGAGGTGGAGCCGCTGGCACGCCAGTGCGACGATACCGACGGCGTGGTGCTGGTGCCGGCTTTCGCCGGCCTGGGCGCCCCGCACTGGGACCCGTTCGCGCGCGGCACGCTGGTGGGCCTCACGCGCGGCACCGGCCGCCCGCATATTGCCCGCGCCGCGCTGGAATCGATCGCGCTGCAGAGCGTGGACGTGCTGGACGCCATGCAGAAAGACGCCGGCATCTCGCTGGCCGAACTGCGCGTCGACGGCGGCGCCTCGCGCAGCGACCTGCTGATGCAGATGCAGGCCGACCTGCTCGGCACCGTCGTGGTGCGCCCGCGCGTGACCGAAACCACCGCGCTCGGCGCCGCCTACCTGGCGGGGCTCGCCACCGGCTTCTGGAGCGGCGAGGACGAAATCGCCAGCCAGTGGCAGGTGGAGCATCGCTTCGAACCCAATCTCTCGGCCGATGCGCGCGCGTATCGGCTATGGCGCTGGCATCGCGCGGTGGACCGCGCCCGCGACTGGGCGCGCGAAGACGGCGCGCCGCCGCATCCGGCGCATTGAGCGCGGCCTGACCGTCACCGCGCGACCGGCGCCACGCAATCAGCGCCCGCCCCGGGCACTCGCATCAGACAAGGAATCATGCAGACACAGTCAATCCCCACCCTGCCGCCGCAGCGCGCCGCCCTGCTCGCTACCCTCGAGCGCGAGACGAAGTGGGACGTGATCGTCATCGGCGGCGGCGCCACCGGTCTCGGCACCGCGGTGGACGCCGCTTCGCGCGGCTACCGCACGCTGCTGGTGGAAGCCGCGGACTTCGCCAAGGGCACCTCCAGCAAGGCCACCAAGCTGGTCCACGGCGGCGTGCGCTACCTGGCCCAGGGCAATATCAGCCTGGTGCGCGAGGCGCTGCACGAGCGCGGCCTGCTGGCGCGCAACGCGCCCCACCTGGTATGGCCGCTCGGTTTCGTGGTGCCGGCCTACCAGCTGTTCGACCAGCCCTTCTACGGCATCGGCCTGAAACTCTACGACATGCTGGCCGGCGGGCTCAACCTGTCCGGCAGCCGCTGGCTCAACCACCGCGAAACGCTGGCGGCGGCACCGACCCTGGCCGAGCATGTGGGCGGACGGCCCCTGCGCGGCGGCAACCTGTACTTCGACGGGCAGTTCGATGACGCCCGCCTGGCCATCGCGCTGATGCGCACGCTGTTCGATGTGGGCGGCACGGCCATCAATTACCTGCGCGTGAGCGGCTTATCGCAGCGCAACGGCGTGATCGACGGCGTGACGGTGAAGGACGTGCTGGGCGACGCCAGCTTCGAGCTGAAGGCATCCTGCGTGATCAACGCCACCGGTGTGTGGGTCGACGCCATCCGCCAGATGGAAGACGGCCACGCGCGCAGCATGGTGGCGCCCAGCCAGGGCGTGCACCTGACCCTGCCGCGCAGCTTCCTGCCCGGCGACCGCGCCATCCTGATTCCCAAGACCGACGACGGCCGCGTGCTCTTCGTCGTGCCCTGGAACGGCCACACCATCGTCGGCACCACCGACACGCCGCGCCAGGACCTGCCGCTGGAGCCGCGCGCCGGTGCCGATGACGTCGATTTCATCCTGGAGACCGCCGCCCGCTACCTGTCGCGCACGCCCACCCGCGCCGATGTGACCAGCGTCTGGGCCGGCCTGCGCCCGCTGGTCAAGGCCACCGGCGAAGCCTCCACCGCCTCGCTCTCGCGCGAACACACCATCCTGGTCTCCAAGGCCGGCCTGATCACCGTCACCGGCGGCAAATGGACCACCTATCGCAAGATGGCCGAGGATGTGGTGGGGACCGCCATCGAGCGCCAGATGCTGCGGGCCGCGCCGTGCGTGACCGCCGAACTGCCGCTCCATGGCGCGCAGGGGCTGCCGGTCGACCTGCCGCCAGCCGGCAGCGGCTCGCCCGACCGCTACTACGGCAACGAACTCGGCATGCTGCGCGCCCTGCCCGGCAACGACGAGTTGCTGGTGCCGGGCTCCGGGCTGACTGCCGCCCATGTCCGCTTTGCCGCGCGCTATGAACTGGCGCGGCGGGTGGAGGACGTGCTGGCGCGGCGCAATCGAGCGCTGTTCCTGGAGGCCGGCGCCGCCAGCGCCGCCGCGCCCCGGGTGGCGGCAATCCTGGCCGAGGAACACGGCCACGATGCGGCCTGGCAGGCCGCCGAGGTGGAAAGCTTCCGGACCCTGGCAAACGGCTATCTGCTGGCCTGAGGCACCGGGGCCCGGGCCGGGACGGGTCGCTGCCGGTCACCGCGGGGAACGAAGGCTGCGCGCCCGGCGCCCACTTGTGGGTCCCCAGGGGCAGCGAGGCCATGCTCGAAGACCTGACGCAGGGCGAGAACGCACCGCCGGCCTACCGCCAACTGCCGCGCCGCCAGGTAGGCCGGCCACGGCCCGCGAGGCCGCCCCTGACCGCCCGCATCAGAACAATTTGGGTGCTGGCGCCCGGCCGAGCGATAATGCGGGTTATCGAATCAGGGAGAACACCATGGACGAGATTGATGATCTGTCCGATCTGCCGATGCCCCGCTTTATCTGGGGCTTCGCCATCTTCACGCCCAAGGGCGGGGAGGTGATGCATGACGAGTTTGAATATCTGACCCACACCCGCAGCCCGCGCTTCACATGCCGGGTCGTGGAGCTGGAGGATATGCCGGCCGACAGCGAGGAAAGCGGCATCGACGGGCGCATCGTGCATTACGATGAGCCAGGCCGCCTTTTCTACATCACCGACGCCGGCCTGGCGCTGGTGAACTTTGAATTGTTCGACAACCTGCCGGACAAGAACAAGCTCAAGAAAGTCTGCGACGAGGCCATCGAGAACTGGCTGCTGCGCCGGGACTTCCTCGACTCGGAAGAAGGCGAAGAGGACTGAGCGGCATTTGGCCGAGCCTCGTTTGCCCTGCATCCCCCCGGTGGCGGCGCCCTTGCGGGCCGTCGCTATCATGCAAAACGCCCGCTGAGATCCAGCGGGCGTTTTGTGTTCAACTCCCCAGGTCCCGCCGTCCGCAGATGCATGAGATCGAAAAATCACATACCCCCACGTCCACGGCCCGGGCTCAGGCCGACCGGTATCAGCCTGCCGCGTCTTCCGCCGGCAGGCCGCGTTCCAGCGCTTCCTTGAGCAGGCCGCTCATGCCGCCGGCATGCGCCGGCGCCAGGGCCTGCAGGCGCTTGACCAGTTCGCCGTCGAGCTTGCAGGCGAACGGCACCAGGCCCTGTTCCTGATCGAGGCGACGCTGTTCGCGGCGATCGACCTTGGCCGGGCCGGTATCGCGCCCGGCACGGACGGCCGCTGACAGCTTCAGGCTGTTGGCGAGTTTCAGCGCTTTGTTCTTTTCGAGGTCGGTCTTTTTCACGGCATGTTCCGCTAGAGTCAGTCTGGGGCGGTATTGTACGCAGGTCGGCGGCGGGGCTGTCCCTGTATCTCGCACTGCGGACGCGAGCACGCCATCCCGGCGCCGGGTACCGCTGCCCTACTCCGGGTCCCGCACCTCGATCAGGTCCGCCGCCACGCGCTCTATTTCCGCGTAGACGAAAAGCGCGTCATCAGGACCGGTGCATCCCACCCCGGTCGCGCCGGCTTCGTCAGCACCAGGGGGATGGAAAACAAAGGCCATGCCAGGCTGCCACCTCGGATCGTTCTTCAGGCTTTCATTGAGGATGGCCAGATACTGGCTCCGAGTGAATACGTGCTTTGACATCACCACCTCCAATAATTTGTCGCGATCGTAGCATGACGCGGCCTCCAGGCCGGGTGAGCCTTGATTCACGCGCGGACATCGCGCATGCGACGATCGCGACGCCTTGCCGGAATCGAGCCCGGCCGGCCCGGATCGATGCCGGATCGCGGCCGCGTCGATAAGACATGGCCAAGACAACGATAAGGCAAAGGAAGAGACAAACGATAAGAAGCGCCTTCTTGGCCCGCGCAGCGCGAAATGACCGTGCAGGACCTGCTGCGCCACACCTCGGGACTGACCTACGGCGTGTTCGGCAGATCGCTGGTCAAGGATGAGTACAAGCGCCCGGACGTGGACGCTGCCGAGCAAAGCAATGTTGAATTCATCGCCCGTCTCGTGCGCCTGCTCTCGCCGAAGACCGTGGCCTATATGACCGCCGACCACCTCGGCCCCATCCGCGCCGATTCGCAACAGCGCGGGCCTGCCTATCTGCCGGGACCGGGCTACGGTTTCGGGCTGGGATTCGGTACACGCACCAGCGCCGGCGAATCGGCCACGCCGGGCTCCGTCGGCGACTACTACTGGGGCGGAGTCGGCGGCACCTACTTCTGGGTCGGCCCGCGCGAGAAGACCGTGGCGATCTGGATGATGCAGGCCCCCGGCCAGCGCGAGCACTACCGCGCCTGGTTCAGGAACGCGGTGTACGCCGCCATGACGCCGTGATACGCCCGGTGGTCACTGGCCGCATGAAAACTAGAGCGCAGTAACCGATTCCCCCGGCACCAGCCCGTTGATGATGTCCTCGCCGAACTTCACCGCGCCGCGACGGGCGGTGCCGATATTGTCCCAGGGCGCCGCGGTGAGGCGAAACACGCGCGAGCGCTCGGTACCCGGCTCATGGCCCTCGCGGCAGATCACAACGGAGGCATTGAAGCTGCGGTCCGGCCTGCGCTCCGGCCAGGTGCGTTCAGCCTGGTGGCGATAGATCAGCGGGTAGAGATCGAAACCCTTGTAGCGGGTGAAAGGTCCAGTGTCCAACGTGCGCTCCCGAGATGATGGTTGGTTTGCAGGTACAGCCGTTCGTGGCGCCGCACCTCCGCGGGTTTCGCCTTGCCCTGTTGCCGGGCAATAACGGGAATTGCGTTCAGCCTTCAGCCTGCACGGACCAGCCGGGGCCCTTGCCGTTCTTGTCGCTCTCGTGCCGCCAGCGGCATCCGCAGTCGGCGCAGGTGTACGTGGCAAAGGTGATCGCGGGCTCGCCGCGCCGCTTGATGCGCTGCGTATCCGTCAATAGCAGCCGGGGATGTCCTGTACCGCCAGTCGAGCCCGGACGGATCTGCGCGCAGGCCTCGCACATGCTCATCGTTGCTCCCGCGCCTGGCGCCACGGGGCGGCTACCTGTCAGCCGCCATCGCCTTGAGCTGGGCGTCGCCAGCCACGCGCGCGGCATCCGATGTCGTGAATGTATCGTCGGAGACGATCGTGCGCCTGACCTGCCGCGCGGCGAAATCGACCAGGGTGATCACCCACACATAGCGCCCCGCCTGGGGCGCCGTCTGGACAATGGCCTGCAGATGCTGCGTGGAATCGTTTGCCATGATGCTCCTCCGGAGGATCGCATCAGGGCACTTTAGCACGAGTTGCGGATGAGGCCGGACTGCCAACGCTCGCCATCGCCATCGGGCGCCTGGCGATGCAAGGCGCCCGCGGAATCGCCCGATGGCATACTCACCCGCTCAATGCTCGAAATCGAGCCCGCCGATCAGTACCGTAGGATCCGCTTGCGAGCGCGACCCGAAATCGATCTGGCGCGGTATCTGCCACGCGTGAATCTTGCCGGCAAGCGCCGCCAGATAGTGCTCGAACTTCGCATCGCCGCCGGTGGCGAACAGCGCCTCGACTTCCAGGCCGTCCCACGACAGGTAGACGTTCAACGGATGCGAAAATCGCCGCGACTCGTCGAAGGGTTCGCCGGAAATGCGCAGCCTGGCTGGCCGGCCAGGCTTGTCGTCCGCGATGACCTCGACGCGAATCCGGTGCTTGAACAGGCTGGCGATCGCCTCGGCGATGCGCGGGGCAAATTCCGCGTCGAAGCGCGCTGCAATATCATGGCTCACTGGTTTGTCTCATCCTGATCTTTTAGGAATCGTAGCACGGCGGGTTCGCCGCGCCGGGCCGCGAACCCGCGCGCATATTCGTGCCGGGGACAGCCGGGCACGCCGGCGCCGAACGGAAACGATGGAAACTCTTGTTGACCCGCCCTGCTGCCGACCTATACTAAAAGCCTGCCGACCGAGACACGCCGTAGCAAGGCGAAGGTAAGCCGGCAGGAGATCCTCTGGCCAGCATGCCAGTGAGATCGAGCATGCCGTAATGGCATGCAAGTCCGAACCGGATCCCAGTGCGTTTGCCGACCCGGTTCGGACCCCTTGCCGCGTTTGCCGGTTGGCCGGCCTGGCGGCAGATGGAAAGAAAAGCACCTCTCCGAGGTGCTTTTTTATTGCCCGGAGCCACACCCTGCGTTGAGGCGTGAATGCCTCGGCG
>NZ_JARJLM010000431.1 GCF_029335485.1 Cupriavidus basilensis
GCCAGGCGTGGACGCCGACGAGGCGCCGCCACGCAAGCGTCCGCGTCCGGGCGAAAGGCGCGTGCAGATCCTGCAGACGCTGGCCGGGATGCTGGAAGTGCCGCGCGGGGAAAAGATCACCACCGCGGCGCTGGCCGCCAAGCTCAGCGTTTCAGAGGCGGCGCTGTACCGCCATTTCGCCAGCAAGGCGCAGATGTTCGAGGGCCTGATCGGCTTTATCGAGCAGACCGTATTCGGCCTGATCAACCAGATCACCACCCAGGAAGAGCATGGCCTGCGCCAGGCGCACGCGGTGGTGCGCATGCTGCTGTCCTTTGCCGAGAAAAACCCCGGCATGACGCGTGTGCTTACCGGTGAAGCACTGGTGGGCGAGCACGATCGCCTGCAGGAGCGCATCAACCAGCTAGTGGACCGCATCGAGGCCTCGCTGCGCCAGTGCCTGAAGATCGCCATCAGCCAGGGCGCCTTCCCATCCGACACCGACGTGCCGGTGCGCGCGGCGCTGATCGTGGCGACCGTGCAGGGCCTGTGGCACCGCTATGCCAAGAGCGGCTTCCGCAAGCTGCCGAGCGAGAACGCGGACGCGCAGTTGCGGGTGTTGCTGGGCTAATCGCGCCTGCCGGCAAAGCTGAGGCACTGGCCGAAGCCGGCAGGATGCGCCAGTGCGGCCTGCGGCGCCCGAGGGTTGTCACTCCCTCTCCCCCGGCCTTCCTCCCAGCCGGGACACAAGTGCAAGCGCTCAGCACCGATGCGGCGTTGCCGGCAGCATCAGGCCGCCGGCACATGGATGCTGGCCTTGATGTGCTTCAGGTTGGCCACGATGGTGAAAGTCATCACGATCAGCAGCGACCACGAACTCCATTTGCCCACATGCACCGCCGACCACGCGCCGAGCTGGTTGGGGTAGCGCCATACCGCGAAGAACGTGCTGATGTTCTCCGCGATCCAGACGAACAGGCCGATCAGTACGAAAGCCAGCAGCAGCGGCATCTCGCGCTCGCGGTCCAGCGGCCGGAAGCGCACGGTGGCGCGCGCATACAGCCCCGCGATGCCGCAGGCCAGGTACCAGCGGAAGTCGCCGATAAAGTGGTGGGTGAAGAAGTTCGCGTACACCAGCGCCGCCATCAGGCCCGCCATCCAGTATGGCGGGTGATGCCGCACGCGCACGTCCAGGATGCGCCAGGCCTGGATGATGTAGCTGCCCACCGCCGCGTACATGAAGCCCGAGAACAGCGGCACGCCCAGCACCTTGGTGTAGGCGAAGTCCGGATAGCTCCACGACTGGATGCCGCCTGACGTCTTGAATACCTCCAGCGCGAAGCCCACTACGTGGAACAGGCTGATGGCCTTGAGTTCGTCCAGCGTTTCCAGCCGCGCCCAGACCATCGCCGCCTGGATGCCGAGCGCTGCCGCCAGCAGCAGGTCGTAGCGCGGGATGCCCAGCCAGCCGCCGCGCGGCACGGCGAAGACGGCCAGGAAGAACAGCCCCGCGAACAGGCAGGAGCGGGCCTCCTTGACGCCGAAGGCCAGGAACTCGCACAGCGCGCGTGCGGTGCCGGCCAGAGCGAGGCCAGGGCGCGGCGCGGTCAGGAAGCGGTCGAGCCGGTTGTGCGAGGGGCCTGGGCCGCCGGGCGGCCCAAGGCGCGGGTCGAGTGTGTCGAGCAGGTCGGGCATCTGCGTGGCGCGGGTGGTCATGGCGGTTTCAATCCGCACTGGCGCGCGCGGTCGCCATGGCCGCACCCTGCTGGAGCGGCTGCTTGCGATCGAGCCGCTGGCGCAGCGCGGCGCCGAGCGTGGCCAGCGTCAGCATCGGCAGCCCGATCCACAGGCATTCCAGCCACAGGCGGGCTGTGCCGAACAGTCCCGCGCCGGTCAGCGGCAGCGGCCGCCACGGCAGGGTCACGCGCCGGTCCAGCAGCGGATAGAACAGCGCCGTGCCGATGCCGCGGTCGGTCAGCAGGTCCAGCAGCGGGTGCGAGGCGGCGCTGGCGGCGATAAACAGGAAGGCGATGCCGCGCCGCCAGCCGCAGCGCCGCGCCGCCAGCGCGGCCAGCAGCCCGAGCGCCAGCGCGAAGCCGATCGAATGGGTCAGGCCGCGATGGCCCAGCACGCTGCTGTAGCGCACGCCGGCATACCAGACGTTGAGCATGTCGGCATCGGGCAGGATGCTGGCGGCGACGCCGGCCAGCATCAGGCTTGCCGGTACCCGGCGCCGGCCCAGCGCGGCGGCCAGGGCGAGCGGCGGAGCGCAGTGGAGGTAGGTGGGCATGATGCGCGCTGCCGGCTCAGCTTTGCACGGCGGGGGCGTCGGCGGCGGACTTGTCGCGCAGCGGCTGCCAGGCGGCGCCCGCAGCGTACCAGTCGATGCGCCGGGTCATCACCATGATGGCGGCCAGGATCACGAACAGCAGCAGCGAACCCAGCATCAGCGCGTTGTCTTCCGACAGCAGCAGGCCATAGAGCGCGCCATACAGCACGGTCAGCAGCGCGGCGAAGGCCAGCCCGCGCCGCCAGCTCTGCAGCACGAAGGACAGGTAGAAGCCCAGCAGCCCGATGCAGGCGGCGCTGGCGGCGAGGTAGGCCAGCGCGAAGGCGATATGCTCCGACAGGCTCAGCAGCAGCAGGAAGAACACCGCCAGCGCCAGGCCCACCAGCAGGTACTGGATGGGATGGATGCGCAGCCGCTTGACCAGCTCGAACATAAAGAAGCCGGCGAAGGTCAGCAGCACGAACAGCGCGCCGTACTTCACCGCGCGTTCCGCCTGCAGGTAGATGTTGACCGGATCGATCAGCGTCACCGAAACCGTCTCCAGCATGCCGTCGCCGGTGCCCGCGAGCTGGCCGCGGACCTTGGTGTTGTACGAGGTCACGCTCCAGTTGCTGCGGAAGCCTTGCGCATCCACGGTGCGGGTGCGCGGCAGGAAATCGCCGTCGAAGCTCGGATGCCGCCAGGCGGAGGTGAGCGCAATGTCGTTCTGGTCGGCCACCGGGGCAAAGGCCAGCGATTGCGCGCCGAGCAGCGGCAGGGTCAGCGAGAACGGCACCACGCGCTGTGCCTGCGCGGACCGGCCATCCAGGCCGGGTTTCGCGGCCTTGACGGGCGGCAGGTCGATCTCTGCGTGCAGGCCCTGCGTCAGGCTCTTCAGCCGCACGCCTTGCTCCAGCTTCAGCGGCTTGCCGTCGAGTTCGAAGGTGGGCGCCGCCATCAGGCCGCGCGTGTCGCTGATGCCGATCGCGATATAGGGCTGTCCCACCTCAAAGCCGACGTGGCCCGCGGATTTCGGCAGCGCGCCCGGATCGGGCAGTTCGATGGTGCCCTGCCAGCGGCTCTGCATCTCGTACACCAGCACCTTGTGGATGCCGCGGTAGCGCTCGCTCGGCGTTACCTCCCCGTTGATGCGCAGGGTCTTGGGGAAGGCCAGCACCTGCAGGGCCTCGGCCTGCAGCACGGTGGCATTGGGCCGCTTCGGGTCGCTGTTGTCGGCCACGCGCAGGATTTCCTTGTACGGCAGCACCAGCACCGGGCCGGTCAGGGTCTGCTGGCCGGCGTAGCTCTGCCAGACGCTGTGCACGGCTTCCTCGCGGAAATGCTTGCGGTCTTGCACCGCGTTGCCGACAAGGTGCAGCGGGATCAGGATCAGCAGGATCAGCACTGCGGTGATGGCGGACTTGCAGAGAAGGATTCGGTTCATGGCGGCAGGCGCGCGGGAGTCACGATGCCGCCAGCTTAGGACCGCCATGTGAGGTGCCGGGGAAGCCCGCGTGAAGGCTGTGTGTGGCGAACGTGAAGCCGCCCTGCTGGCTTCGACGCCGCCAGGCCCCTAGGCCGCGGGCAGGGTCAGCGTGGCGCAGGCTCCGCCCTCGGCCCGGTTGGCCAGCGCAACCTCGCCGTGATGCAGGGTGGCGATCTCGCGCACGAAGCACAGGCCCAGGCCGGTGCTCTTGTCCTGCCCGCCGGGGCGCGGCAGCGAGTAGAAACGCTCGAACAGGCGGGGCAGGGCATAGTCGGGAATGCCGGGACCGTGATCGGTGATCCGCAGGGCAATGGTGTCTGCGGGATCGCCGCGGCGCTCGACGGCGATTTCCACCACGCTCGCTTCCGGGGCGAAATCGAGCGCGTTCTCCAGCAGGTTGGACAGTGCCTGGTGCAGCAGGAAGCGGTCGCCCTTCACCATGGGCGCGGGCTGGGCCGGCGGCAGCAGGCGCAAGGCCAGCCCGCGCTGGCGCGCGCGCGGCTCCAGCTCCTGCAGCAGCTGCCCGATCAGCGGTACCAGCGCGACCGGCTCGTGGGTCTCCAGGCTCTGCCGCTGTTCCAGCGCCGCCAGCGCCAGCAGCTTGCGGATCATTTCCTCCAGCCGTTGCGCCTGCCGCCGGATATTGGCGACGAAGCGGTTGCGGTCGGCGGCGGGCATGTCTTCCTGCAGCAGTTCGGCGGCGCCGCTGATGGCCGCCAGCGGGCTCTTCATCTCATGCGTGAGCGTGTGGATATAGTGTTCGACATACTGCTTGTCCTCGAGCCGCAGCCGCATGCTTTCCACCGAGCGGCCCAGCTCGGCCAGCTCGCTCGCACCGCGCAGCGGCATCTCGGCGCGCTCGCCGGCGGCCACCGCGCGCGCATAGCGCTGCAGGCGGCGCAGCCCGTGCACCAGCCAGAGCGTGCAGACCAGCCCGATCACGAAGGCGCCGCCCATCAGCAGCAGGCCGCTCTGCAGGATCTTGCGCTGGCTGCGTTCGATGAAGGGCGCCATGGTCACGTTGGGCTTGGCCACGGTGAGCACGCCGATGGTCTTGTCGCCGTCGCGGATGGGCGCCGCCACGTGCATCACCGTGCTGGCGTCGTCTTCGGGGTTGCTGCGCGTGCTGCGCGCGCCGTATTCGCCCCGCAGGGTGCGGTAGACGTCGTTCCAGCGCGAGTAGTCGGCGCCGACCGCGGCCTCGCCGGAATCGAAGCGCACGATGCCGCGCTGGTCGGTGATGTAGATGCGGTAGCCCACCGCATTCTTGTGCATGCCCCACACATTGGCGTCGACCTTGTCGCCGCGCAGCCGCGCCAGCCGCCGCGCGAAGCTGCCGTTGGCGATGCGGCCGTTCTTCATGTCGTCGGCGGCCAGCACCGCCAGCACGTGCGCGGTGTCGACCAGCGTGTCTTCCATGGCCTGGCGCACGCCCGGCTTGACCTCCTGCACGAATACCCGCAGCGTGAGGAAGGCGGCCAGCCCGACGATCAGGAAAAAGCCGAAGAAGATGCGAAGCCCGATATGCATGTGTGGCCGTAGGTCCGGTGCGGGAGGGAAGGGTTCAGGGCTCGAGCGAGTAGCCCATGCCGCGATGCGTGCGGATCGGGTCGCAGTCGGGGTCGAGCGCGCGCAGCTTGGCGCGCACGGTCTTGATGTGGGTGTCGACGGTGCGGTCGATGGTGTCGATGGCGTCGTGCCAGACCAGCTCCATCAGCTGCGCGCGCGAATAGATGCGCCCGGGCTGGCGCAGCAGCAGCGCCAGCAGCCGGTATTCGTAGCGGGTGAGGTCCAGCCATTGCCCGCGCCAGGCCAGGCGCGCACCGTCCGCGTCCAGCGTGAAGCCTTGCGCCGGCGCGCCGGCGGGTGCCTGCGCCGCCGGCGGCTGGGCGGCGCGCAAGCCGGTGCGCCGCAGGATCACGCGCACGCGCGCGGCCAGTTCGCGCGGCGAGAAGGGCTTGACCACGTAGTCGTCGGCGCCGATCTCCAGCCCGACGATGCGGTCGATCTCCTCGTTGCGCGCGGTGAGGAAGATGACCGGCACATCGGAGAAGGTGCGCAGCGTGCGGCAGACCTCGAAGCCGTTGATGTCGGGCAGGCCGACGTCGAGGATCACCAGGTCGGGCGCCTGCGCCCGCAGGCGTTCCAGCGCGGCGCCGCCAAGCGCGCAATGCTCGACCGCCATGCCGTCGGTCGAGAGCGCATAGAGGATGGTGTCCGCGATCGCGGATTCGTCTTCGATGACCAGGATATTGGGTGGTTTCGTCAAGGCAGGGCTCGGTTCCGGATTGGCTATGCAGCGATGCGCCGCCGCCGGCGCTCTTGTTTGCTCTATAATAAGCGGGTCGCGCCGATTTGATGACTGGCTTGCGGGCGCGCGGCGGCATGGTAACCCCTGAAGTATTGTCCTGGGGGAATCCGGCAGCCAATATAAATGCGGCTAAAGAGGTGGGTCGGTTCCCTGCCACGCAAGGCACCGACACGCGGGAATCAAGGCCCGTGCAAAACCCGATTTGGCTGCGCCGTCGTTCATGCCATGTGCATGCAACGTCCAAGCAATGCCGGTCGGGTTTTTTTATGCCCGTTCGCCGACGGGCCGATTCCATGACAGACGTAGCTCCGCCTCCTGCCGTGCTGGACCTGCCGACCGATTCGGTCGGCATCGTCACGCCGCAGCGCATGCATTTCTCCGAGCCGTTGAAGCTGCGCAACGGCACCTCGCTCGCCGACTACGACCTGATGGTCGAGACCTACGGCACGCTCAACGCCGCGCGCTCCAATGCCGTGCTGGTGTGCCATGCGCTCAATGCCTCGCACCACGTGGCCGGCGTGTATGCGCACGACCTGCGCGACGTGGGCTGGTGGGACAATATGGTCGGCCCCGGCAAGCCCCTCGATACCAACCGCTTTTTCGTCATCGGCGTCAACAACCTCGGCTCCTGTTTCGGCTCGACCGGGCCGATGAGCCCCAACCCCGCCACCGGCCAGCCGTACGGCGCGCTGTTTCCGGTGGTCACTGTCGAGGACTGGGTCAATGCCCAGGCGCGCGTGGCCGATGCCTTCGGAATCGGCCAGTTCGCCGCGGTGATGGGCGGCAGCCTTGGCGGCATGCAGGCGGTGGCCTGGAGCCTGATGTATCCGCAGCGGCTGCGCCACTGCATCGTGGTGGCCTCCACGCCCAAGCTGTCGGCGCAGAACATCGCCTTCAACGAGGTGGCGCGCAGCGCCATCCTGTCGGACCCGGACTTCCACGGCGGCAACTACTACGCGCATGGCGTGAAGCCCAAGCGCGGGTTGCGCGTGGCGCGCATGATCGGCCATATCACCTACCTGTCCGACGAGGACATGGCGGAGAAATTCGGCCGCGAGCTCAAGACCGACGATATCCGCTTCTCCTTCGATGTCGAGTTCCAGGTGGAGAGCTACCTGCGCTACCAGGGCGACAAGTTCGCCGAGTACTTCGACGCCAATACCTATCTGCTGATCACGCGCGCACTCGATTACTTCGATCCGGCGCTGGCCTTCGGCGGCGACCTCACGCGCGCGGTGGCGCAGACGCAGGCCAGCTTCCTGGTGGCCAGCTTCACCACCGACTGGCGCTTCGCGCCCAACCGCAGCCGCGAACTGGTCAAGGCGCTGCTCGACAACAAGCGGCCGGTCAGCTACGCCGAGATCGACGCGCCCCATGGCCACGACGCCTTCCTGCTGGACGACCCGCGCTATCACAACCTGATGCGCGCCTACTACGAACGCATCGCCGAGGAGATAGGCGCATGAATGCCGCGGCCAACCCCAATATCCTGGCGCTGCGCCCCGACTTCCGCGCCATCGCGCGCTGGATCGAACCCAACTCCACCGTGCTCGACCTGGGCTGCGGCGACGGCAGCCTGCTGCGCGTGCTGCAGGACGAGCTCGACGTGCAGGCCTACGGCATCGAGATCCGCGACGAGGGCGTGCTGGCCTGCGTGGAGAAGGGCGTCCACGTGATCCAGCAGAACCTGGAAGGCGGCCTGGCGCTGTTCGAGGACAAGAGCTTCGATACCGTGATCCTGTCGCAGACGCTGCAGACCATCCACAACACCGCGCAGGTGCTGCGCGACACGCTGCGGGTGGGGCGCGAATGCATCGTGTCCTTCCCCAACTTCGGCTACCTGCCGCACCGGCTGTCGGTGTTTCGCGGACGCATGCCGGTGTCGGAGTCGCTGCCTTACCAGTGGTATGACACGCCCAACGTGCGCGTGCTGACCATCAGCGATTTCGAGGCATTGGCGCCCAAGGTCGGGCTGCGCATCCTCGATCGCGTGGTGATGCACGAAGGCGTGACCGTCAACTGGGGGGTGAACTGGCGCGGCAGCCTGGCGGTGTACCGCGTCTGTTCCACCTGAGCGGGAAGCCGGCCGCCGCCAGCCCGGCGGCCGGCTTCCCTCAGCCGCCTGCCGTGCCGTTTTCCAACTCGGCCTGCGCCACCAGGTGATCGACGAAGGCGCGCACCTTGGGCGCAAGGTGGCGGGTCGGCGTATAGACCGCGAACGCGGTACCCACATAGGGTTCCAGGATTTCCCAGTCGTCCAGCACGGTCACCAGGCTGCCTGACGCCAGCGCCGCGGTGGCCGAGAAGTCGGGCACCAGCCCGATGCCGCCGCCGGCCTGCGCCATGGCGACGATGGCCGCGCTGTTGTTCAGCGTGGCCCGCGGCGGGATGCGCAGCGTCACGGCCTGCCCGTCGCCTTGGTGCCGCAGGCTCCAGCGTTCGCCGAAGGCGCCGTAGCCAAGATACAGACAGCGATGGTCCGCCAGCGCCGCCGGCGCCGGCGGCGTGCCATGCCGCGCCAGCCAGCCGGGCGACGCCACCAGCCGGTAGCGCACCGCGCGGATTGGGCGCGCCGCCAGCCCCGGCGCCAGTTCGCGCGCGATGCGGATGGCCACGTCGATGCCTTCCTCCACCAGGTCCACCATGCGGTCGGCCAGCGTCAGCTGCAGCTCCAGCGCCGGGAAGCGGTCCAGCAGGGCCGGCAGCCGCGGCGCCAGCCAGGCCTGCCCGAATGCCACCGGCGCGCTGACCCGCAGCAAGCCATGCGGCGTGCCGCCGTGGTCGCCGGCCAGGGCGTTCACCTCTTGCGCGGCCGCCACCATGCGCGCGCAGGCGGCATGCACGGCCTGCCCCAGCTCGGTCAGCGAGAAGGCGCGCGTGGTCCGTTGCAGCAAGCTGCCGCCGATAGCCGCCTCCAGGCGCGTCACGTGCCGGCTCACCGCCGAAGGCGTCATGCCGAGCTCGCGGGCGGCGGCCGAAAAGCTGCCGCATTCCACCACCCGGGCGAATACCGCCATGGCATTCAGATGGGCGACCGGCATGGCGCTGTCTCCTGGATTCGTGATCAGAGATCAAATAGTAATTGCTCTGAGGATGGATTGTTGATCTGGATGCATTGGTGGAACAATGACGTCCATCGGTGAGCAGTGCAGGAGACACGACATGACGATCAATGCAGGTACCGCCGCGGCGCAGGCCGGCACCCCGGCCTCCCCGGCCAGCGAACCCGCCCGGCGCGGCGGCGCGTGGCGGATGGTGGCCGCCATGGCCCTGTCGGGCACCATCGGCTGGTTCGTGGTGACCAGCGGGCAGCCGCCGCTCGACGTGGTGTTCTTCCGCTGCCTGTTCGGCGGCGCGGCGCTGCTGGGCACGCTGGCCCTGCGCCGGGGCTGGCGGCCCATGCGCGCTCGCGACTGGGGCTGGCTGGCGCTCGGCGGCGTCACGCTGATCCTTAACTGGCTGGCTCTGTTTTCGGCCTATGCCTATAGCGGCATCTCGGTGTCCACCGTGGTCTATCACACCCAGCCTTTCTTCCTGCTCCTGCTGGCGGCGCTGTTCCAGCGCGAGGCCATCCCGCCCGGGCGGCTGGCCTGGCTGGTGCTGGCCTTTGGCGGCGTGGTGCTGATCACGGGGTTGGAGCATGGCGGGGCGGATGGCGGCATGCTGTCCGGGGTCGGGCTGGCGATGCTGGCGGCCTTGCTGTACGCCGTCACCACCATGGCCACGCGCCGCCTCAAGGGGATTCCGGCCGGGCAGATCGCGGGTTTGCAGATGGCGATGGGGGTGGTGTTGCTGTTCCCCCTGGCGCACCCGGCCGCCGCGACCTTCGGCGCACGCACCTGGGGCGCGCTGCTGGCATTGGGCCTGGTGCATACCGGGGTGATGTACACGCTGTTGTACGGCGCCTTCCAGCGCCTCAACGTGCTGTCGATCGCCACGCTGTCCTTTGTCTACCCGCTGGTGGCCATTGTGATCGACGTACTGGTGTTCGGCGTGGTGCTCACGCCGCTGCAGCTGGCGGGCATGGCGCTGATCCTGCTGGCGGTGATCGGCAACCAGCTGGGCTGGAATCCGCTGCGGCGGGGGCGCGCGGCCAGGGGCTGAGACGGACTGCGCCGGATTGGAAGTGGTGCCCGGTTGACGCACCCGGCGCACGGTCGCGGTTTGGCGTATTATCGAACGATCGTACTTTTTTGATCTTCAGCCATCATGTCCAACACGCCCTCCGCCAGCCAGTCCGTCCATGCCTTCGATCACGCGCTCGCGCTCGAGCCGGCAGGCGACAACCTGTTCCACGGCCGCACCACGCCGGCCTACTGGAACATGATCGGCCCGTTCGGCGGCATCACCGCGGCCACGCTGTTGCAGGCCGTGCTGCAGCATCCGGCCCGGCTCGGCGATCCGTCCGCGCTGACCGTCAACTTTGCCGGCCCGATCGTGGAAGGGCCGTTCGTGATCGAGGCGCGTCCGGTGCGCACCAACCGCAACACCCAGCACTGGTCCATCGAGCTGCGCCAGGGAGACGAAGTGGCGACCACCGCCACCGCCTTCTTCGCGGTGCGCCGTGAGACCTGGGACTGCGGCGAGGCCGTGTTTCCGCAGGTGCCGCCCGCCAGCGACATCGCGCCGATGGCGGGGTTCGCGCCGGTGCGCTGGCTGGACGCCTATGAATTGCGGCCGGTGCGCGGCGCCAAGCCGAATGTCGAGGCGGGCACCGAGAACCCGGACAGCCTGACGCAGTTCTGGCTGCGCGACGCGCCGGCGCGGACACCGGACTTTGCCGCGGTGGCGGCATGGTGCGACACGTTTTACCCGCGCATCTTCCTCAAGCGCGCCGGCTTCGTGCCGGCCGGGACGGTCTCGCTGACCACGTATTTCCATGCCGACGCGCCCACGCTGGCCGCGCTGGGCGGCAGCCATGTGCTGGGCAGCGCCCAGGCCCAGGTGTTCCGCCAGGGCTTCTTCGACCAGAGCGCGCAGATCTGGAGCCCGCGGGGCGAACTGCTCGCGACCTCGCACCAGATCGTCTACTACAAGCAGTAGGCGCGCGGCCAGGCGTCAGGCCGCGGCGCGGGCTTGCGCCTCGTAGCGGTGGACGGTGTGGCGCATGGCCCAGAGCAGCACCACGCCGGGCAGCGCCACCACCACCGTGCTGAGGTAGAAGGCCGGCCAGCCGAACGCCTCCACCAGATAGCCCGAACTCGGCCCCACGTAGACGCGCCCGACCGACGCCAGCGCCGACAGCAGCGCATATTGCGTGGCGGAGAAGGAGCGGTTGCACAGCGTCATCAGCAGCGCCACAAAGGCCGCCGTGCCCATGCCGCCGCAGAGGTTTTCCACCGCGATGGTGGCGCCCATGGTCCACAGGTGCTGCGGCGTCACCGCCAGGATCCAGTAGCCCAGGTTGGACACCGCCTGCAGGATGCCGAACAGCATCAGCGAGCGGTACAGCCCCAGGCGTACCATCAGCGTGCCGCCGAACAGCGCGCCCACGATGGTGGCGGCCAGCCCCAGCGTCTTGTTGACCAGCCCCACCTCGCCGGCCGAGAAGCCCACGCCGCGGATCAGGAAGGTGGTGGACAGGCTGCCGGCAAAGGCATCGCCCAGCTTGTAGAGCACGATCAGCAGCAGCAGCCACCAGGCGCCGGGGCGCGAGAAGAAGTCGCGCAGCGGGCCAAGGATGGCCTCCTCCATGGAGCGCGGCGTGCGCGCCGGAGACTCCGCCTCCGGCACCCACAGCAGGCTGAAGATGCCGATGCCCATCAGGCCCGCCATCAGGATGTACATCTGCTGCCAGCCCATCACGCGGTCGGCCAGCCACAGCGCCAGCCCGCCCGACACCAGCATCGCCAGCCGGTAGCCCAACACCTTGACCGCCGCCCCTACCCCGCGCTCGGGCGCGCGCAGTACGTCGGTGCTGTAGGCGTCGAACACGATGTCCTGGGAGGCCGACAGGAAGGCCACCAGCGTGGCCAGCGCCGCCAGCGTCCACAGCGCCTCGTGCGGCGGGCAGAAGGCCATGCCCGCGATGCCGAGCACCAGGCCGAGCTGGGTCAGCAGCAGCCAGCCACGGCGCCGGCCCAGCAGCGGCGGCGTGTAGCGGTCCATCAGCGGCGCCCACAGGAACTTGAAGATATAGGCCTGGCCCACCAGTGAGAAGAAACCGATGGTCTTGATATCCAGCCCTTCCACCGTCATCCATGCCTGCAAGGTGCCGGAGGTGAGCGCCAGCGGCAACCCGGAAGCGAAGCCTAGCGTGAGCATGGCGCCGATGCGGCGATTGCGGAAAATGTCGAGATAGTCTTGGAAGGTCATGAATCAGGATGGCGATCGGGCGGGGCAAGGCGCCGTGTATTATTGCATTACCGCTTGTGCCCGCCCGACCTGATTCGCGGGATGCGATGCCGCTGCCGCGGCGCCAGCATCTTTTTGACGCAACCTCTTCGTCCCCTGCTTGCCGCAAACAGCATCCAAGGAATTGTCCATGTCCGATCGCCAGCGTTGTCAGCGCCGCCACCAGCGCACCGGGATTACGTTGCCATGCCGGCTGGCCGCGCTGGCGCTGGCCGCCGCCCTGGGCATGGGCGCGGCGCAGGCGCAGCAGCAGGTCCCGGACCAGGATGAAGGCGGCATCCGCGTGCAGCGCGGCGGGGCGTCGGTCCGCCAGATCGTGCCGGTCGAGGTCATCGAGCAGCAGGCTTCGCAGGAGTACGAGCAGCTCAAGCAGGAGGCGCAGTCCAAGCGCACGCTGCTGGGCGACAACAATCCGCAGGTGCTGCGCCTGCGCGCCATCGCCAAGCGCATCCTGCCGGAAACCCCGCGCTGGAATGAACGCGCGAAGCAATGGAAGTGGGAGGTCAACCTGATCAACTCCAGGCAGGTAAATGCCTTTTGCATGCCGGGCGGCAAGATCGCCTTCTATAGCGGCCTGCTCGACCAGCTCAAGCTGACCGACGATGAAGTCGCCATGGTAATGGGCCACGAGATCGCCCACGCGCTGCAGGAGCATGCGCGCGAGCGGGCCGCCAAGTCCGAGATCACCAATCTGGGCGCCAACGTGATTTCGCAGCTGTTCGGCTTCGGCAACCTGGGCAATATGGCCCTGGGCACCGGGGCGCAACTGCTCACGCTGCGCTTCTCGCGCTCGGACGAGACCGAGGCCGACCTGGTCGGCATGGATATCGCGGCCCGCGCCGGCTACGACCCGCGCGCATCCGTATCGCTGTGGCAGAAGATGGGCGCGATATCGCAAGCCTCGGCGCAGTCGGGCTCGGAGTTCCTTTCCACCCACCCGTCGGGCCGCACCCGCATCGCCGAACTCGAGAAGCACATGCCCGAGGTGCTGCCGCTTTACGCGCGGGCCATCGATACCAGCGTCGCCAAGCTGCAGCCCTATCGGGCCAATATGGCCAACCTGGGCGCCGCGCCGGTGGATAGCGGCGACGACGACCGGCAGAAGCCGCTGAAGCGGTAAAGGCGGCGGCGGGGTTGCCCTTGCCGCGTCGAAAAAAAAGCCGGCTCTCTCAATGGCCGGCTTTTTTCGTTTGCCGCTGGCGCGGCAGGCTTGCAGATATCAGATCGCCAGCCCGGTCGCTTCGTCCGCGCCCACATGCACGTTCATGCATTGCACCGCGGCGCCGGCAGCGCCCTTGCCCAGGTTGTCCAGACGCGCCATCAGCACGATGCGTTCGTCCGAACCGAACACGAACAGGTCGACGCGGTTGGTGTCGTTGCTGGCCTGTACGTCGAAGAAGCCGCCGTCCAGGTTGGCTTCGTCGCCCACCGGCATCACGCGCACGAATTGTTCGCCTTCGTAGTGCTTGCGGTAGATATCGGCGATCTGCCCGGGCGTGACCTTGCGCGCCAGGCGATCCGGGTACACCGGCACCGTCACGGCCAGGCCCTTGAGGAAGTTGCCGACGATCGGGTTGAAGATCGGCGCCTGCGCCAGCCCGGTCTGCACGCGCATCTCGGGCAGGTGCTTGTGCTCGAGGCCGAGCGAGTAGGGGCGCGGGCTGTCCAGCTTCGGGTTACCGCCGGCTTCGAACTCGGCAATCATCTTCTTGCCGCCGCCGCTGTAGCCGGTCAGCGAGAAGGCCGAGACCGGGTAGTCGGCCTGCATCACGCCGGCTTCCACCAGCGGACGCACGGCCAGCACGAAGGCGCTGGCGTGGCAGCCCGGCACGGCGATGCGCTTGCTGGTGCGGATCTTCTCGCGCTGGCCGCGGGTCAGTTCCGGCAGGCCGTAGGCCCAGCTGTCGGTGGTGCGGAACGCCGTACTGGCGTCGATCACGCAGGTGTTGGGGTTGGTCACCAGCGACACGGCCTCGCGCGAGGCAACGTCGGGCAGGCACAGGAAAGCAACGTCGGCGGCATTCAGAAAGCGTGCTCGTTCGGCCGGATCCTTGCGCTTGTCATCGGCGATACGCAGCAGCTCCACATCGGAACGGCCGGACAGATAGTCGAGCAGCCGGAGACCGGTGGTGCCTTCCTGACCATCTACGAACACTTTGAAAACCATGGCGGACTCACTTGGAAATACGAAAGGTCCCATGCCGGAATCGGACGGGAACCAGCATTGTAACTAGGTTGGCGGGACGTGGCAGGGAGCGTGCCGCAGTGCAGCGCAAATCCCCTTGTCATTCATAACCTAGTAGGTTAAATTTGATGGAGAAACATACACCTCACTGTAGGCTCTCGGTGGTCAGGACCTTGGCAATCGAAGGGCGAGTTTGCCTGACGAGCTCCGCTGCCGTTTACAGTCGCAAGCTCGGATTCGACAGTGCCGACGTGATCGGCGTCATTGCTTCGCTGACTTCGGCCGACTTTTACAAGAGCATGACGACCTACGCGGATCACAAGGTATGGCAGGACGTTTACCGGCCGATGACCGCCGCCGGTGCACTGTATCTGAAACTGACGGTCACCGATGCCGTGCTGGTCGTGTCATTCAAGGAGCTGGAATCATGAAATGTCCGGAATGCGGGGGTGCGGAACTGGTGCAGGACACGCGCGACGTGCCTTATACGTACAAGGGCGAAACGGTCATCGTTCCCGCGGTCTCGGGCGGCTTTTGTCCGGCATGCGGGGAAATCGTGCTGGATCCGGATCAAGCGGACCGGTACGGCGAAGCGGCAGTGGCATTCCAAAAGCAGGTCAACGCCGCGATCGTCGATCCGGCCTTCATCATCGCCGTGCGCAAGAAGCTGAGCCTGGACCAGCGCGAGGCCGCCGAGATCTTCGGCGGTGGCGTCAATGCCTTCTCGCGCTACGAGACCGGCAAGACCAGGCCGCCGCTGGCGCTGGTCAAGCTGCTCAAGGTGCTGGAGCGGCACCCTGAGCTGCTGGACGAGGTGCGTTCGGCGTAGCCTGGCGCATCCCGGCACCCACTCCACTACAGCGGGAAGTCGTAGTCGATCGACAGCGGCGCGTGGTCGCTGAACTTCTCGTCCTTGTAGATCGAGGTGGCGCGCGCCGTTTCCGCGATCTTCGCCGTGGTCAGGTGGTAATCGATGCGCCACCCGACGTTCTTGGCATAAGCCTGGCCGCGGTTGCTCCACCAGGTGTATTGCTCGGGGCGGGGGTCCAGCCTGCGGAACACGTCCACATAGCCGTGCTGGTCGAATAGTTCGCCGATCCAGCTGCGCTCTTCCGGCAGGAAACCCGAGTTCTTCAGGTTGCCCTTCCAGTTCTTGATGTCGATTTCCTTGTGCGCGATATTGACGTCGCCGCACAGCACGATCTCGCGCCCGCTGGCCTTGAGCTGCAGCAGGTGGGGCAGGAAGGCTTCCATGAAGCGGAATTTCGCCTGCTGGCGTTCTTCGCCGCTGGAGCCCGACGGCACGTAGACCGAGATCACGGCCAGATGCGGATATTGCACTTCGACATAACGGCCCTCGTTATCGAACTCGGGGACGCCGAAGCCGGTGATGATGCGCTCCGGCTTGTGCCGGGTGTAGAGGCCGACACCGCTGTAGCCTTTTTTCTCCGCATAATGGAAGTAGCCGTGGTAGCCATGTGGCGCCAGGAACGCTTCCGTCATGTCGGTGGCCTGCGCCTTGAGCTCCTGGACGCAGACCATGTCGGCGTCCTGCTTGCCCATCCATTCGAAAAAGCCTTTCTTGGCCGCGGAGCGGATGCCGTTGAGGTTGGCGCTGATAATCCGTAACATCTCGGGAAATTTTGAAATCAGAGAGAAATGATGACGCAGCAGACGACACCGCAGCCCGGCGCTGGTGACTTGAGCCAGACCTTCATCCGCTTCGCGCTGGACGCTGGCGTGCTGTCCTTCGGCGAATTCGTGACCAAGGCCGGCCGCAAGTCGCCCTACTTCTTCAACGCGGGCCTGTTCAACCAGGGCGCGATGCTGGGCCAGGTGGCGCAATTCTATGCGAAAACCCTGCTCGCCTCCGGTTTGGACTTCGACGTGCTGTTCGGGCCGGCCTACAAGGGCATCACGCTGGCGTCCGCCACGGCGGTGGCGCTGTCCGGCCTGGGGCGCGACGTGGGCTTCGCCTACAACCGCAAGGAGGCCAAGGACCACGGCGAAGGCGGCACCCTGGTGGGCGCCAGGCTCAAGGGCAAGGTCGTGATCGTCGACGATGTGATCTCGGCCGGTACCTCGGTGCGCGAGTCGATGCAGATGATCCGCGCGGCGGGCGCGGAACCCGCGGCCGTGCTGATCGCGCTCGACCGGATGGAAAAGAGCGGCACCGCCGACCAGGTGGGCACGCATTCCGCAGTGCAGGACGTGCAGCGCGAATATGGCGTGCCGGTCATCTCGATCGCCAGCCTGAAGGACCTGCTGGCTTACCTGGACGCATCCCAGGATCCCGCGCTGGGCGGCTCGCGCGAGGCGGTGGCTGCCTATCGGCAGCGCTACGGCGTATAGTCTGGGATCTGTTGCCTGCCGCTTGCAAAGGTTTACCGCAATGCAGCAGAAAGCGGGAACCGCGCAGGAAAATCGCCGGTCTGACTGATCTCGCTGGCCGGCCTACCGGGCTTTCCCCGGCCGCCAGCGATTCGCCTTGCCGTCCGGCAAGGCGGCGCAGCATCTCTTCAGGAGGTTAGCTGGCGATGGACATCAAGACGATCCGCGAGCAGGCATTCGCCATGCCGCTCACCAGTCCGGCCTATCCGATGGGGCCATACCGCTTCATCCACCGGGAATTCTTCATCATCACCTACCGCACCGATCCGGCGCTGCTGCGCGCGGTGGTGCCGGAACCGCTGGAGATCGCCGACGCGGTGGTCAACTACGAGTTCATCCGCATGCCGGACTCCACCGGCTTCGGCGATTACACCGAATCGGGCCAGGTGATTCCCGTCACCTACCAGGGCAAGCCCGGCAACTACACCCACGCCATGTACCTCGACGACCATCCGCCGCTGGCGGGCGGGCGCGAGCTATGGGGCTTTCCGAAGAAGCTCGCCTCGCCGCAGCTGGCCGTCCATACGGATACCCTGGTCGGCACGCTCGACTACGGCCCGGTGCGCATCGCCACCGGCACCATGGGGTACAAGCATCGCGAGCTGGACAAGGACGCGCTGGGCCTGGCGCTTGCCACCACGCCCAACTACCTGCTCAAGATCATTCCCCACGTGGACGGCAGCCCGCGCATCTGCGAACTGGTCTGCTACTTCCTCAAGGACGTGGAAATGAAAGGCGCCTGGACCGGTCCCGCCGCGCTATCGCTGTCGCCCCATGCGCTGGCGCCGGTGGCCAGCCTGCCGGTGCTCGAAGTGCTCGGCGCCAGGCATTACGTCGCCGACCTCACCCTCGCGCTGGGCGAGGTGGTGTTCGACTATCTGGCCTGAACGGCCTCCGATTCCGATCGGTCGCGCTCATTCCGATGCAGCCGGTCCATCCGGTCAACCTCTCAACCCCTCAACCCGTCCAACCGAATCATCCGCACAGGAGGTAGGTCCATGAAGCTCCAGGGAAAATCCGCCATCGTTACCGGCGCCGCCAGCGGCATCGGCAAGGCTATCGCTGACTTGCTGGCCAGGGAAGGCGCGGCGGTGGCCATCGCCGACCTGAATCTCGAGGCAGCGCAGAAAGCCGCCGCCGACATCGAGGCGGCCGGCGGGCGCGCCATCGCGGTGGCGATGGACGTGACCAATGAAGATGCCGTCAACAGTGCCACCGACGAGGTCGCCAAGGCCTTCGGCGGCATCGATATCCTGGTTTCCAACGCTGGCATCCAGATCGTCAACCCGATCCAGAACTACGCCTTCTCCGACTGGAAGAAGATGCAGGCCATCCACGTCGACGGTGCCTTCCTGACCACCAAGGCGGCCCTCAAGTACATGTACCAGGACAAGCGCGGCGGCACCGTGATCTATATGGGCTCGGTCCATTCGCACGAGGCTTCGCCGCTGAAATCCGCCTATGTCGCCGCCAAGCACGCGCTGCTCGGGCTGGCGCGCGTGCTGGCCAAGGAAGGCGCCGAGTACAACGTGCGCTCGCACGTGATCTGCCCGGGTTTCGTGCGCACGCCGCTGGTGGACAAGCAGATTCCCGAGCAGGCCAAGGAACTGGGCATCAGCGAGGAGGAAGTCATCCGCCGCGTGATGCTGGGCGGCACGGTGGACGGCGTCTTCACCACCGTGGACGACGTGGCCCAGACGGCGCTGTTCCTGTGCGCGTTCCCATCGGCGGCCTTGACCGGGCAGTCCTTTATCGTGAGTCACGGCTGGTATATGCAGTAAGCGGCGGCATAGTGTGGCGCGAGGCGCCACCGTCCCGCCGCACGGCCGGCATCGCAGCCGGCCGCTTTGGCAAACACAACAAGCAAGGAGAGGCCGTGGCTGGTGGACGTCGGCAGAAGCTGGACAAAGTGGCACAGGAAAACGGCGCGGGCGCGGCGAAACCCGCCGTGGCGGGCGAGGCGGCTGCCGTAGTGGCGGACCCGGCAGGGCGGGCGCCCAAGCCCGAAGCGCCAGGGGAGCCGGAGCCGAACTACCTGCCCCCTGGCGGTTGCGCTCCCCCCGACCCCGCTGCGCTGGGCGCCGGCCAAAAGGTGCCGGTGCATCACGAGTACACGGTGAGGGCGCTGGTGCTGCAGGGTGGCGGCGCGCTCGGTTCCTATCAGGCGGGCGTGCTGCAAGGCCTCGTCGAGGCGGGCATCCAGCCGAACTGGGTGGCCGGCATCTCGATCGGCGCGCTCAATGCCGCGGTGATCGCCGGCAACGCGCCGGAGCGCAGGGTCGAGCAATTGCGCGCCTTCTGGGAGTACATCTGCCAGCAGCCGTGGCTGCCGAGCCTGCTGCCATATGAATTGCTGGCGGAGAGCGCTACCCACTGGCCCGACCCGCTGCGGGTCTGGTTCGATGGCATCGAGGCGGCGCGCGCGGTCTTCGAAGGCCAGCGTGGATTCTTCCAGCCGCGGCCCTGGCCGAGCCTGCTCGAACGCCATGCCGGTCCCGCCAACGCCAGTTACTACGACACCGGCCCGCTCAAGTCCACGCTGGAGCGCTTCGTCGATTTCGACCGCATCAACGCCGCGCACCAGGAGATGCGGGTTTCGGTGGGTGCGGTCAACGTGCGGACCGGCAATTTTGCCTACTTCGACAATACCCGCCGCAAGCTGCGCGCCGAGCATTTCATGGCATCGGGCGCCCTGCCGCCGGGATTTCCCGCGGTGGAGATCGACGGCGAGTTCTACTGGGATGGCGGCCTGGTGTCCAACACGCCGCTGTCCGAAGTGCTGACCGCCCAGCCGCGCCGCGATGCGCTGATCTTCCAGGTGGACCTGTGGAGCGCGCGCGGCAAGCTGCCGCACAACCTGCTGGACGTGGCCGAGCGCCAGAAAGACATCCAGTATTCCAGCCGCACGCGCACCATTACCGATTACATGGGCGAGCAGCAGAATTACCGGCGCATGCTGAGCGAGGTGATGGCGCTGGTGCCGCAGGCGCAGCGCGACAACGACTGGTACCGGAAGGCGGCGGAGTACGCCTGCGATGCCCGCCGCAATGTGATTCAGCTGATCTACCGGGACAAGACGTTCGAGGGCAATGCCAAGGACTACCAGTTTGGCTTGTTGACCATGAACGAGCATTGGACCAGCGGGCTGGATGACATCCGGGAGACGCTGAAGCATCCGGAGTGGCTGGCCATGCCGACGCACGAACGGCCGTTCATCACGCACGATATCCATCGGGGGAACGGGCATCACGATGTGATGGCGGTGGCGAAGCCATCAGCCTGACGCCAAGGTCAAAGGCACGGGTGCCTTTGACTTCCTTCATTCCCCACGGCCTCGACCCCAACGTCGATCTGCCGCGCCAGCAGGCAACGCCCTCATACCACTTTCAGTTTCGCCAGTTCCGGCTTGCCGGCCGGATACTGCGGCTTCAGCTTGCCGAACACCTCGGCCAGTATTTCCGCCACCATCAGGTTCCGATGCGTCTTCGAGTCCGCCGGCACGATGTACCAGGGCGCTTCCGGCGTGCTGGTGGCCGCGATCGCGGCCTCATAGGCGGCCATGTAGTTCTTCCAGTACTGCCGCTCTTCCAGATCCTTCTGGTCGAACTTCCAGTGCTTCTGCGGGTCGGCCAATCGCGCCTCGAGCCGGGATTTCTGCTCGTCCTTGGAAATATGCAGGAAGCACTTGACGATGGTCGTGCCGGTTTCCATCAGCATGGTCTCGAACGCACGCAACTGCTTGTACCGGCGCTCGCATTCGGCCTCGTCGATCCAATCGTGCACGCGCGTGATCAGCACGTCTTCGTAGTGGCTGCGGTTGAACACCACGATCTCGCCGGCGCGGGGCACCTGGGCGTGGATGCGCCACAGGTAGTCGTGCGCGAGTTCCTCGGCGGTGGGGGATTTGAAGCTGACGACGCGAATGCCCAGGGGGTCGAAGCTGCGGAAGACCCCGCGTACGGTGCCGTCCTTGCCGCTGGTGTCCATGCCTTGCAGGACGATCAGCAGCTTGCGCCGATGCTCGGCGTAGAAGATGTCCTGCTGCGCGTCCAGATGGGTGCTCAGTTCGGTCAGGCGGGCCTGGTCGGCAGCCTTGTCGCCGCTGGACAGCGGCTTTGCGTCGGCATTGAAGCCGTCCAGGCTGAAGTTCTTGCCCGAGGTGATGCGGAAATCTGCAAGCGGCATTGCCATTGGCACTCCATGGAGGGCGCGGCCGGGGCTGGCCGCAGGCCCCTATGGTCAGGCAGGCAAGCGGTCCAGGTCAATGCTGCCCTCGAAGACCGTGGTGGCGGGGCCGGTCATGCGCACCGGTTGTTCCTCGCCGTCCCAGGCGATGGTGAGGTCGCCGCCGTGGGTGTGCACCAGCACCGGCGAGTCGAGCAGGCCGCGGCGGATGCCGGCCACGACGGCGGCGCACGCGCCGGTGCCGCAGGCAAGCGTTTCGCCAGCGCCGCGCTCGAATACGCGCAGGCGGATTTCATGGCGCGCCAGCACTTGCATGAAGCCCGCGTTGACGCGGTTCGGGAAGCTCGCGTGGTGCTCGATGATGGGGCCGTCCTGCAGTACGGGGAAGGTTTCGGTGTCGTCCACCACCTGTACCGCGTGCGGATTGCCCATCGAGACGGCCGAGATCCATTCGGTGCGGCCGTTCACTTCCAGCCCGTAGACGGTATCGCGGCCTTCGGCCCGGGTCGGCAGGCCGTCGGGGCGGAACGGCACGCGCGCCGGTTCGAGTTCCGGCGCGCCCATGTCGACCGTGACCTGGCCGTCGTCCTGCAGCGTCAGCGTGATCACGCCGTTCATCACCTGCACGCGCACCGAGCGTTTGTCGGTCAGGCCGTGGTCCGTGACGAAGCGCACGAAGCAGCGCGCACCGTTGCCGCAGTGCTCCACTTCGCTGCCGTCGGCGTTGAAGATACGGTAGCGGAAATCGACGTCGTCGCGGGTGGGCTTCTCGACCACCAGCATCTGGTCGGCACCCACGCCGAAATGCCGGTTGGCGAGCGCGCGCCACTGCGCGGGCGTCAGGTTCAGGGTCTGGTGGATGCCGTCGAACACGACGAAGTCGTTGCCGGCGCCGTGCATCTTGGTGAACTGGAGTTTCATGG
>NZ_JARJLM010000432.1 GCF_029335485.1 Cupriavidus basilensis
GCCAGGGGCGGCAACGAACTGACGCAGTCCCGCTCAGACCAGCCCGATATCCACCGCCCGGGTATCGGGGAAGACATGGGCCAGGCGCGCATCGTCCAGCCCATACAGGCGCTTGAACATGCCGCCCAGCATCGCGCGATATTCGTTGAGCACCGGCCAGTCGCGGTTCTGGTTCAGCGTGCGCTGCTCCACCGCCACCTGCTCGCCGGCGATGCGCCCGCCGCGCACCGCGCCACCCGCTACCCAGTACACGGTGCCGTGGCCGTGATCGGTGCCGCGCGTGCCGTTCTCGCGGAAGGTGCGGCCAAACTCCGAGACCACCACCACCGTGGTCTTGCTCCACACCGGCCCCATTTCCTCGGCGAATCCGGCAACGCCGCTGCCGAGGTTATCCAGCAGGTTGGCCAGTTGCCCCTGCGCGCCGCCCTGGTTCACGTGCGTGTCCCAGCCGCCCACGTCGATAAAGCCAAGGTTGAAGCGATCGCGCATCAGGCCCGCCATGCGCCGCGCTTCCACCTCGAAACCCTTGGCGCTGAGCGCGCGGCGGTTGGCCGCCTGCATCTCCTGCATGCGGCCGGCCATCTCGGGCTCGGCGCCAGGCTGCGAGGCGGCAGCCGCCAGCATGGCGTTGCGGCGCTGCATGGCCTCGGCTTCCTGCGCCACGGTCTGGCGCAGCTCGAAGCCTTCGTCGATCAGCGACTCGAAACGCGTGCCGTGATACATCTGCGCCAGCACGCGGGTCTGGCGTTCGTCGAAGGGCGTGCGTCCGGTGCCTTTGAGCGAGACATTGGGCACGGTGAGCCCCCCGCTCAGTACCAGCGGCAGGCCATCGGTGAAGGCCACCGGCGCGGCGCGGCCGCCCATGGACTGGGCGAGGCGGTTGAGAAAACCGCTGCCGCGCAGCGATGCGTCGGCATGGCCGCTGCCCTTCCCGTTCCCGGCCAGCGGCAAGCCAGCCTCGACGCCGTCCTGCGTCTCGAAGTGGCTGCGCGACAGATCGTCGGTACCGGCAAAGGGCACGAAGGCGATCTGCTGCTTTTGCCACAGCGGCAGCAGGCTGTCCTTGAGCGCGGGATGCAGTGCCCAGCTATCGATACCCCTGGGCGCAGCGCCGCCGAAGGCCGAGCCGAGCGACAGCGCCGCGCGCGGATCGGCCGGCGCGCCCGCCGCCACCGGCCTGGCAATGGCGATAGTGGGGCGGGATGCATAGTAGAAATCGCTGCCCGCCGGCACCAGCACATTGGTGGCGTCGTAGCCGCCGCGCAGGAACACCAGCAGGAAACGCGCATCGGCCTGCTGGGGCAGCGCATAGGCGCGCGAGACAATGCCCGGAGCCAGCGTGGCCAGTCCGGCCAGCCCGGCGCGCTTGAGCCATTCACGTCGTTGCATGGTGTGCTCCTTTCCGCTTTGCGCTTTGCGCTTTCAATCCTGCATCCAGTCCGGCGAAGACAGCAGGATGGTGTTCCACTCCGCCTGCGAAGTGGCTTGCGCCATGGCATGCCGCGTGGCGGGCCCGAGCATGGGTTCGATGCTGTCGAAGAAGACACGATTGCTCAGCAGCGGAAAGCCAGCCTGGGCCGCGGGCTTGCCATCGTCGCCGGTGAACAGGCCGGCCTGCCCCGAGCCGATCGTGCGGGCGATCTCGAACCGCTTGACCATCTGCCCCGAGCTGGCCCAGGCGCTCTCCGCGGCCGGGTAGCCATCGGGCGTGATACGGCCGTAGAGCGGTTCGCCGAGCTGGTTGAGCCAGTTGATGGCAGGGCGCAGGTTGGCCACCGTGCGCCCGTCATAGGCCAGCCGCAGCGACGACACCACGAACCGCATCGGGTCCTTGAACTTGCGCGTGCCCGAGGCCTCCGTGGCGTTCATCTCCGGCGACAGGAACATGGTGCGCAGCACTGCCGCAATGTCGCCGTCGCTGTGCGCAAAGGTGCCGGCCATGCGGTCGACCAGTGCAGGCGGCGGCGTATCGGCAACGAAATATGCGGCCAGCTTGTAGGAGATGAAGCGCGCGGTGGCGGGGTCGCGGCTGAGTAGGTCGACCGCCTGCTCCACCTCGTGGAAGCCCGTGGGTTCGATGCGGCGGCCAAGGAAAACCTTGGGACCGAAATCGTGCCGGTTCGGGTTGAACTCGAACAGGCCGTTGGCACGATAGAGCGCCTGCTTTTGCGGCGGCAGCTTGGGCGGCTGCCCGCCGGCGCTGACGCCGAGCCCGGTCAGGATGCGGGCCAGCTCCTGCACGTCCTGTTGCGTATAGCGCGAGCCGCTGGGGCCGCCCGATACGCCCAGCGTATGCAGCTCCATCAGCTCGCGTGCGTAATTCTCATTGATGCGGTTGACAGCGCTTTGCGCATTGTCGAGATAGTCGAGCATGGCCGGCGAGGTCACGGTGGCCATCAGCAGGTCGCGGAACCTGCCAAGCGCGTGCGCGCGCACCGCCTTGTCCTCGTAGTCGGCCAGCACCCAGCGCACCGTGCCCTTGCCCGAATGCACGCTGAAGTGGTTCATCCAGAACCAGGTCATCTGCTCGCGCAGTTGCGCCGGCGAGTACAGCGCGCGCAGCAGGTGACGGCGGCTGGTATCGATCAGCACGTCGTTGCCGGTGCGGCCCAGCGCCTGGCTTGCCTTCTGTTTTTCGTCAGGGTCGGTCAGGGTATTGATGCGCTGCTGCTCGGCGCGCACGGCGAGCAGCCTCTGTTCGGCGCTTTGCCGGGAAATGCTCAGCGCGCCGATGGCGGCGGCAAGCTCGCCGGTGTCGGTAGCCGGTGCCTTGAGCTGCTCGTCGAGGAAGCGCTCGCGGCCCACCTTGCGCAAGTGATCGATCGAAGCCTGGTTGGCCCCGAAGGTGACGCTGTTCAGCCAGTGCAGGTCCGCCGGCTTCAAGGCCGCCCCGGGCGCGCCGCCGGTCTGCGCGTCGCCGCCCAGCGCGCACGCGCCCAGCAGGCAGGCAACCGAGCCTGAAACCAATGCCGACATCAGACGTGTAAAGCCGAAAGTCATGGCTAGCCTGCCTCGAACGCGTACGGTGACACCGCTCTTACGCGATCGAGCCGGTTTTGGTTGACGTGGATCGCGGTAAGTGAATGTATCAACAGGTCACGCTCGACAAGGAAGGGAAAGGTGCCCAGGCGGATTGCCCCCAAGTGAGGGAACGGTTCGAGCTTGACAAGACCAGGTGCGGCGCGCCGGGCGCACGCCCCCTTCATGCCGCCGCGCAAACCCGCGGCATGGCACGCAGGGTCAAGACCCAGAACGCCAGCGCGGCGGCACTGATGGCGGCGCCGAGCACGCACACGCCAGACCAGCCGGCCAGTGCATAGGCGTGGGTGGAAGCAATCGACCCGGCACCGCTACCCAGCGCGTAGAACAGCATATAGCAGCCCACCAGCCGGCTATGGGCTTCCGGCCGCACGCGAAACACCAGGCTCTGGTTGGTGACATGGATGGCCTGCCCCGCCAGGTCCAGCACGATCACGCCGGCGACCAGCAGCCACAGCGATTGCCCGGCGAAGCCCAGCGGCAACCAGCAGGCCAGCAACAGTATCAGCGCCACGCCGGTGGTCCACTGGCCAAGGCCGCGGTCGGCCAGGCGCCCGGCATGCGTCGCCGCCAGCGCGCCGGCCGCCCCCACCAGCCCGAAGGCGCCGATGGCCGTATGCGACATCGAATACGGCGGCGCGCTCAGCGGCAGCACCAGGGCGGTCCAGAACACGCTGAACGCGGCGAACATCAGCATGGCGAGCACGCCGCGGATCTGCAGCGTGCGTTCGCTCGCCAGCAGCGTGAACATCGAGCCCAGCAGGCGCGCATAGCTTATCCGCAGCGGCGCGCTGGCCTGGCGCGGCAGGCAGCGCGCCAGCAGCGCGATCATCAGCAGGGCCAGCACGCCGGAGACCACGTACACCGCGCGCCAGCCGGCCAGGTCGGCCAGCACGCCCGCCATGGCGCGCGCCATCAGCAGCCCGATCACCACCCCGCCCTGCGCCGCCCCCACCACGCGGCCGCGTTCGGCGGGCGCCGCCAGCGTGGCGGCGAAGGCGATCAGCCCCTGCGTCATGGCAGTACCCAGCAGGCCCAGGGTGAGCATGCCGGCCAGCAAGGCAACCCGCGTGGATGCCAGTACCACCAGGCCCAGCGCCATGGCCAGCAGCAGCAACTGCAGCAGGATCAGCCGGCGCCGGTCGAACAGGTCTCCCACCGGCACCAGCAGCAACAGCGCCAGCGCGCAGCCGGCCTGCGTGGCGGTGATCACGATCCCCACCGCGCCGTAGCCGAAGCCGAACTCATGGGCCATGGCGTCGAGCAAAGGCTGCGCGTAATACACATTGGCCACGCTAAGCCCGCACGCCAGCGCGAACAGCCAGACCAGCGACGATGGCATCGAAGGCGCCGCCGCGCCGGGTTCGGCGGCCGGGGACGGCACGATGGCGCCGGTGGCCGCGCCTCCTGGATTGAAAGCCATGACATGCTCCATTTGGTTTCGTAAAAAAACCAGGTGGAGTTTAACCGTCATGGTTTTTTAAAGCAACCAGAGTGGGGGCATGCCGGTCGATCCGGGCGAAAGACCGAAAAGCCGTTGGCCAAGACCTTGCCGCGGGAATGGCTAATCAGTGGCGCTTTCGGCGCACCGGCAAGGTCGGGAGGTATATCGTATAGTAGCGATATTAATTTTGTGAGAAGCAGATATTTGTTTCGCCAGCCCACGAAACAACGATCCCTTCCC
>NZ_JARJLM010000433.1 GCF_029335485.1 Cupriavidus basilensis
GCCATCATGAGCCGGCTCGACGATACCTGCGTGCTGGCCCGCGCGGGCCGCGAAGGGATCGCGCTGATGCAGGACGGCGCCAGCCAGGTGCTGGCCGCCGGCGGCATCGCCACGCTGGCCGGACGCCGCCTGCTGCGCCGGCTCGAGGCCGGCATGCTGGCGTGCAATGCCTCCCCCGGTGGCGCGGCCGACCTGCTCGCCGCCACCTTCTTCCTGGACCGGCTGCCCTGTGCGATGCCGCCGGCCGTTTGCCCTGTGCACGGAGACAAGTAATGGAACAGCTCCAGTTCGAATATCCCGCCGGCGCGCCGGCAGGCCAGCGCGTGCTGGTCGGCGTGGTCGGCTCCGGCGACCTTGAAGTGATGGTCGAGCCCGGCACGGCCGGCACCACCACCATCCAGGTCACCACCTCGGTGGACGGCTATGGCAAGGTCTGGGACGCGCAGCTCTCGCGCGTGTTCAGCGCCGCGCCGCGCGCCGCCATGCGCATCCGCATTCACGATTTCGGCGCCACGCCGGGGGTGGTCGGCATGCGCCTGGCGGAAGCCTTCGAAGCGCTCGGCGCCGATGGCAAGGAGCAGCCATGAACCACGCATCGCTGCTGAACCGCGAGAGCTTTGCCGAGCTGGGAGCGCGTGCCCGCGCGCAGGCGCTGCTCGACCCCGGCAGCTTCCGCGAGCTGGCCGGTCCGTTCGACCGGCTGGCCTCGCCCTGGCTGGAGCGCCAGGGCGTGGTGCCGCAGGCCGATGACGGCGTGGTGGTGGCCAAGGGCCGCATCGACGGCCAGCCGGCCGTGATCCTCGCCATCGAAGGCGCGTTCCAGGGCGGCAGCCTGGGCGAAGTGGGCGGCGCCAAGATCGCCGGCGCGCTGGAGCTGGCCGCGCAGGACAACCGCCGCGGCGTGCCCACGCGCGCGGCAATCCTGTTCGAGACCGGCGGCGTGCGGCTGCAGGAAGCCAACCTGGGGCTGGCGGCCATCGCCGACATTCACGCGGCCATCGTCGACCTGCGCCGCTACCAGCCGGTGGTGGGCGTGATCGCCGGACAGGTAGGCTGCTTCGGCGGCATGTCGATCGCGGCGGGACTGTGCAGCTATCTTGTGGTCACGCGCGAGGCGCGCCTCGGCCTCAACGGGCCGGCGGTGATCGAGCAGGAAGCCGGCATCGCGGAATATGACTCGCGCGACCGCCCCTTTATCTGGAGTTTCACCGGCGGCGAGCAGCGCATCGCCACCGGCCTGGCCGACCGCTACGTCGAGGACGACAGCGACGCCATCCGCGCCACCGTGCAGGCGCTGCTGGCCGAGGGCGTGCCGGCCACGCACCGCAGCGGGCGCTACGCGCACTACCTGCAACGGCTGTCCGGATACGATCCGGCGCGCCAGCCGGAGCCGGAAACCGTCCGCGCCATCTACGCACCCGGAGCAAAGCCATGAGCACAGCACGTACAGCAAGTACAGCAAGCACCCAGGGCCGCGGCGAAACCTGGCTGGCGGCGCTGACCGGCAACGCCCCGCGCCGCACCGGCTATCCCGCCACCGTGCAGGTCGCCGACGCCGCGCTGGCGGGCCGGCCGGCCCGCTTTATCGCGGTGGTGCCGGATGCGGACAATGCCTATCCGCGCGTACGCCACGGCGAGGTCGGCCTGCTCGAAGGCTGGTCGCTGGCGCAGGCGGTGCATGAAGCCGTGCTGGCCGACCGCGATGCCGCCATCAAGCGGCCCATCGTGGCCGTCGTCGACACGCCCAGCCAGGCCTATGGCCGGCGCGAGGAAGCCTTCGGCATCCATCAGTCGCTGGCCGGCGCGGCCGATGCCTACGCCACGGCGCGGCTGCAAGGGCATCCGGTGATCGCGCTGCTGGTCGGGCGCGCCATGTCGGGCGCCTTCCTGGCGCACGGCTACCAGGCCAGCCGCCTGATCGCGCTGGACGATGCCGGCGTGCAAGTGCACGCCATGGGCAAAGAGGCCGCCGCGCGCATCACCCTGCGCAGCGTGGAGGACCTGGAGACCTTTGCCGCCAGCGTGCCGCCGATGGCCTACGACATCGGCAACTACGCCACGCTGGGGCTGCTGTGGAAAAGGGTCCGCGTGCATCATGCCGGGCAGCCGGACGCGGCCGATCTCGACACCGTGCATGGCGCGCTGCAGGCCGCGCTGGCCGATATCGCGGCCGAGCCGGAGCACGATCTGCGCAGCCGGCTCGGCGGAGAAAACCGGCAGGCTTCCAGCCGCGTGCGCGAGGTGCTCGCGCAGCAGTGGCAGGACTGATCATGCACGGCGCCACGGCACGCGCGCTGCTGCCCCACGACCTGCTCTGGCTGGTGGACCCGCCTGCCTTTGCCGGCGCGAACGCGCTCCCCGCATGGGCCGGCGCCGAATGGCTGGCGCGCGCGCCGCTGGTGGTGCGGCGCGATCGCATTGACGCAGGCCGCATCCCGGTCGGCCTGCGCGGCACCACGCGCGCGCAGCGCCATGCGGCGTGGCTGCCGCGCGCGCAGGTGGCACGCGTGGTCACGCCGGGCATGATCGCGCGGCAGGCGCGCTGGCGCGATCATCCGCGCCGCCTCGCCTTGCCGGCGCTGACGGTGCTCGCGCGCGTGGCGCCGCTGCTGGACGACGCGCAATTGAACTGGGGCGTGACGGGCGGCGCCGGCTTCACGCTCGCCTCGGGCATCGACGTGCTGCACCCCGGGAGCGACCTCGACCTGCTGGTCACCGCGGGCATGCCGCTCGCACCGCAGACCGAACGCCTGCTCGTCGCCTTGCTCGACGGGCAGCCCGGCGACGCCCGCATCGACATCCAGGTGTCCACGCCCGCCGGCGCCTTCGCGCTGCGCGAGCGCGCGCGCACCGGTGGCCGCGTGCTGCTCAGGACAGCGAACGGTCCGGTCCTGTGCGAAGACCCGTGGCACCCGCCGGCAGTGGCGCCCCATGACCACGCCATGACCGCGCCATGAGCACGCTGTTCACTTTCCCCGGCCAGGGCGCCCAGCGTGCCGGCATGCTGCATGCGCTGCCGGATCACCCGGCCGTGCACGCCACCGTGGCCGAAACCGGCGCGGTGCTCGGGCGCGATGCGCTGGCGCTCGACAGCGCCGCCGAACTCGGCTCCACCGTGGCCGTGCAACTGTGCCTGCTGGCCGCCGGCGTGGCGATGGCGCGCTGCCTGCTGGCCGAAGGCGCCAAACCCGATGCCGTGGCCGGACTGTCGATCGGCGCGTTCCCGGCAGCGGTCTGCGCGGGCGTGCTGGACCATGCCGACGCGGTGAGGCTGGTGGCGCTGCGCGCTCGCCTGATGGAGCAGGCGTATCCGGCCGGCTACGGCATGACGGCGATCCTGGGGCTGGAGCGCGGCCCGCTGGAACGCCTCATCGCGCAAGTGCACGGGCCGGCGTCGCCGGTCTACCTGGCCAATCTCAATGCGCCTGCCCAGCTGGTCATCTCCGGCGCCGTGCCGGCCATGGCGCGCGTGGCGGCGCTGGCGCTGGACAGCGGCGCGCATGCGGCCCGCCCCATCGCCATCGGCGTGCCCTCCCACTGCCCCCTGCTCGACGGCGCGGCGGACGAACTATCCCGCGCCGTCGCCGGCGTGCGCATCGGCCGGCCGCGCCTGCGCTACTTCAGCGCCAGCGCGGCACGCGAGCTGCGCGACCCCGCGCGCATCGCCGCCGACCTGGCGCGCAACCTTGCCGTGCCGGTACGCTGGCACGAGACCATGCTGCTGGCGCGCGAATGCGGCATGCGCCTGGCGGTGGAGATGCCGCCCGGCAACGTGCTCACGCGGCTGGCCGCGCCGCTGCTGCGGGACGGCATCGCGGTGGCCTGCGCGGATACGCGCGTCGACAGCGTGGTGGCGCTCGCCGCGCGCGAGGCGCTGCGGCAGCCTTCCTGAGCCAGCCCCTCACCCCAGCGGCAAGGCCGTGCTGTACAGGACCTGCTTGAGCGCAAAGCTCGAGCGGATATTCGACACGCCGGGAATACGCGTGATCTGGTCGATGATCAGGCGCTCCAGCGCCTCCACGTCGGGCACCACCACCCGCAGCAGGTAATCGGCATCGCCCGACATCAGGTAGCACTCCATCACCTGCGGCAGGCTGGTGATGCGCCGCTCGAAGCCGTCGAGGCTCTCGCGGCGCTGCTTGTCCAGCGAGACCTGGATGAACACCACCACCTTCAGCCCGAGCCGGCGCGCGTCCAGCAGTGTGACCCGGCGCGAAATCACGCCGCGTTTCTCCAGCTGCTTGACCCGCGCCAGGCAGGGCGAAGGCGACAGGCTGACGCGGCTGGCCAGTTCCACATTGGTCAGGCTGGCATCGCGCTGCAGTTCGTTGAGAATCCGGATATCCGTGGCGTCCAGGTCGATGTCCAGCACGTTGCGCTCCCGCATCTATGAATCTCAGCATTCTATGCTGCATTGATCTGAATTTGCAGTTGGCTTCGGTTTTTGCTGCGACGCAATAAACCGTAGACTTCACGGCCTGCCCGCGCCATGCCTGGCGCGCCGGCAAGTCCGCGGTCCTGGTTTCCGGATTCCGGTTTCTGGTTATTGAGTTGAGTTGAGTTAAGTCGAGTCGAAGCATGCAAGCAGCACAACAAGGATGGCGCCGGTTTATCCCCCTCGCCTGCGCCGTGGCGATCTGGGGCGGCAACTGGCCGGTCATGAAGCTCGGCCTGACCCACGTCAGCCCGCTCTGGTTTGCCGCCGCGCGCTTCGTCTCGGCGGCGGCCATCAGCTTCCTGGTGCTGGGCGTGCTGGGCCGGCTGCGGCTGCCGACGCGGCAGGAATGGCCGCTGGTGCTCGGCGTGGGCCTGCTGCAGATGGCGGCTTTCACGGCGCTGGCGCTGTGGGCCTTGCAGTATGTGCCGCCGGGGCGGGCCTCGGTGATCGCCTATGCCACCTCGGTGTGGGTGATTCCGCTGTCGTCGCTGGTGCTCAAGGAACGGCTGTCGCGCCCGCAATGGATTGCCACCGGCCTGAGCTATGCCGGCATTGCGCTGATGGTGGCGCCGGCGCTGCGCGACTGGCAACTGCATACCGCGGTGGGCCTGGTGATGCTGCTCGGCGCCTCGCTGGCCTGGTCGCTCAGCATTATCCAGTTGCGCGCCAACCGGACGGTGCGGCTGGGCGCCGACATGATTCCCTGGGAGACGGCGGTGGCATCGGTGCCGCTGGTGGTGCTGGCGCTGCTGCGCGACGGCGCGCCCCACTTCCTCTCGATGCCGGAGATCTGGCCGCTGCTGTTCTACACCGGTCCGCTGGCTACCGCGCTGACTTTCATCGTGGTGCTGAACATGACGCAGGCCCTGCCGCCGGCGGCGACCTCGATCGCCATGCTGTGCGTGCCGCTGATCGGGCTGATCGTGTCAGCCGTGGCCTTTCAGGAGCGGATCTCCGCGGATCTGTCGGCCGGGCTGGCCTTGATCGCGCTGGGCGTGGCCACCTCCGCGCTAGCCCCCTGGCTGGGGCGGCGCCTGCCATGGCGCAGCGCATGAAGCCGCCGCTGCGTTACAAGTAGACACAGTTGTATTGCGCCGCTAATACCTGGCAAAGGCGCGCCGCATTACAGTGGAGGCCACCACTAACCGGAGTCGCCCGTGCGGAAAATTGCCACCCTTTGCACCCTTGCCGCAGTAGCCGGCCTCGCTTCAAGCGCCGCCTTTGCTCGCGTGGATGTGGATATCGGCATCGGCGTGCCCGGTCCGGTCTATGTTGCCCCGGCCCCGGTCTACCAGCCGGTGCCCGTCTACCGCGCCGCGCCGGTCTACGAGCCCGCGCCCGTCTATGTCGCGCCGCAGCCGGTGGTAGTGGGGCCCGGCTATTACGGGCCTGGCTACTACGGCCCCGGCTGGCGCCAGCGCGAATGGCGCGAGCGGGAGTGGCGCGAACACGAGCGGCGCGACCGGGATTGGCATGATCATGATCACGGCCGTGGCCGCGGCCGCGATCGCGACTAGCTCCGCTGATACTGCCGCGCGCGGCGCGGCCTACGCCTGGCTGGCCCGCACCGCCTGCCGCAGGCGCGCCACCCCTTCCACGATCTGCTCGTCCGACGCGGTAGCGAACGACAGCCGCAATGCGCCCGAAGGCGCGCCGTCCACGCCAAAGCTGGCGCCCGGCACATACATCACGCGCGCCGCGATGGCATGCGGCAGCAGGCTGGCCGCATCGTCCACCCCTTCGATCCCGCACCACAGGAACATGCCGCCTTGCGGCATTTCGCTGCGCAGGGCTGCGCCGAACGTGTCGGCCAGCGCCTGCGCCATCAGGTCCCGCTTGCGGCGGTAGAGCGCAATGATGCGCGCGGTCTGCCGGGCCAGCAGGCCATCGGCCAGGCAACTGGCCATGGCCAGCTGCAGCCACGGCGAGGTGCACAGGTCCGACACCTGCTTGGCGATCACCGCGCGCCGCAGGATCTCGGCGGGACCGGCCATCCAGCCCAGCCGCAGCCCGGGCGCCATGGTCTTGGAGAAGCTGCCCAGGTAGATCACCCAGGGCGCCAGCGCGGCATCCTGCGCGGCCAGCGACAACAGCGAAGGCAGCGGCTCGCCGTCGAAGCGCAGGCTGCCGTAGGGATCGTCCTCCACCACCACGATGCGATGCCGCGCGGCCAGCACGAGCAGGGCGCGGCGGCGATCCAGCGCCAGCGTGCGCCCGCTCGGATTGGCGAAGGTGGGCACCAGGTAAAGCAGCCGCGGGCGTTCTGCCTCGCTGCAGCCGGCCAGCATGGCGGCCAGGGATTCCACGCACAGCCCGTCGCGGTCGGAAGGGATGCCGCGCACCGCCGCGCCGGCCAGCCGCAGCGCCTGTACCGCGGCGGGATAGGTCGGCGTTTCCACCCACACCGGCGTACCGGGCGCGACCAAGGCCTTGACCAGCAGCTCGAAGCCCTGCTGCGAGCCCGAGGTCACCACGATCTGCTCGGAGGGCAGGGGCGCACCGCGTTCGGCCATCAGCGCCGACAGTTCGCGCCGCAGCGCGGCCATGCCTTCGGTCGGGCCGTATTGCAGGCACTGCGCCGGGTCGGCGGCCATGACCGCGCTGGCCGCGGCCTGCAGCGCGCCGGCATCGAAACTGCCGGGAGACGGATAGCCGCCCGCGAAGGAGATCATCCCCGGCAGACTCATATAGGGGAACAGCTCGCGGATGGGCGAGCCCTGCGGCTCCCGCATGGCCGGTGCAAAGGCGTACGGATGGACTGGCGTGCTCATGGGATGCTCGCGGTGAGTGTTGAAGGCGTGGCGGCGGCGGCGAAGGTCAGGCAAGGCCGGCTACGTGCCCCGCGCGCCCTGCGCGCACGGGACCCGCCGTCCGTCGTATCAGTCGACCGTGGCGCCGGACAGCTTGACGATCTCGCCCCACTTGCGGCGGTCGTGCTTGACCAGCTCGGCGAACGCCTCCGGCGTATTCGGCGCCAGCTCGGCGCCCTGCTCGCGCAGCTTGGCCTGGATGGCGGGATCGCTGGTGGCGCGGGCCAGGTCGCGGCTGATCTTCTGCGCCAGCGCGGTGGGCAGGCCCTTGGGAGCGAACAGGCCGAACCAGGGGCTGGCGTCGAAGCCTTCGACCGGCCCGGCGGCAGCCACGGTCGGCACATTGGGCAAGGCGGCGGAGCGCCCGGCCGAGGTCACCGCCAGCGCCTTGAGCTTGCCCGAGCGGACGAACTGGATCGAGGCCGGCAGGTTGTCGAACATCACGTCCACGCTGCCGCCCATCAGGTCCGCCAGCGCCGGGCTGCTGCCCTTGTAGGCGACGTGGCTCATCTGCGTGCCGGTCATGCGCTGGAACAGTTCGCCGGCCAGGTGGGTGGAGGTGCCGTTGCCGGCCGACGCCATATTGACCTTGCCGGGATTGGCCTTGAGGTAGGCGATGAATTCCGCCAGCGTCTGCACGCGGGCGCGCTCGGCGAAGGCCGGCGACACCACCACCACATTGGGCACCTTGGCGACCAGGGACACCGGCGTGAAATCCGCCACCGCGTCATAGGGCAGCTTCTTGTACAGCGTGGGATTGATGCCGAACTCGCCTACCGAGCCCATCAGCAGGGTGTAGCCGTCGGCCGGCGACTTGGCCGCCACCCCGGTGCCGACGATGCCGCCGGCGCCGGGCCGGTTGTCCACCAGCACAGGCTGCTTCCACATCGCCGTGAGCTGGTCGCCGATCATGCGCGCCACCATGTCGGTGGTGCCGCCGGCCGGGTACGGCACGATGATGCGCACCGGCTTGTTGGGAAAGTCTTCCGCGCTGGCGGTGGCCGCCGCGAGCAGGCCCAGTGAAATGCCGCAATGGCCGATGATGCGAAGCAGTGGCTTCATGCCGGTCTCCTCGTTTCCTTATGGTTGTGATGTCCCGTCTCTTGGGGGGCGGGGGACACGGGAATCCCAAGTGCAGTATTCCCGGCGTACAGCATTTTTAGTCATCAACTTTTTTCCATCAAGCGAGTTTTACGCATAGGATGATGACTTTTATATATCAACGTGGAGCCGATCCAGCGACGACGGCTCCATCGTCCCCGCCGCCCCCCGCCCCGAGACCATGAGCGCCTCCCGCATTCCCAGCCTGAGCAGCCTGCGCGCTTTCGAAGCCGCGGCGCGCCACCAGAACCTGCGCCGCGCCGCGGCCGAGCTATGCCTGAGCGAGAGTGCCGTCTCGCGCCAGATCGCCACGCTGGAAAGCCAGCTTGGCGTGGCCCTGTTCCACCGCGCCAACCAGCGCGTCAGCCTGACCCCGGCCGGCTCGCTGTACGGCGACCAGGTGCGGGAGAGTCTGCAGAAGCTGCAGCGCGATACGCTGGACATCATGGCGCACGAGGGCGCCGGCGGCATCGTCGAACTCGCCTGCGTGCCGACACTCGCGGTGGAATGGCTGATACCCCGCCTGCCCGCCTTCTACGCACAGCACCCACAGGTGGTGGTCAATTTCAGCGCGCAAGCGGATGTGTTCCTGTTCGATGGCACGCCGTACGACGCCGCCATCCACTACGGCGAAGCCAACTATCCGGGCGGCCGGGCCGATCCGCTGTTCGACGAGGAGTCGGTGCCCATCTGCCACCCGGACTTCTTTGCCGGCGAGACCGTGACCGCCGAACGCATCGCGCAGGCACCGTTGCTGCATCTGTCGACGCGCCGCCTCGACTGGAAGAACTGGATGGAAGCGGCTGGCGTTGGCGACGTCAACGCCATGCGCGGCACCCGCTACGACCACCACAGCATGGTCATCAGCGCCGCCCGCGCCAAGCTGGGCGTGGGCCTGGTGCCGCGTTTCCTGGTGGAGGAATACCTGGCGCTGGGGCTGCTGGCGATGCCGGTGGCGCAGGCCATGCGCTCGCAGCGCGCCTATTACCTGGTATTGCCGGACTCGCGCCCGGTGAGCGATGCCATGTCGCGCCTGCGCACATGGCTGCTGGCGGCGGCGCGGGATTTCGCCGCGCGGCAGGCGGCCCGGGCGGGAACAGCACCGCCAGATTTAATCAAAAAATTTGAATGATGGATACGATACACGGCTAAGTATCGTTGATCTGCCGGATCTATCCTTTGTCGCATGGAGACACAACATGTTCTCCCGATTTCAACAAGGCAGATCCATCATGAACATCACCACCGCCCGCCTGCTGCTCGCTGCCGTCATCGCCGGCACCGCCCTGCTCTCGCTGAACTCCGCCTTTGCCGCCGACGCGCGCGGCACCCACGCCGGCGACGACTACGGCTATGTGCACCGCTCGTCCGATCCCTATACCGGCGGCGCGCGCAAGGCCGATGCCTTCAGCGGCGGCGCCCGCACGCTGCTCCAGGACTACCCCTTCGGCTTCGCCGTATGAACGGGACGAACCGGCTGCACCGGACGACGAGGGCGGCAGCGTGCCGCCCTGCGCCCACGGCAGACCACAGGAATCCATCATGACCGTCAAAGACAGTGCCCTGATCCTCGCCGGATGGATTGCCGCCTGCCTGGGCAGCGGCTACCTCGTGAGCTTTGCCGCGCAGGCGCTGCAGCGCTGAACGAAACGCACGCACATACCGGCACAATGCGCGCTTGCCGCGCCACCGGACAGGGCCGCTTCGCCTCGTTTCCCTGGCGGTCACCCCTTCGCGTTGGCCGCCTCCAGCACTTCCGCCAGTTTGCGCCCCGCGTCGAGCGCGGCCGGAAAGCCGCAGTACACCGCGCTGTGCACCACCAGTTCGCGCAACTCCTGCGGCGTGACGCCATTGGCCAGCGCGCCGCGCAGGTGCCCCGTCAGTTCCTGCGGCCGGTTGAGTGCGATCAGCATCGACACCGTAGCCAGGCTGCGCTGCTTGCGCTCGAGCCCGTCGCGCGTCCAGACCGTGCCCCAGGCGAATTCCGTCACCAGTTGCTGCAGGCCGACATCGCCTTGCTGTTGCGCGGCGTCGAACGCGCGCTGCACGTATTGCTCTCCCATGACTTCCGAGCGGACCTGCCGGCCGGCTTCGAAGGCTGGTGTTTGCGCGTAGGCGGCGGGATCCTGCTTGGCTTGCGTCATCTTGCGTCTCTCCTGGGTTGGCCCGGGCATTGGGGAATGCCTTGCCACGCCCAAGCGTGGCAAGGCGGCGGCCCGCTGGGCCGGCAGGAGATTTTCGCCGGTTTACGGATGGGATTGGGTGGCGGGCACGCCGCCAGCGTCACGGCCCCTGCTCGTCAGGTTCCCGCGCAAAACCCGCTTCGCGGCGCGCAATGGCGCTGGCCAGCCCGAACTCCATGGCAAACAGCAGGATCAGCGCGAGCATGGCCAGGGCGCCGATCGCCAGACGGTAGTAGATCCACATAGCGGCAAGACGGATGATCCGACATCGTTTTTCCTGTCTGCAGGGTAGGTTCTGCGGCGTCAAAATGGCGCATAGACGACCAGGGTGGGGTGCAAAAAAGCCGTCAACGCGGGGCTTGCTGCGTTTGGCGGGGATTCCGCCGATCGTCCGCAGCCATACCGATTCGAGCCGGATTTGATCTGGATCCTGGCACGTGCCCGGCGCCGGTGCCATGATGGTCCCGGTGGCCGCCCCCGGACCTGCGCCGGCAGGCGGTGCCATGCCGACAACCATCGCAGCCCAGCCAGGAGATAGCCGCCATGACCAATATCGTGCTCGCCACCGACGGTTCCACCTTTGCCGATGCCGCCGCCCGCTTTATCGCCGAAGGCAAGCTGCTGCAAAGCGGCTTCACCGTGCATGTGGTCCATGTGACCCCGGATGTGACCGGCCAGGTGCGCGCCTTCGTCAGCAAGGACACCATCGATGCCTGGCATCAGGAAGAAAGCGAGAAGGCCATGAAATCGGTGTCGGACATCCTCGCCGCGGCCGGTATCGCCTTCGAGCGCCACGCGCTGCACGGCTTCGCCCCGGAGCGCATCGTCGCCTATGCCGCCAGCGTGGACGCGCGCGGCATCGTCATGGGCACGCACGGGCGCGGCTCGTTCTTCGATGCGGTGATTGGTTCGGTGGCCGGACGGGTGCTGGCGCATGCGCCGTGCCCGGTGGTGATGGTGAAGGCGCCGGGCGTCAAGTAGGCGCGGGCGGGCGCCCTGGCGGCGCCCTGTCGCAATGCGTCCGGCCTTACACCGGCCAGAGCGGCGGCTCGTCCATCAGCGCGACCTGCTCGCGCAGCTCGAGGATGCGGTCCTGCCAGTAGCGGGCGGTGCCAAACCAGGGGAAGGCCGCCGGGAAAGCGGGGTCGCGCCAGCGGCTGGCCAGCCATGCGCTGTAGTGCAGCAGGCGCAGCGTGCGCAAGGCCTCGATCAGGTAAAGCTGGCGCGGGTTGAATTCCGCGAAATCCTCATAGCCGGCCAGGATGTCCGCCATCTGGCCCTGCTGCGCAGCGCGCTCGCCTTCCAGCAGCATCCATAGATCCTGCACCGCCGGACCCATGCGGCTGTCGTCGAAGTCCACGAAATGCGGACCGGGCGGGCGCGTGCCGGCCTGGCCTTCTTCGATCCACAGCACGTTGCCGCGGTGGCAATCGCCATGCAAGCGCAGCAGCGGCAACTCGCCGGCGCGTTCGTAGCAACGGCGCACGCCTTCGATAGCGAGATCGGCCACGGCCTGCCAGGCCGGCCGCAGCTCGGCCGGGATGCAGCCCTGCGCCAGCAGCCAGTCGCGCGGAGCCATGCCGAAGGTGTCCACGTCGATCGCCGGGCGCGCCACATAGGGGCGCGTGGCGCCGACCGCATGGATGCGGCCGATAAAACGGCCGAGCCAGGTCAGCGTGTCGGCACGGTCCAGCTCCGGCTCGCGCCCGCCGCAGCGGGGAAACACCGCGAAGCGGAAACCGGCATGCGCCAGCAGCGTGGCGCCGTCGCGCGCGATGGCCGGCACCGCCGGAATCTCGGCGTCGGCCAGCTGCTGCACGAAGGCGTGCTCTTCCAGGATGGCGGCGTCGCTCCAGCGGCCGGGGCGGTAGAACTTGACCACCACCGGCGCGGTGCCTTCGAGGCCAGCCTGCCAGACCCGGTTCTCGTAGCTGTTGAGCGCCAGCAGGCGGCCGTCCGGCTCGAAACCGGCGGCTTCCATGGCGTCGAGTATCAGGTCCGGCGTGAGGCTGGCATAGGGAATGCCGCCGTCGCCGGCTGCCTCGCCAGGCGCCAGGCCGTTGCCGTTACCTGGACCCGGCAGATCGAAGCCTGAACTGGACATTGCGCGTGGCCGCCTTATGCCTTATCGAGGATTGACGCGTGCATCAACGCGTGGGCTTGGCGCGATTGCCGCCCAGCAGCGCTGCCTGCGGCGCCGGACGGCGTCCCCGGGGGGCTGCATCCTGGCCGATGCGCGGCTGCGCGGCGTGGGTGTCGACCCCGGCACGATTGCCGTTGACCTGGCGATTGCCGTTGGCCTGGCCACCGTTGCCGGCAGCGCGATTGCCGTTGCTGCCATTGCCCTGGCCGTTACCCTGGCCATTACCCTGACCGTTACGGGGCGCGCCCTGCCCGGCCTGGGCCGGACGGCTGCCGCCCTGGGCAGTACGCTGGCCCTGGGCGGGACGCTGGCCCTGACGCTGGCCTTCGCCCGCTGCCGGCGCCTGGCTGCGGCCCTGCGGGGCGCGGGCCGGACGCTGCTGGCGTTCGCCGGCGTCCGGCGCCGGTGCCCTGCCGCGCGGCTGGCCGCCGCCGGCGGGTGCCTGGCCGCGGCCACGGCCGCCACCACCGCCACCACCGCCATTACCCTGGCCGCGTGCCTGCCGGCCCTTCTGGATCGGCTCGGCCGGGATGCTGGGATCGACTTCGAAGCCCGGCAGCACGGTTTGCTCGATCTGGCGCTTGATCAGGCGTTCGATGTCGCGCAGCAGCGTGGCTTCGTCCACGCACACCAGCGAAATCGCCTCGCCCTCGGCGCCGGCGCGGCCGGTACGGCCGATACGGTGCACATAGTCCTCAGGGACGTTGGGCAGGTCGTAGTTGACCACGTGCGGCAGCTGGTCGATGTCGATGCCGCGCGCGGCGATATCGGTAGCCACCAGCAGGCGCAGCGTGCCGGCCTTGAACTCGGTCAGCGCGCGCGTGCGCGCCGACTGGCTCTTGTTGCCGTGGATCGCCAGCGCCGACAGGCCTTCCTTGTCGAGCTGCTCGGCCAGCCGGTTGGCGCCGTGCTTGGTGCGGGTGAACACCAGCACCTGGTGCCAGTCGTTCTCGCGCACCAGGTGGGCCAGCAGTTCGCGCTTGCGCTCGCGGTCGACCGGGTACACGCGCTGCGCCACGGTCTCGGCGGTGGTATTGCGGCGCGCCACTTCGATCGAGGCGGGATTGTCCAGCAGGCGGTCGGCCAGGCCCCGGATCTCGTCGGAGAAGGTGGCCGAGAACAGCAGGTTCTGGCGCTTCGGCGGCAGGACGTTGAGGATCTTGCGGATGTCGTGGATGAAGCCCATGTCGAGCATGCGGTCGGCTTCGTCGAGCACCAGCATTTCCACGTGCGACAGGTCGATGGTGCGCTGGGACAGGTGGTCCAGCAGGCGGCCGGGCGTGGCCACCACGATATCGACGCCGCGCTTGAGCTGTTCGATCTGCGGGTTGATGCCCACGCCGCCGAACATCACCATCGAGCGCAGCTTGAGGTACTTGCCGTAGTTGCGCACGCTTTCCTCGACCTGCGCCGCCAGTTCGCGGGTGGGGGTCAGGACCAGCGCGCGCACCGGCAGGCGCTGTCCGCGTACGGGTTCGCGGCCAGCCGAGGATTCGGACAGCAGTTGCAGCAGCGGCAGCGTGAAACCGGCCGTCTTGCCGGTGCCGGTCTGCGCGCCGGCGAGCAGGTCGCCTCCCTTCAGGATGGCGGGGATCGCCTGCGCTTGAATCGGGGTCGGCGTGGTATAGCCCTGTTCGGCCACGGCACGCACAAGCTTGTCGGACAAGCCAAGTTCGGAAAAAGACATGAATTGACGCTTCGGCCGCCCTTTGCGCATGTGGTGCGCCAATCGCGGGGGCGACGTGAGTGAGAAAACCGAAAACCGGACAAAGCGACCGGCGAAGCGAGGCGACTGCCCCCGCTTCTTTGGAGGAAAGAGCGCTAGTGTACCAGCCCGGCGCGTCAAGGCGCGCGCGCCCGCGCCAAGGGGCGCCGGCGACGCTGCGCTATCATGGCGGCCAGCCACGCTCCGGCCCCGC
>NZ_JARJLM010000434.1 GCF_029335485.1 Cupriavidus basilensis
GCCATGGCGACCACGGCAGTATCGTCGACATCCGGGTAGTGCGGATTGGCGTACTGGAACGCCCAGCCGCCGGGGCGCACGTCAGGACGACGCACCACCCAGTCGCCGCGCACGTCCAGCACCTGCAAGGGACGCAGCCATTGCAGGCCGCGCTCGGCAGCCGCCTCGGCGCGCGCGCCTCCGACTTCAAGCAGGGCATGGCTGGCGAGCGAGGTGTCCCACACCGGCGACAGGCACGGCTGGCAATAGGCTTCGTCGCCGTGCACCACCAGCAGCTTCTCGATGGATGCACGCGCCACCGCCACGTCGGGATCGGTGCGCGGTACGCCCAGCACGTCGAACATCATCACGGCATTCGCCATGGCCGGGAAGATGGCGCCCAGGCCATCCTCGCCGTTCAGCCGTTCGCGCACGAACTGTTCCGCACGGGCGACGGCACGCTGGCGCAGGCCACGGGGGAACAGCGGCTCCGCCACGCGCAGCCCGGCGTCGAGCACGCGGAACACGCTGAACCAGACGCGATTCTGATGCGGTGCCCGCGGCGCCAGGCGGGCTGCCTGGCACGGACGGACAAACAATTCGTCGATGCCGACGCCGCGCGGATTCCTTGCCTGGGGGCGCAGGCTGTTGAGCACCAGCAGCGGCACGATCACCGTGCGGGCCCAGTAGGCCACCTTGGACAGATGGAACGGGAACCAGAGCGGCAGCAGCATGATCTCGACCGGCATCATCGGCACCGCCTGCCACGGCATCACGCCATACAGCGCGAGCAGCGTGCGGGTGAAGACATTGCTGGCCTCCGCCCCGCCCATCGCGTGGATGGACTCGCGGGCACGCCGCATATGCTCGGCATCGGTGTCGTCGCCGATCATCTTGAGGGCGAAATACGCCTTCACGCTGGCGCTGATGTCGGAGCCACCCTGATGGAACAGCGGCCAGCCGCCGTCGGCGTTCTGGATCCGGCGCAGATAGCGCGCGATACGCGCTTCCAGCACGTTATCCGCGGTTTCGCCCAGATAATGGACCAGCAGTACATATTCGGCCGGGATCGTGGCATCCGCCTCCAGCTCGAATACCCAGTGGCCATCGGGCCGCTGGGTTGCCAGCAAGGCGTCCAGCGCGCGGCTGAGCGTGCCTTCCAGCTCGCCGTGCTCCGGCGCACCCTGTTCAGCCGCAAGCGGCTTAGGGGACAGTACAACTTGGCTCATCGGTCTCGATGCCCTCTCTTCAACAACGCAACAACTGCAACAACTGCAATACCGCAGGTCCGCAAAACCGTTCGGGATCGCCTCAGACGAAGCCGTGCCGCAGCAGAATCCACAGCAGGCGCGCGCGCGGCACCCGGACCCGCGCCCGCGGGCTGGCCCAGCCGCGGGCCAGCAAACGCCGCAGGACGACGTGGTAGACCTCGCCCATGATGCGCGGCGAGCGCACCACACGGCGCGGGCAACCCGCCATGATAGCGAAAGCTTCGACATAGTGCGCCTGAGCCTGCCGCGCCACTTCGAGGCAGGTCTGGCCAATGGCGGGATGCCCGACGATCGCGTGCGGCGTGCCGATCGGCACGCCCGCGTTCGCCAATGCCTCGGCAGGCAGGTACACGCGGCCCAGTCCCGCATCTTCGTCGATATCGCGCAGGATATTGGTCAACTGCAGCGCGCGGCCGAGATGATGGGCCAGCGCGATGCCGCTATCGCGTTCCATGCCGAACACGCGCACGGCAAGCCGCCCCACGGCGCTTGCCACGCGATCGCAATAGAGATCGAGGGTGGCGGCATCCGGCGCGCGGATATCGGCAAGGACATCCATGGCCATGCCGTCGATCACCGCAAGGAAATCATCCTGAATCAGCCCGAAGCGCTGGATCTGGGTGGCCAGTCCACGCAACGCGGACGGCGGCGCGCCGGCATAGCATGCGGCAAGATCCGCGCGCCAGGCGTCCAGCCCGGCAAGGCGCGCGGCGCGCGGGCCATCGCCATCGGCGATATCGTCGACGGCGCGGCAAAAGCCATAGATCTCGAACATCGCCTCGCGCTGCGCAGCGGGCAGGATCTTCAGGGCGGCGTGGAATGAACTGCCGGAGGATACGGCATTGCCCGCCAGGGGGACGTTTTGCACTGCGATTTCGGTTCCGGCCACGTAACTCCTCGTCACGCGTGAACCGCCCTGCTGCGGAATGCCTTGCCGGGCCCTTGCCTCGGCATGGCATGCGCGCGGCACAAGGCGGCGTGTTTGCGATGGGGGGCGATTATACCAAGTCTGGCCATGGGCAAGGCCGGCAGGCGGTGAAGAGGCGTCGAGGGATGGATCGGAAAAATGCTGCAAAAGACATGTTCATTCCACCGCGCCTCGTGGAAGATAGTGCCCCATAAGACACAAGGCAAGCCGATATTGCTGGCTAGCGCCTATTTGGCGCGCGGGACGAGGATGCGGGACTCGATCACAAAGGCCCCGCGCTCGGGGTCATAGCGCGCCCATTCAACGAGATGCACGCAGTTTTCGCGATTTTCGAGGTTTCTGCCACGCTCTCCATGGGCAAACCTGCCGCGCTCGGTTTCGGCCGCGGCATGCATGCGCCGCAAGTCTGCCAGGACAAGCGGCGAGATGCGTTCAAGTAACCGGCTGGACCTCAGCTTGTTCATGGCGGCCTCCTCCCAACGCATCCTTTGACGGATAACCTCAGTGTAGGCTGCCGGCCCGGATGTTTAATGTGGTCCGGAGCACGCACCGGCGCAGTTTTTCTTCATGCGCGGCGCGGCCCGGTCAGCTCGTGGCAGCCCGGGCGTAGCGCTGCCGCGGCACGGGCAATGCCTTCAACTGCTCGCGGCGAATCCGGATGGCTTCCTCGTTGCCGCGCTTGATGGCGGCGCGCAGGTTCAGCACTGCCTTGCGATACTTCTTCTTTTTTCTGACGCTGGTGGTGATGGCCATGGTGATCCGTGTCCTCGCTCTGGCTTCAGGAGACTGCACAGGCACGCATGCCTGTTCCTCCAGGCAAACCGCGCCGCTGACGGCCGCGCGCTGCCGCGCCCGGCCGAAACGCTAGTGAAAGCCGATTCGACCTGCTCGTCAAGACGCGGTGCCGCGTAGCGCTCCCGCCGATGGCGGGCCCGTTGCGATTCTCATGGCGGGGAGAGCCGCCAGCGGCGGCCCCGGTTTCCTCAGGCACCCGACGCCACGGTCACGAACACCGGATTCGAATAGAACCAGAGATCGTTGTAGTTGCGCGCGTTGATGGCATTGAAGCGCGCCGTGTTCTCCACGATATCCGTCTTCGCGTCGGGCAGCGGATTGCCATTCGCCGTCTCGCCCGGCACGTTCATGCCAAGGTTGGTGCCACGCAGGCGGAAATACTGGCTCCTGCTTGCCTTGAAGGTGTAGCTCACGGCGTTGTAGCCGTCCTTGTCCTGCTTCCAGTCGGCCTTGGTGAAGGTGGCGATCACCTTGGTGGAGTCGTTGGTCTCCTTGCTGTAGGCAGGCGTGCCGGGCTGCGCGCGGCCGGTGACGTCCCCTGCGATCAGGTCGATGTGGTCGACCGTCGGCTTCACGTTGACGTTGGCGCCGCTGTCGAGCGGATACTCGAAGTTGTTCCGGTCCGGGCTCTTGAAGCGGATGGTCACGGTGACGCTGTCGCCGGCCTTCGCCTTGAGCTCGCCGCCCATTTCGCCCTTCGCGCCGCCCGCGGCGAGATTGAAGTCCAGCGCGTTGATCAGGTCGCCGAACACCGAGAACGCCTTGCCGGCACGCTATAGTGAAAGTTGTTTTCACCACCCCAAGAGGAACGCCGCATGAACGCCAGCATCTATCGCACCACTGCCGTGACGATCCTGATCGCTATGCTGCTGCCGGTGGCGGCCGCGCATGCGCAGCTCGGGGACATGCTCAAGGACAAGCTGGGCGGCGCGGCGCAGGGCGCCGGGAGCACCTCGTCCGGTGGGCTCGGTGGCCTTGGCGGCAGCCTGGGAGGAATGGGCGGCACGCCATCGCTGCAATCGCTGACTTCGGGCAGCACCGGCAACGTCGCCGGCGTGCTGGAATTCTGCATCAAGAACAACTATCTCAGCGGCGGCGGCGCCGCTTCGCTGAAGGACAAGCTTGTGGGCAAGCTCGGCGGCTCGCCCGCTTCGGATAGCGGCTATGGCGATGGCGCCAAGGGCATCCTGCACAGCAGCGACGGCCAGCAGCTCGACCTGAGCGGCGGCGGCCTCAAGGCGCAGGTCACCAAGCAGGTCTGCGACAAGATCCTCGCCCAGGGCAAATCGATGCTATAGGTGGGATGCCAGCCGCCTCGCCGCAGGCGGCGCACAGGGGCATCGACGGCGCCGCTCAGGCTGGCGACAGCCTGAAAGCGGACACCGCATGGTGCAACGCGCCCGCCTGGTCCTCCAGCGAGGCCGCCGCGGCACTCGCCTGCTCGACCAGCGCCGCGTTCTGCTGCGTCATCTGGTCCATCTGCGACACCGCGCGATTGACCTCTTCGATGCCCGTGCGCTGCTCGGCAGTGGCCGAGGCAATGCCGTCCATGATGGCGGTCACGCGACTGACCGCGTTGACGATCTCGGCCATGGTCTGCCCGGCCTGCTCGACCAGGGCCGAGCCGCTGTCGACCTGGCCCACCGATTCGACGATCAGCGTCTTGATCTCCTTGGCTGCGCCCGCGCTGCGCTGCGCCAGGTTGCGCACCTCGCCGGCCACCACGGCAAAGCCGCGCCCCTGCTCGCCGGCACGCGCGGCTTCCACCGCGGCGTTCAGCGCCAGGATATTGGTCTGGAAGGCAATGCCGTCGATCACGCCGATGATGTCGTTGATCTTGCGCGAGCTGGCGGTGATGCCGCGCATCTTGTCCACTACCTGGCTGACCACGCTGCCGCCCTGCTGCGCGATCTGCGAGGCATCGGACACGTACTGGCTGGCCTCGTTGGCATTGTCGGCATTCTGGCGCACCGTGGCGGTGATCTGCTCCATGCTGGCGGCGGTTTGCTGCAGCGAGGCGGCCTGCTGCTCGGTACGGCCCGACAGGTCGGTATTGCCCGCTGCGATTTCCTGAGCCGCCGAGCTGATGGAATCCGCCGATCGCTGGATCCCGGCCACCGTGCTCGCGAGCTGGTCGCGCATATGCCCGATCGCATACATCAGGCTGGAGCGGTCATCCGGGTCGGTCGCGACGCGCGCCGTGAGGTCGCCACTGGCCATGCGCAAAGCGAGCGCGGCCGCGGTGGCGGGTTCGCCGCCGACCGAGCGCTGGATGCTGCGGATCAACGTCGTGGCCACCACGGAAATCGCAATGCCGAGCAGCACCAGCAGCCCGAGCGAGCGATACAGCGACGAGCGGAACTGCGCCTCCACGTCATCCATATACGTGCCCGCGACGAGGTCCCAGCCCCAGGGCTTGTAGCGCGCCACATAGCCGATCTTCGGGCTCGGCTGGTCACTGCCGGGCTTGGGCCACCAGTAGTCCAGAGCGCCCGCGCCTTCCGGCGAAGCGCCGCGCGCGGCGATGTCGGCATACAAGGCATTGCCCTTGGCATCCTTGAAGTCGGCCATGTTCTTGCCATTCAGCTTGGCGTTGATGGGATGCATCACCAGCACCGAATCCGCGCCGACGATGGTGACATAGCCATCCTTGCCATAGCGTTGCGCGGCAATGCGGGCAATGGCCTGGGCCTTGGCGTCGGCTTCGGACAATTTGCCCTGGCGAGCCTGCTCGGCGTAGTCGCGTACCAGCGAGAGCGACATATCGACAATATTCGCCAGCTCCCCGCGGCGGTCCGCCATCTGCAGTTCGCGGGTCTGGAATGCATGCATCACAGTCAGCAGCAGCAGGCCAAGCCAGGCCAGCACAAGAGGAATCCACAGCTTCTTTCGCAAGGTCAGACGATTCATGGCGTTCTATTTGATGGACAGGTACCGGCCATGCGGGAGGCATGCGGCATCACTGGATAACGGAAGGTACTCCCGCCTTCTTTAACGTCCAACGAAACCAGACAGAATAAAAAAACAAAAATCGACGTAGATGAGGCAAGAAACACGAAGATGGCCACGCGATGCATCAACCTCGCCTCCCGGCTCCCGGCTGGCGCATGCCTTCCCGCCGTCAAAGCCGAGCGCGGCCGGACCATGCCTGGGAAAATATGCATGCCAAAGCACCCCGGAATACGGCTACAATCCGCCTCGCAACCCTTTCGCATTTGCAATTGACTTGCAACTGGGCTGCCAATGGTTCGAAGGTGCCCCCGCATGCGTCGCGCGGCGGGGGTTAAACGGGAAACAGGTGCGCCGCCGGCCATGCCGCGGTCAATCCTGTGCTGCCCCCGCAACGGTCAGCAGGTAGAAAGGTGTCAGGCCGCGCCAGCTGGCGGCGGCAGCCACTGCGCATCATGCGTGGGAAGGCGACACCCCGGACGCGCCCATGCGGAAAGCGCCCCTCCTGCGAGCCCGGATACCGGCCTTCGACCGATCACCGAGGCTGCGGACGGGCGGCCAGGCGTGAGACGGCCCGCTCCGCGCCGGCCGTCCCTGCGCGTTCGTCCGCGGCTTGTTCGTTTATTGCCGCCGGGCGGGGTCGCCCGCGGTCAACGATGGAAGGCCCATGTCCGCGCGCCCCCGCATTGCCCGCACCGCCGGGTCCGGTTCATTCAGGCAGCGTTACGCTCGCCCTTCGCGCAAGCTGGCGCATCACTGCGCGCTTGCGCTCTCGCTCGGGGCCTTTGCCTCGCTCGGCACGGACGCGGCCTGGGCCGCGGACGACACGCAAACCGCCGAACGCCCGCAATCGCGGTCTTCCCGCAAAGACGGCACGGTGCTGCCGCCGGTGGTGGTCAGCAGCAGCGCGCAGCCGCCCACCCTGGCACTATCGGAACCCGCCAGCACCGGCAGCCGGCTCGGCCTGACCCCGCTCGAGACACCCGCCAGCGTGGAAGCGCTCTCCGGCGAGACCGTGCGCGAGCGCGGCGACCTGTCGGTGCGCGAGGCCGTTTCCCGCGCTACCGGCATCACCGCCAACGGTACCCCGGGCAATGGCGGCACGGCGCTCACGGCGCGCGGTTTCTCCGGACAGGGTTCGGTGATGCAGCTATATGACGGCACGCGCCTTTACGTAGCTTCCGGCACGGTCACCTTTCCCTTCGATACGTGGTCGGCGGACCGCATCGAAGTCCTGCGCGGCGCGGCTTCGGTCATGGTTGGCGAAGGCGCGATCGGCGGCGTGGTCAACGTGATCCCCAAGAAGCCGCTGCGCGCGCCGGTCGCCAACGAACTGCAGGTCACCGGCGGCACCCAGCGCACCGCGCGCGCCGCCTTCGACAGCGGTGGCGCGGTCAACGAGAACCTCTCCTACCGCTTCAATGCCAGCTACGGCCGCTCCGGCGGCTGGGTGGATCGGGGCGACTCGCGCGCCACCGCAGTGTCGGCGGCGGTACGGCTGGACGTGTCGCCGGCATTCAATGTGACGCTGTCCCATGACGACGGCGACCAGCACCCGATGCAATACTTCGGCACGCCGCTGGTCGACGGCAGCCTGGACACCACGCTGCGCAAGAAGAACTACAACGCAGGCGACAGCGAGATCACCTATCGCGACCGCTGGACCCGGCTCGCCGCGCAATGGCAGCCCAATGAGCGCGTCACGATGCGCAACCAGTTCTACTACCTCACCAGCCAGCGCCACTGGCGCAACGCCGAGTCCTACACGTTCCTGCCGGCGAGCGGCCAGGTGCGCCGCACCGACTACCTGGAGATCCTGCACGACCAGGAACAGGTGGGCGACCGTGCCGACCTGAAGATCGACGGGCAACTGTTCGGCATGGCCAATACCGCCATGGCGGGATTCGATGTCAACCGCATCCACTTCACCAACAGCAGCAACTCGCCCTATGGCGGCACATCCACCGTGGGTGCGTGGCAGTTCGATCCGGGCCAGTTCATCAACCCGCCCGGCATCGCCACCTCGCCGCGCTTTCGCACCCACACCACGCAATACGCGCTGTTCGGCGAGGACCGTCTCAAGCTGACCCGGCAATGGTCGGTGATCGGCGGCGTACGGCTCGACCACGCCGAACTGGAACGCGGTAACCTGGTGAGCGGCGACGCCTGGCGCCGCACCTTCAACAACATTACCTGGCGCGCGGGCACGGTTTACGCGTTCACGCCGGCACTCTCGGCCTACGCGCAGTACGCCACCGCCACCGATCCGCTGAACGCGCTGGTCTCCACCTCCGATGCGCAGAAGGACTTCAAGCTCGCCACCGGGCGGCAGATCGAGGCCGGGGTCAAGCAATCGTTCTGGAACCAGCGGGGCGAATGGACCTTTGCCGCCTACCAGATCGTCAAGAAGAACCTGCTCACCCCCGACGCCAGCAATCCAACGCTGTCGGTGCAGGCGGGCCAGCAGTCCTCGCGCGGGCTGGAAGCGTCGGTCAGCGTCGAGCTGACGCGCGGCCTGCGCCTGGACGCCAACGGGACGGTGCTGCGTGCCCGCTTCGACGACTTCGCGGAGAAGGTGAACGGCGCGCTGGTCTCGCGCAACGGCAGCATTCCGGCAAACGTACCGCAGCAGGCGGCCAACCTGTGGCTGACGTGGGCCTTCGCGCCGCAATGGCAGCTTGGCAGCGGCCTGCGCTACGTGGGCAAGCGCTACTCCAACAACGCCAATACGGCATCCATGCCATCGTACACGGTGGTGGATGCCTCGCTGCAATGGCGCGTGTCGCGCAGGACGGCGCTGACACTGCGGGTCTATAACCTGTTCAACCGCGACTACGCCGAATCCTTCGGCAACAGCGGCGCCCAGTGGCTGCTGGGACGTCCGCGCGCGGCTGAGCTGTCGGCCAGCTTCTACTTCTGAGCCAGGCCATGGCGAGCACGTCCCTGTCCTGGCGGGAATCCTGCTGGCGCTTCACGCGCCGCTGGCTCTATCTGGTGCACCGCTGGGCCGGCATCGCCGGCTGCCTGCTGATCGCCATGTGGTTCCTCTCGGGACTGGTGATGATGTACGTGGCCTTTCCCGCGCTAAGCGACGCCGAGCGCCTTGCCGGACTGCCGCCGCTGGACCTGCGCGCGGTGCGAGTCTCGCCCGATGCCGCGATGGCCGGCGCGGGCCTGGCCCGTTTTCCCCGCAGCCTGCGGCTGGAGATGATGGGTGGCCGGCCGGTCTATCGCATGATCGACTGGGACGGCAAACCCCATACGGTCTCGGCGCTCGACGCGGCCCGCATCGAATCCGTGGATGCCCCAGCCGCGCAGGAGATCGCCCGGCGCTTCGCCGGCGCGGCCGCCGCGCGCTGGGTCGAAACCGCCGAGCGCGACCAATGGACCGTGCCCAACGGGCTCAATGCCTGGCGCCCGCTGCATCGCATCGCGCTGGACGACGCCGCCGGCACCGAGCTGTATGTCTCCGCGCGCACCGGTGAAGTGATGCGCGACACCAATCGCGCGGAGCGCTTCTGGAACTGGCTCGGCGCGGTGCCGCACTGGCTGTATTTCACGCCGGTGCGGGCCGATCCGCCGCTTTGGCGCCAGGTGGTGCTGTGGACGTCCGGCGTGTGCATCGCGGTGGCGGTCAGCGGCATCTGGATCGGCTGGCTGCGGCTGCGCGTGCGCCGCCGCTTCGCGCATGGCAGCGCCGGCGGCACCTCGCCCTATCGCGGCTGGATGGCCTGGCACCATATCGCGGGGCTGGCCGGTTCGCTGTTCCTGCTGGCATGGCTGGCAAGCGGCTGGCTATCGGTCAATCCCAACCAGTGGTTTCCGGGCCGGGCATTTACGCAGCCGGCGCTGGAACGCTATGCGGGGCAGGTCCTGCCGCACTTCCCGCCTGGCGACCGGCGCGCGCTGGCCCAGGCGGCCGGGCCGCGGGAGATACGCATGGCCTGGCAAGCCGGACTGCCGGTATGGCTGGTGGCAACGGCCGATGCCGGGACTGTCACGACGCGGGCTTATCGTGCCGACACGGGCCGCCCGCTGGCGCTGTCCGCCGAGACGCTCACCGAGGCCGCCGCACGGCTGGTCCCGGGCGCGCGGATCGCCGGCAGCGAATGGCTGACGCAGCACGACGCCTACTGGTACGGCCACCACCAGCCACGCAAGCTGCCAGTGCTGCGCGTACGCTTTGACGATGCGGCCCGGACGTGGGCGTATATCGACCCCGCCAACGGCAACCTGCTGGGCCGCAGCGACAGCAGCCGGCGTGTCTACCGATGGCTGTTCAATGCCTCGCACAGCTGGGACTTTGGCTGGCTGCTGCGCTATCGCCCCGCCTGGGACATCGTGGTCTGCTTGCTTTCGATCGCCGGGCTGGTAGTCTCCGTCAGTGGCGTGGTGATCGGATGGCGCAGATTGTTTCGCGGGCGCCGCCGGGCTTGAAAGCCGGCCGCCGCTCATTGACTCCAACTTCCGCATTTCCCACCGACGCCCCATGTTCCGTTTCCTCGCCAGCATCTTCAACGACCAGGACGCCGACGTGCGCCGCAAGACCGTTGCGCTGTACGTCTTCCTGATTGCCGCCAACGGCGGCGCGTGGCTATGGGCGCTGATGGCGTTCCGCGACCACCCCATGCTGCTGGCCTCCGCCGTGCTGGCCTACACGCTAGGGCTGCGCCACGCGGTGGACGCCGACCATATCGCCGCCATCGACAATGTCACGCGCAAGCTGATGCAGGAAGGCAAGCGCCCCGTGACGGTCGGCTTCTTCTTCTCGCTTGGCCACTCCACCGTGGTCACGCTGATGTCGGTCGGCATTGCCGTTGCCGCCGCCGCGCTGCAAACGCGCTTTGCCGACATGAAGGCCGTGGGCGGCATGATCGGCACCAGCGTGTCGGCGCTGTTCCTCTTCCTGCTGGCCTTCTTCAACCTGCTGATCCTGATCTCGGTATGGCGCGCGTTTCGCGCGGTCAGGCGCGGGGAGGCGCTCAAGGAGCAGGACCTGGACCTGCTGCTGAACAACCGCGGCGTGCTGTCGCGGCTGTTCCGCCCGCTGTTCCGGCTCGCCAGCCGCAGCTGGCACCTGTTCCCGATGGGCCTGCTGTTCGGGCTCGGCTTCGATACCGCCACCGAGGTCGCCCTGTTCGGCCTGTCGGCGGCGGAGGCCGCCAAGGGCGTGCCGTTCTGGACCATCATGGTGTTCCCCGCGCTCTTTACCGCCGGCATGTCGCTGGTGGACACCACCGACGGCATCCTGATGCTGGGCGCCTACGGCTGGGCCTTCACCAAGCCCATCCGCAAGCTCTACTACAACATGACCATCACGCTGGTCTCGGTGGTCGTCGCGGTGGTGATCGGCGGCATCGAGGCACTCGGGCTGATCGCCGACAAGCTCGGCCTGGAAGGCGGGCTGTGGAACGTGATCGGCGAGCTCAACGCGCATTTCGGCATGCTGGGCTACGTGATCATCGGGGTGTTCGTGCTGAGCTGGCTGGTCTCGATCGTGGTGTACCGGGTGCGGCGCTACGATGAGATCGAGGTGCGAATGGGGTGAGCGCTTTGGCGAACGTCGAAAGCGGCTGCCAGCCTTGGGGGAACAATTGAAATTCAAAGCGCGGATACTTGCATGCCTGCTGGTGTGCCTGGCACAGCCCGGGTGGGCGCGTGCGGGAGAGATGGGCCGGGATGTGGCCCGCGCGGACGGCTCGCGGATCCGCTACTACCTCGATGTGCGAGATGCCTCCAGGCACGCGAACCAATTGCTGGTGGTTATCCAGGGTTCCGATTGCAACAGCGTAACCCGGGTCGAGGCGATCCACCGCTACCTGGTGCGGGTAATGCCCGCCGCCGATGTTCTGACGGTGGAGAAGTACGGCATCGACGCCAGCTTGCCCTACAGCGACGATCCCGAACGCGCGGATTGCCCACCTGCCTATCTTCGCCACGACAGCCCGGCGCAACGCGCCGCGGATCTGGACACCGTCATCGCCGAAGTTCTACGCCAGCACGCCTACCGCCAGGTGGTCGCCCTTGGCGGCAGCGAGGGGGCTGTGGTCGCGCACCTGCTGGCGGCGCGATCGGATCGCGTCACGGCAACCATCGCCTTCAATGGCGGTGGCCAGTGGTTCCTCGACGACGTGCTGCACAGCATCACCAGCGCGCCCAACCCCGCGCAGGAGAAGGCGGAATCGAAGCAGGGCATGCGTGATTTCGCCCACCATGTCCGCACCGCCACGCCCGAGGCGCAGGCGCAAATAACGGCCAGCGGCCACGGCTACCGCTGGTGGCGCGACTCGCTCGACACGGATCAACTGGCCGTGCTGCAGTCGGGCATAGCGCCGGCGCTGATCATCCAGGCCGGCGCCGACGAGTCGGTGTCGCCCGCTGCCGTCCTGGCCATGGTTGCCAGGCTCCATCAGGCGGGCAAACGCAACATCACCTACAAGACCTACCCGGCGCTGGACCACCGGTTGTCCGAACCCGATGGACAGAGCCGCATGGCCGAGGTCGTGAACGACATGGCAACGTGGTTGCAGGACGCAGGCATCGATCCGTGATGCGGGAGGCGCGATCGCCCACGCACGCAGGACCCTTATGCGCAGAACGGCTCGGCCTCGTCCATGATCGGGCGGGCAACCGGCTTGATACGCTTCCGGGGTTTCCGTGCCGCCATCCAGAGATCGTAGGCGGTCTGCATGCCGCACCACATCTCGCGGCTGGCGCCCAGCGCTTCCTCCAGACGGATGGCAATATCGGGCGTGATTGCCGCGTGGCCGTTCACGATACGCGAGAGCGTGGCACGCGTGACTTCGATGTGTTCGGCAAAAGCCGTGATCGTCATATCGTCCAGGCCTGCCAGCCATTCGGCGAGGACCGAGCCTGGATGCGGGGGCTTGTGCATCCGAGTCATGGTGGTCTCCTAGGTATCGTTGCGTTGCGGTGTCAGTGGTAGTCACGATAGTCGACAACCAGCGCATCGCCATCCTCGGTTCGGAAAGTAATGCGCCAATTCCCATTGACGGTGATTGACCAGTGTCCAGCCATGCTGCCTTTCAGCAGGTGCAGTCTCCAGCCGGGCACACCCATGTCTTCCGGCTTGACGGCATGGTCTAACGCACCAAGCTGTATCCGAAGTTTTTCGGCATGCTGAGGCTGAACCCCGGCCTTCGAGCCAGTCTCGAAGAATCGCTGCAGGCCAGAATGGGCGAAGCTTTTGATCATTGCTGAGTCACCGGAAGTGTATAGCCTGACTATACGAGTGGCAAGCCTGACGCCAGCGCCCGAGGCGCCGTCCGAGCCGCGGGTTGCGCGATTGACTTCCATATTCATGGCCCGGCCGAGGAAAGCACATCCTACATCAGCACTGT
>NZ_JARJLM010000435.1 GCF_029335485.1 Cupriavidus basilensis
GCCCGCGCAGGCCGCGGGTTGATCAGCCTTCCTCCGCTACCCTGCCGGCGTCCTGCCGGCGTCGGGCGAGGCAGGCGGGGCACAGGCAATGCTGGCCAGGCACGATGCGGCGCGCGGGCAGCAGCGGCTGGCTGGCGCACCAGCACTGCGGCAGGCCGGCCGCATAGCCGCACACAAAGCCCGCGCCGCAAGCGCTGCAATGCTCGACGGGACGCAATTGCCCGGTCAGCACGGTGCGCGGATCGCTCATGGCTGGTTCCTGGGCGGCTCGTCTTCCTGCCCCAGCCGGCTCATGGCGGCGCGCATCAGGCGCATCTGGGCGGAAAAGTTGGTGCAGGCGTCGCAGATGGCGATATGGCCGCGCATGCGCACGCGCTCGATCCAGCTCAAGGGGCGGTCCATCCCCTCCATCGTCAGGCGGTGGATTTCACGGCAGTTCGGCAGCAGGGAGCGGCGGGGTGGCGTATCTGGCATGTCTTCCTTCGGTGGGACGCTCGGGGGCGTGGTAGCTTGCCCGGCTGCTCCGGCCCGGCGGATCGGGTCAGGCGGTCATACGGTCACGCCTTGTGCCCGAACCAGTTGAGTTCCAGGCACTCGCGCAGGCGCATGCGGGCGCGGTACAGCATGACCCAGGCATTGGTCGTCGTGATCTCCAGTTCCTGACAGATTTCCTCGGTTTCCAGCTCCAGCCATTCCCGCATCATGAAAATCCGCCCGATCTTGGCGGGCAGCTTGTCCACGCACAATTGCAGGATCTCGAAGAATTCGCGGCGCTCCAGCGTGCGGTCGGGGTTGCCCCAGTCGGACGGCGGCGTATGGTAATGGCCATTCTTGGTGAAAAGGGCATCGAACGCGTCGAGATCGGACTGCCCTTCGCCATCGTCGCCGCCGCCTCCCAGGGTCAGGCGGACCTCGCGCCGGCCGCTGCGCAGCGTGTCGATGATCTTGTGCTTGAGGATGCCGATCAGGTAGGTCTTCAGCGCGGACTGGCCGGCAAAACGCTCCGGGTGCTCCAGCGCGGCCACCAGGGTGTCGGAGACGGTGTCCTCGGCCAGCGCTTCGTCGCGCAGCTGCAGGCGCGCGAAGCGCAGCAGATGGGGGCGCACTGCGTTCAGGTCGTCGGGGTGCAGGCTCATGTTCTTGCCGCGGTTGCGTGCGTTGTTACGTGCGCTGTTACGTGATGAGGCGACGGTTAGAAGCTGTTACCGACTGTTGACAGACTGTTGCGCGGATAGAACGGCATGGTGCGCTGCGGGACGCATGCACCGGTTTTGAGCCCCCTCGCGCCACCGTCCGCACGCGTGCGGCGCGGTTTCTTGTAAAATCTGCGCCTGCCGCGGCCGGAGGTGGCGAATTCGGGGCCAGAAAACCTGGAACCAGTTGCCCGCCACCGGTCAGAATTGCCATGATACCTGTTGAATCTCACGGATGTCCCTTGCCATGAACGCCGACACCCCTGGGCCTGCCGCTACCGCGGTGGCCGCAATTGCCCCAGCCCTCAAGGCCGAAATCCTTGCCGAGGCGCTGCCCTATATCCGCAAGTTTCACGGCAAGACCATTGTGGTCAAGTACGGCGGCAACGCCATGACCGAGGAAAAGCTCAAGCACGGCTTCGCGCGCGACGTGATCCTGCTCAAGCTGGTTGGCATGAACCCGGTCGTGGTCCACGGTGGTGGCCCGCAGATCGACGAGGCCCTGAAGAAAGTCGGCAAGGTCGGCACCTTCATCCAGGGCATGCGCGTCACCGATGAAGAGACCATGGAAGTGGTCGAATGGGTGCTGGGCGGTGAAGTGCAGCAGGACATCGTCATGCTGATCAACCAGTACGGCGGCCAGGCCGTGGGCCTGACCGGCAAGGACGGCGGCCTGATCCGCGCCAAGCGCCTGAAGATGCCGGACCGCGAGAACCCGGGGGCCTTTATCGATATCGGCTACGTGGGCGATATCGAGGCGATCAACCCGGCGGTGGTCAAGGCCTTGCAGGACGATGCCTTCATCCCGGTGATCTCGCCGATCGGTTTCTCCGACGACGGCCAGGCCTACAATATCAACGCCGATGTGGTGGCGGGCAAGATGGCCGAGATCCTCAAGGCCGAGAAGCTGGTGATGATGACCAACATCCCGGGTGTGATGGACAAGGCCGGCAACCTGCTGACCGACCTGTCGGCGCGCGAGATCGAGGAACTGTTCGCCGACGGCACCATCTCCGGCGGCATGCTGCCCAAGATCTCGTCGGCGCTGGACGCGGCCAAGAGCGGCGTCAATTCGGTGCACATCATCGACGGCCGCATCGAACACTCGCTGTTGCTCGAAATCCTGACCGAACAGGCGTTCGGCACCATGATCCGTTCG
>NZ_JARJLM010000436.1 GCF_029335485.1 Cupriavidus basilensis
GCCCGCTCGCCCTGGAGCCCGACGACGCTCGCTTCGCGCTCCGTCTCGCGCGGCATGACGAGCGTGCCGCTCCACATATCGTCCACCCGCTCGCCGTGCAGCACGACGTCCAGGCCTTCGCGCTCATCGTCCGCGCTCACGCGCAGGCCCATCGTCATATCGATCAGCTTGAGCAGGATGAAACTGGCGGCGCCGCTGTACACCAGCGTCGTCGCCACGCCTTTCAATTGCAGAACCACGCTGCCGTCGGCGCCGCCGATCTCCTTCACGGCAAACACGCCGGTCAGCACGGCGCCGACGATCCCGCCGATGCAATGCACCCCGAATGCATCGAGCGAATCGTCATAGCCAAGCATGCGTTTCAGCGCCGTGGCCGCCCAGAAGCAGATCACGCCAGCGGCCACGCCGATCACCAGCGCGCCGCCGACGCCGACGAAGCCCGAGGCCGGCGTGATCGCCACCAGGCCTGCCACCGCCCCCGATGCAATACCCAGCACCGACGGCTTGCCCTTGCTCAGCCATTCGGCGAACATCCAGCCCAGCGCGGC
>NZ_JARJLM010000437.1 GCF_029335485.1 Cupriavidus basilensis
GCCCGGCGGCAGTGCCACGGGCGATGCCACCGGCGACGTCACCGGGCTGGTGGTGGCGCCGGGTGCGGCGTCCGGGGCGGCCGGTGCCTGCTGCACCGGCGCGGGCGTGCCGGACGCGCTGTCGGTCGCCGTCGTGGTCCGCCCGGTAGCGCCGGCATCGAGCCTGGCGCGCTCGGTTTCGCTCACATAGTCGAACGCCTTGACCACCTTGGCGACGCCGCTGGCATTGCGCGCGACATCGGTGGCGCGGTCGCCCTCGGCCGGGGTAACCACGCCCAGCAGGTAGACCACGCCCTTCTCGGTGGTGACCTTGATCGAGTTCGAAGGCACGCCTTCGGCGGTGACCAGCATCGTCTTGACCTTGCTGGTGATGAAGGCGTCCTCGCTGCGGGTGGCGAACGAGGGTGAGGACAGGATCTCCAGTTCGTCGATGACCTCGCGGGCATTGGGCAGGCCGCGCACGTACTGGTCGATCTGCTGCTTGATGGCGTTGTCCTTGGCCTCGCCGGTCAGCAGTACCTTGCGGTTGAAGACCGTCACGCTCACGCGGGCCTGGTCGTTGTAGCGCGAGTTGATGGTGCTTTCGGCCTCGAGCTGCAGGCCGCGGTCGATGGTCTGGGTGGCGGTGGGCCGGCGGTCGGTGGCCACGGTCACGCCGCTGGCCATGCCGGCGGCGATCACCGGGAAGCAGCCGGCGAGCTGTGTGGCTACCACCGTCAGCGCTGCCACCGTGGTAGCGGTACGTGCCAGGCGGGCCAGGCGCCCGGCCGGCCGGGCGGCGCGGGATTCACGCAGGTTGGGCAGAGTCGTCATGTGGTCCTTGCTGTAGCGGTGAGACGAAAATGGAAACGGGGTGGCGGGAGGCGGCGGCACCGCGCGGCACTGCTGGGGCGGGCTCAGCCCTCGCCCAGCAGCGCCTCGTCGATGCCGTCGCACAGGCAATGCAGGGTCAGCAGGTGCACCTCCTGGATGCGCGCGGTGCGCTCGCTCGGCACGCACAGGCTGACGTCGAACTCGTCGAGCAGGCGGGCCAGCTCGCCGCCGCCCTTGCCGGTCAGCGCCACCACGCTCATGTCGCGCTGTTTGGCGGCCATCACCGCGGCGATCACGTTGGCGGAGTTGCCGGAGGTGGAGATGGCGAGCAGCACGTCGCCGGGCTGGCCGAGGGCTTCCACCTGCTTGGAGAACACCACGCTGAAATCGTAGTCGTTGCCGATGGCGGTGAGGATCGAACTGTCGGTGGTCAGCGCAATGGCCGCCAGGCCAGGGCGCTCGCGCTCGAAGCGGCCGATCAGTTCGGCCGCGAAGCGCTGGGCATCGGAGGCCGAGCCGCCGTTGCCGCACACGAGGATCTTGTTGCCGCTGGTGAGCGCGCCCACCATGCGCTCGATCGCCGCAGCGATATGGGGCGCCATCACCGGTGCGGCCTGGCGCTTGGTCTCGGCACTGTCAAGGAAGTGTTGCTGGATGCTATCGATATGCATGGCTCGATTGGCCTTCTTGTTGTCCAAACGCGGCGCGTGCCGCAAGATACTGCGCATTATGACGCAGGCGCCGGGGCTGCCTTGCTCTTCTCCGCATGGCCTTGCCGCGACATTGCCACGCGCTTTTCATGGCCCGGCGCCGGCGTCGAAGGCATCGCGAATCCACTCGAGCCGGCCCGGCTCCAGCGCCACCACATCCAGCCGGCAGCGCGGCTCGCCGCCCGGCCCCGCCTGCACTGCCAGGTAGTGCTGCGCCGCCAGCAGGATGCGCCGCTGCTTGGCCGGCGTGACACTGGCCGCGGCACCGCCAAAGGCACGGCTGGCGCGCTGCCGCACCTCCACAAAGACCAGGGTGCCGTCGGCCGCGCGCATGATCAGGTCGATCTCGCCGCCTTTGCAGCGATAATTGCGGACCACCAGCGCCAGGCCCTGCCCCTCCAGGTAGGCCAGCGCGCGCGCCTCGGCGCGGGCTCCCCGCGCCTGCGCGGGCGACATCGTGGATTTGAATGATGGATTCAACGGAAGTTCTCAAGCATGACTGACTGGATCTCCCTGGCAGCCGGCCAGTCCTACCCGCCCGGTACCCTGTATGTGGTGGCAACCCCGATTGGCAACGTGGCCGATCTTTCGCTGCGCGCCTTGCATGTGCTCGGCCTGGCCGATGCGGTCGCCTGCGAGGACACCCGCAACACCGGCCAGCTGCTCGCGCGCGTGGGCCTGCATCGCCCGCTGCTGGCCGTGCACGAGCACAACGAGCGTGAAGCGGCGGCGCGCATCAACGAACGGCTGGCCGCGGGCGAGCGTATCGCCTATGTGTCCGATGCCGGCACGCCTGGCATCTCCGATCCCGGTGCGCGGCTGGTGGAAGCGGCGCGCGCCGCGGGCCACGCGGTGGTGCCGCTGCCCGGCCCGAGCGCCGCGGTGGCCGCCTTGTCGGTCGCGGGCGAGATGCTGGACAGCGGTGGCGGGCGTTTCACCTTCGCCGGCTTCCTGCCGCCCAAGGCACGCGCCCGCGCCGAAGCCATCGCCGCGCTGGCCACGCTGGACCATGCCTGGGTGGTCTACGAGGCGCCGCACCGCATCGCCGATACGCTGGCGGCGCTGGCCGCCGCGCTGCCACCTGGCCGGCGGCTGCTGATCGGGCGCGAACTCACCAAGCTGTTCGAGCAGACGCCGGTGCTGGCCGTCGGCGAAGCGCCGGCCTGGCTGGCCGCCGATCCTTCCCGCGCCAAGGGCGAATTCGTGCTGGTGGTGGAAGGCGCGCCGGCCGCGGCGCAGGATGCCGGCCAGCCCGATGCCCGCGCCCAGCAGGTGCTGGCGCTGCTGCTGGCCGAGCTGCCGGCCAAGCGGGCTGCCAAGCTGGCTTCCGCCATTACCGGCGCCCCGACCGACGCCCTCTACAAGCTGGCGCTGGCACAGCGCGCCGGGGACGGGGCCGGCGACCAGGCCGGGGAGGAATAAGCGGCGCCGCGCCATGGGGAAGGCGCCGGCGACCGGGCCAGCGTCCAGGCAGGCCGGTAAGCTGGCGAGGACATGAGCCCGGCATGCCTGCACGGCCCGCGCCCGGCTCAGCGGCTCTTGCGCCTGGGCGCCGATTTGCGCGTCTTGCGGGCCTGGCTGCGCCGGGCCGGCTTGGAGGTGTTCTCGGCCAGATCCGTTGCGGTCAGGGCATCGTCGCCGCCGTCCCCGGCATCGTCCCCGCCCGGGGCCATCTGCGGATTCAGCGCGGCAACCTCGGAGCGCGACAGGCGGCGGATCTCCACCTGGGTCGAGCCGCGCTCGCTAAAGCCGAGCTGCCGGGCGGCACCATATGAAACATCGAGTACGCGGTTGCTGTGATAGGGCCCGCGGTCATTGATGCGTACCACCGCCACCTTGTCGTTGCGCAGATTGCGCACCAGCACCCAGCTATCGAGCGGCAGCGAGGGATGCGCCGCGGTCATCGCGCGCATGTCGAAGCGCTCGCCGTTGGCGGTCCTGCGGCCATGGAAGCCCTTGCCATACCAGGAGGCGACGCCGCGCTGCTCGAAGGAGCCCAGGTCGGGGCGCAGGCCCTCGAGCGAGCCCTGACTGGTGGCGCCTTCGCCCAGCGAATCGTTGCCCCAGCGGAACAGGCCCCAGCCATTGCCGCCATCCTTCTGGGCTTGTTCCGGCGCATCGCGCCTGGTTTCGCCGTCCTTGCCGTGGCCCTTCTCGCCCTTGGCCACGCTGGCGGGCTTGGGCTGCCTGGCCCGCGCCGCAGGCGTGGCTGCGGTGGGCACGCCCTCCTGTGATTCGCCGCCCGGGGGGATTGCGCAGGCGGCCAGGGCCAGCGCGCACGTGGCGTGCACGCACAGGCGCAGGATCCGCCCGGGGCGGGGAAAGTGGGGGGGTAACCTAGACATCGCGCGAGTCTAGCATCAGGTAGTTGGAGCTATGGCCTTGATTTTGTTACGAATTGTCTGTAACAAGCCGCAAAAGGCGTACCCGAATCGGCGGCGGCGGGGCGCGGAGCCAGTCCTGGCAAGGCTTTGACGGTGTGATGCCGGGCATGCCTGCAGCTTTGCGGAGGCACGTTGGTGCGGCGCGCCCCGCTATGCCCGACGCTACAATGCCAGCACTGTTCCGGATGTCTCATCGCGTTACGGCGTGTGCCTTCGCTCTTGTCTGTGCTTATTCAGGCACCCGGCTTCTTCGTCCCTCTTCGTCCCTCTCTTTGGCCCTCAACGCTCCATGCAAGTCCTCCTGATTCCCGTGACGCCCTTCCAGCAGAACTGCGCGCTGCTGATCGACGAGACCACCGGCCGCGCCGCGGTAACCGATCCCGGTGGGGACCTCGACCGCATCCACGCCGCGGTCAAGGAGCACGGCGTGACCCTGGAAAAGATCCTGCTTACGCACGGGCATGTGGATCATTGCGCCGGGGCGGCGTCGCTGGCGCGTGAACTTGGCATCCCGATCGAGGGGCCGCACCAGGACGAACGCTTCTGGATCGAGCAGTTGCCGGAGCAGACGCGCCGCTTTGGCTTTGGCCATGCCGAGATATTCGAGCCGCAGCGCTGGCTGGACACGGGCGACACCGTGCAGTTCGGCAGCGAAACGCTGGAGGTCTACCACTGCCCTGGCCATACGCCGGGCCACGTGGTGTTTTTCTCGCGCGCCCACCGCTTCGCCATCGTGGGCGATGTGCTGTTCGCCGGCTCGATCGGCCGGACCGATTTCCCGCGCGGCAACCACGCTGACCTGATCCGCTCGATCCGCACCCATTTGTGGCCGCTGGGCGAAGACGTCACCTTCGTCCCTGGCCATGGCCCGGTCTCGACCTTCGGCGAGGAGCGCAAGCACAACCCGTATGTGGCGGACCACCTGGTCGACGCAGGCTGAATCCCGCCCTCCTCCTATTGGAAGAACAAGACACGCCATGGCCAAACGACAGGCTCCCGACACCCGTCCCGAGATCTATGTCAGCACCGATGTGGAAGCCGACGGCCCGATCCCCGGGCCGCATTCCATGCTGTCGTTCGCGTCCGCCGCCATGTTGGCGGACAAGACCGTGGTGAGCACGTTCTCGGCCAACCTGGAGACGCTGCCGGGCGCGGCGGGGCATCCGGCGCAGATGCAATGGTGGCAAACCCAGCCGCAAGCCTGGACGGCCTGCCGCCAAAACCTGGAGCCGCCGGCGCAGGCCATGGTGCGCTATGTGGACTGGGTGGAAAGCCTGCCCGGCAAACCGGTCTTCGTGGCCTTCCCGGCGGGCTTCGATTTTACCTGGATGTTCTGGTACATGATGCGCTTTGCCGGCCGCTCGCCGTTTGGCTGGGCCGCGCTCGACATCAAGACGCTCGGTTTCGCCCTGACCGGGCTGCCTTACCGCAAGACCGTCAAACCCGCGCTGCCGGCCGCGTGGAAGGATCCGCTGCCGCACACCCATGTGGCGCTGGACGATGCGCTGGAACAGGGCGCGCTGTTCTGCAATATGCTCGCCGAGCTGCGCGCGCGGGAAGCCTCGCTGGCCGCCGCGCAAGCCGCCGCCGAAAGCGACGGCTCGCATCCGGCAGGCGGAGGCTGAGCCGGCCTGGCGGGATTCGCCGCCCTGCCCGCTTGCGTCGGGCTCGCATCCTGCGCCGCGCCGGCTATAGTTAAAGCGTATATGGCGACGTACCAACCCGAGCTGCGGGCTGCCGCGCTGCCATGCCATATACGGCCTCGCGTGCCCGGCTGGCGCGTGCCACGCCCAGGAGGTGTCGACCATGCGTTTCCATCCCGACCTGCACCTCAAGCAAATCGCCGGCCGCCTGCACTGGCCGCATGTAGCGCATTCGCGGCGCGAGCCCTCGCACCCGCACTCCCTGCAGGAAGACGCCGAGGTCGCCAAGGCCACGGTGTATGTCAGCGTGGTGACGCTGGTGGTCTTGCTGGTGATCCTGGCGGCCATCGCTTTCGGTCAGGAGGCCATGCACTGGCTGGGTGTTCCTTAGACGATCCGCCTGAAGCAATTCAGTCTGTCTGACCGGGCCGGCCCCTACCTTGCGTAGGGGCCGGTTTTATCTGGGGCCGCCGGTTTCCATGAAGCAGTGCCAGGGCTGCGGCTCAGGCCAGCAACGGTGCCACGTTCTCGGGCGGCCGGCCGATCGCGGCGCGGCGATCGCGTACCACCACCGGGCGCTGCAGCAGGATGGGATGGTCGGCCACCGCGCCCAGGACCTCGGCATCGGTCAGGCCCGGGTCGGCCAGCCCCAGCTCCTTGTAGGGCGCCTCGTTGTCGCGCACCATCTCGCGCACGGGCACGCCCAGCATGGTGTGCAGCCGCTTGAGCGTGGCCAGCGTAGGCGGTGTCTTCAGGTATTCCACGATCTCGAGCGGCTCGCCCAGCCGGGCGGCGGCGGCCTCGACCAGCGCCAGGGTTTCGCGCGACTTCGAGCAGCGGGGGTTGTGATAGATGGTGATCATGGCGGTACTCCTTGTTCTGTAGCGCTGTAACCATGCAGCGAGCGGCCCGGGCCTGCGCCGGCGTGGCGATGGCCCGCCGGTCAGATCCCGCCCCAGGTTCAAATCCGCACTATACAAGCCGCCGTGCCAGCCTGGCAGGGGTGGCGCGCGGCTTCACGCGGCCGGCGCCAGCCGCAGCAAGGCGGCCACGGTGGCGCGCAGGCCGGCGCGCAGCGGCTTGTCGTGGCGCAGCACCAGCGCCAGCGTGCGCGCCAGCGGCGGGGCCAGCGGACGTACCGCGAGGCGCGCCCGCGGTGGGGTCGGCAATGCGCCGGGCGGCAGCGCCATGCCGGGCAGCACCGAGTATCCCAGGCCGGCGCCGACCAGTTCCTTGATCGCCTCGACGCTGTCGAGCTCCATCACCGGGCGCGCGCTGACGCCGGCGCGCAGGAACCATTCGTCCACCAGCCGGCGCGTATTGCCGCCCGGCGAGAACAGCACCAGCGGCCGGCCGGCCAGATCGGCGGGCGACACGATGGCCGGCAGCGGATCGTCGTCATCGGGAGGCCCGATGGCGACGAAGGGGTCGTCCAGCACGGGCGTGATGTCGAACATCCGGCCGCTGGCCGGCAGCGTGACGAAGGCCAGATCCAGCGCATTGTCTTCCACTGCCTTGAGCGCGTCGCCGGTGTTTTCCGTGCTGACCACGATCTCCAGCGCCGGCATGGCGCGGCGCAGGTCGCGCAATACCGCCGGCAGCAGGTAGATACAGGCGGTGGCGCCGGTGCCCAGGCGGACCCGCCCCACCACCCCGCCGGCATGGCGCGCCATGCTGTCGTCGGCCGCGGCCAGCGCTCCGGCCACGCCGCGCGCGTGGGCCAGCAGGTCGTCGCCGGCAGCGGTGGGGAGCACATGCCGCCCCACCCGCTCCAGCAGGCGCAGCCCGTAGCGCTGCTCAAGCTGGCGCACCTGCAGGCTGACCGCTGGTTGGCTCAGGCCGAGCCGTTCAGCCGCCGCGGAGAAGCTGCCCAGCTCGCAGACCAGGGCAAAGGCCTGCAGGAAATCCGGATTCAGGTTGCGCATGGCAAAGAATTTCTTATGCTTTGCATAAGTCAGCGAAGCTTCCTTTATAGCATCGAGGCGGGGTAAGGTTGTGGCATCGGCCCCGCGCTCTTGACGGGGAAATCCGCCGCAGGCCCGCTTTGCCATTGTTCTGCCCCCGCTTGCCTTGATCCGTTCCACCTGCCCTCGACCGCCCGCCGCGCCAGCACCATGAAAGCCTCTCTCGCCACGCTCTCCGCCGCCTCCGCCACACCGCTGGCCGTGGCCACTGCCACCGCCGCGGTGCAAGCCTGCGCCAGCCCGTCGATCCGCGATGCCGTCGCCACGGACATGCCCGCCATCCAGGCCATCTATGCGCACCATGTGCGCCATGGCCGCGCGTCGTTCGAGGAAGTCGAGCCGGGCGTGGACGATATGCGCCTGCGCCATGCCGAGGTGAAGCGGCAGGGCCTGCCTTACCTGGTGGCCGCGCGCGGTGACCAGGTGCTCGGCTATGCCTATGCCTCTGCGTACCGGACGCGCAGCGCCTACCGCTTCGCCATCGAGGATTCGGTCTATATCGATGACCGCTACCGCGGCCAGGGGCTGGGGCTGGCCTTGCTGGCAGCGCTGGTGTCGCGCTGCGAGAGCGGCCCGTGGCGGCAGATGGTGGCGGTGGTGGCCTGCACCGCCAGCGGCGAAGGCGCGGGCTCGCTGGCGCTGCATGAGCGGGTGGGTTTCCGCACCATCGGCCGGCTGCAGTCCGTGGGCTTCAAGCACGGGCAGTGGATCGATACGGTGCTGATGCAGCGTGCGCTGGGGGACGGCGACGAGACGCTGCCTGCGGAGCGTGCGGCCAGGCCGTAGGCTCCGGATGCCGGCACGCCGGATCCCGCGTGCCTATTGCCGATGCAGCACCTGCACCAGGCTCTCTTTGCCAGGAAACCAGTGTTCGAGTGCAAAACCCAGCCCGACCGCCAGCGCGCCGACGATCAGCGCGGGCAGGATCGAGCGGCGCCAGGCCGCCAGCAGCCAGCTGGCCTGGTCGGCGCGCCGCGCCACTTTCACCATGCCCCCGGCCAGCAACGCCTCGAAGGCGACCTCGGCCAGTAGCAGCGGCCCCTGGGAGACCAGGTAGAAGGCGCCGAGCACTGCCGCCGCGAGCAGCCCCAGCACCAGCAGGATCAGACCCAGTGCGTCGCCGGCATCGCCGGCTGCCTCAAGCGCTTCTCCGGCGCTCCCGCCGGCATCGGACAGGGGCGCTGCATCGTCGAGCGTGAAGTTGCCGGACGCGCCGCCGCCGTCGAAGGTGCCGCCCCGGCCGGAGGCCGGCAGCGGGCCGGCGCGTCCTCCCGCGCTGCCGGAGCCGCCAAAGCCGGGCATGGAAATATCGGGCAGTTCCACGTTGCTCGTGTTCTCGTTGCCCGCCTCGTTGCGGCGCGGCTGTGCCAGGCAGGACGACAGGCCCACATAGATCAGCCAGCAGCGCACGCCGAGCAGGAAGCCGAGATAGGCCGCCACCGTGGCGAGGCCGTAGCGCAGCGGCAGGGCATCGATGCCGGCCATCCACAGCAGCTTGCTGGCCAGCATGCCGATGGCCAGCCCCCAGAGCGCGATCAGCGCGACATGGCAACGGATAAAGAAGCGGTCGGCAAGGGTTGCCAGCACGCGCCGCCTGGCAAGCGGCTCGGGGGTCGGCAGGGGGGAGCGGGGCTTGGCGCGGCGGGACGCGTGTGACGGCATGAGCGGCGGCATTCATCAGCAATGTGCCGCATCATACCCGTCGCTGCGCTGCCAGCGCTCATGCGCTTATACGCCACGCCCGCGGTCAGCCCCGGCGCCATGCAGCTGCCGCGCGAGGTGCCCGGCCCAGGCGTCGACCCGAGCCATGCCCTGCGCCACATGCTCGCTGCCCCGCCGCAACTGGTCCAGCCGCAGCGCCTCGAAACGCGCCAGGCCGATACCGGTGCAGGCCAGCACGTATCGCAGGTATGGCGTGAGGAAGTCGCGCTGGGCCGCGGGCCCGTCGCCGAGCGGGCCGCCGCAGGCAAGCAGCAGCCAGACCGGCCGGTCCGCCAGCAGGCCGATCTTGCCGCCGGGCGTGCTGCGAAAGGTACGGTCGATGCGCACCACATGATCGATCCACGCCTTGAGCGCGGACGGCACGGTGAAGTTGTGCATGGGCGTGGAGATCAGCACGACGTCGGCTGCCTCCAGTTCGGCGCTCCAGGCCTCCGATTGCGCCAGCGCGGCGGTCTCGGCGGCGCCGCGCTGCGCCGCCGGCATCAGGCTGGCCTCGACCAGCGCCGCCGGCGGATGCGGCGGCGGCGCAAGGCCGAGATCGCGCTCGCTTACCGCCAGCGCCGGATGCTGCCGCGCGACCTGCGCCAGCAGCCGCTGCGCGGCCTGGCGGCTGAAGGAGGATTCGCCGCGCGCACTGGCGCTGATATGCAGGAGCCTGGTCATGGTTCTTGGGTTGCCGGGGGGTCGCATTGGCGTCAGGCCAGCGGGATATTGAACCGTAGCGCAGAGGCCAGCAGGCCGTTGCGGTAGTAGAAGCGGTGGCCCAGCACATTGGTCAGCGGCGTATCCAGCACCAGCTTGGCGCAGCCCAGCGCGCGTGCCTCGTCCTTGAGCCGGTCCATCAGCAGATGGCCGTACCCGCCGCTGCGCGCCGCTTCGTCCGTCACCAGGTCGTCCACATAGAAATGCACGCCGTGCACCAGGTTGTCCTGCAGGCGGAAGCCCGCCAGCGCCACCGGCCGCCCGCCCTGCCACAGTGCCAGCAAGCGATAGCCGGCCGCGACCTGGCGGCGCCAGCGTGCCACGAATTCCTCGGGCGATGCAAGCTGCGGGCGCAACTGGTGCATCAGCGGGAAACAGGCCAGCACCCCGGCCTCATCGTCCACGTAGGCGATCGGCTCCGCCGTGGCGGGTTGCGTGCGGGTACTCACGCGCTGCTCCTGGGCTGGGCCGGTGCCGGCGGCGAGAAGCGCAAGCCCACCGCGATCCGGTTCCAGGCGTTGATGTTGGCGATGGCGGCGCTCAGATGCGCGGTTTCCGCGTCGGAAAACTGCTCGCTTACCTGTGCGTAGGCGGCGTCGGTACCTTCCGTGCCCAGTCCGGTCAGCGCCTCGGTCCAGGCCAGCGCGGCCAGTTCCCGCGTGCTGAAGATGCCCGCGTCGCGCCACGCCGCCACCAGGTCGAGCTTGCGCTGGTCCAGCCCCAGGCCGCGCGCCGCATTCAGATGGAACTGCACGCAAAAGGCGCAACCGTTGATCTGCGAGGCGCGCACCTTGATCAGCTCGGTCAGGGCCTTGTCCAGGCCGGAGTCGTCCACCGCCTTGGAGAGCGAGCGCAAGGCGGCGGCTACGGCCGGCGCGGTCTGGTTGAAGTCGGCGTACTCCATGCGGGCGTGGGTCTGCATATGTGTTTCTCCTTGCGTCACGGGCGGATTCGTCCATTTGTTATCAGTGCACGAACATAATATAAGAGCACTGATATTGTGAGCAAGGGTTTACGGTGAGGCAGACGCAAGGGACGCTGGGCCGTGGCGGGCGAAAGGTATGCGGAGGGAGGCGGCCCTCAAAACTGCGGCCTCAGGAATTCAGAATAAGAATTGTGTTGATCGATTCATTCAAGAGTAAATTTGTTTCGCGAATGATGCTGGTAATTCAGGTGCAAGGATGCGCACAAAATTCCCAATATGAATGATCATGTCAATTTATTGCAAGACACTATCCTTGCGGAAAATATAGTTCCCGCTTGGTTGCGGGTCCACAAAAAGAAAATTCATGGAAAGAATTCATCTGCAAATTTTATGCAGAAAAGAATCGATTCCATGAATTTTACGGGCGGATCAGCGGAAGCCGCGCACCCGCTTGCGGCAAAACCGCCGGGATCGAGGCCCCGGCGGCATGCAAGGCCTTAAGCCATCAGATCCGACAGCGCCAGCGCCACCACCTTGGTGGCACGGTTCAGGTCGTTCAGGCGCAGGTTTTCGTCCGAGTTATGGCCGCGCGCCTCCATCAGCGTGCGCGGGCCGGCGCCGTACAGCACGGTGGGGATGCCGTACTTGGTGTAGTGGCGGGCGTCGGTGTAGAGCGGCACGCCTTGCACCGGGATGTCGACGCCGAACACTTCCTCGGCGCGGCCCTTGAGGGCGCCGATCAGCTTTTCCACGCCGGGCAGTTCCGACAGCGGTTCGGCCAGGATGATGCGCTCGACCTTGACCTCGATGCCCGGACGGTCCCTGGCGGCCTTCTCGACCACGGCGCGGAGCTCGCCTTCGGCGTCGAAGCCGATTTCCTCGGGGATCATGCGGCGGTCGACGCGGAAGGTCACCAGGTCCGGCACCACGTTGGTGTTGATGCCGCCCTTGATCAGGCCGACATTCAGCGTGGCGGTATCGATGCCCGGCGTCTTCGACTTGCGCGTGGCCAGTTCCGCGCGCAGGCCGTAGATGGCCTGCAGGATGTGGGTGGCGGCTTCGATCGCGTCCACGCCGGTATGCGGCATGGCGGCGTGGCCCTGCTTGCCCTTGACCGTCACTTCCACGTGCAGGCAGCCGTTGTGGGCCGAGGTGATGCCATAGGAGAAGCCCGCCGAGATGGCGTAGTCGGGCTTGCTCAGGCCCTGGTCGAGCAGGAACTTGGGACCGATGTCGCCGCCGGTTTCCTCGTCATACGTGAACTGCAGTTCCAGCGTGCCGTTGAGCCTGGCGCCTTGCTTCTCGGCTTCCATCAGGGCCAGCACGGCATAGGTGTAGGTGGCGAAGTCCGACTTCGATACGGCCACGCCGCGGCCGTACATGACGGGGCCGTGCTCGCTGTCGGCGATCTCGCCGCCGTACGGGTCCTTGGTCCAGCCCAGGCCGGGGGGCACCACGTCGCCGTGCGCATTCATGGCGATGGTGGGGCCGCCCGTGCCGAAGGTCTTGCGCACCAGCAGGTTGGTGGCGCTGATCATGCCGGCCGCCTTGACCAGTTCGTCGGGCACCTTGTGCGCTTCGACCTGGAAGCCCAGGCCTTCCAGCAGCGCCTTGGCACGCGTGCCGTGGGCGTTGCAATCGCCGGGAGGATTGTCCGACGGCACCTTGACCAGTTCGGCCAGGAAGGATTCCTGCGCGGGGCGCTGCGCGTCGATGTAGTTGGTCAGCGTGGTCTGCAGCGGGTTCACATTGTCTCGTGCGGTCATGTCTGTTCTCGAATGGTGTCTTCAGTATCAGGAGTGGAGGCGCGGGCGCCGGGTCGTGGCGCTTATTGCTGCCGCGCGGAATGCGGGTCGAAGTGTTCGACGAAATCGCTGAACACGGCTGCCGCGCTGGCAGCGTCTTCCGTGGTCATGGTCTCGGTGGGGTGATGGCTGATGCCGCCGTTGCCGCAGCGCACAAACAGCATGGCCACGTCGGCGATGGCGGCGATGGCCATGGCGTCATGGCCGGCGCCGGACGGCAGGTGCCGCACCGCCAGGCCCTGGCGGGCGATGGCATCCGCCCATTGCTGCTGCAGCCAGGGCGCGCACGGCACGCTGACGGCTTCGTGGGTCTTGCGCACGTTCGCGCGGACATTGCGGCGGGCGCACACGCGCTCGATCTCCGCCAGCACGTCGTTTACGGCGGCTTGGCGCACTGCGTCGTCGCCGGCGCGCATGTCGATGGAGAAGACCGCCCGGCCGGGCACCACATTGGCGGCGCCGTTGGGCACATTGAACTGGCCCACCGTGCCGACCAGGCCGGGCAGGCCGCCGCAACGGCGTTCGATGAACAGGCCGATCTCGGCGCCGGCCATGGCCGCATCGCGGCGCAGGTCCATTGGCACCGTGCCGGCGTGGCCGGCCAGCCCTTCGAGCTCGACGATAAAGCGGGTGGCGCCGGAGATCGCGGTGACCACGCCCAGCGGCAGGCCGTCATTGAGCAGCACCGGGCCTTGCTCGATATGGACTTCCACGAAGGCCAGCACCTGCTCGCGCGCATGCGCGGCGGCGGGCAGGCCGGCGGGATCGAAGCCGGCCGCGCGCATCACTTCGCGCATGGTCTTGCCGGATTCGTCCACGTTGTCCAGCACATTGGCGTCGAAGGTGCCGGCGATGGCGCGGCTGCCCAGCAGTGTGGCCTTGAAGCGCACGCCCTCCTCCTCGGCGAAGCCCACCACCTCGATGGCGAACGGGAAACGCTTGCCCCGGCGGTTCCATTCCGCCACGCAGGCGACCGGCAGGATCACGCCCAGGTTGCCGTCGTAGCGGCCGCCGTCGCGCACGGTGTCGAAGTGCGAACCGGTCAGCAGCGCGGGCGCGTTGGGCGTATCGGCCTCGTAGCGGCCGATCACGTTGCCGGCGGCGTCGCGGCGCACCGTCATGCCGGCAGCCTGCATCCACTCGGTCAGCTGCGCGGCGGCGCCGTGATGGGCCTGGGTGAGATAGGTGCGGGTGAGCATGCCGGGCTGCTCGGTGTGGACGGCCAGGGCGTCGGCCCAGGCCATGACGCGCGCGCCGGCCTCGGCGGCGGGCGAAGGCGCCGCGGCCTCGGCGACGGAAGAAGAGGGTGAAGCTGCCATGCGTGTCTCCTGCTGATGTGCGCGGATGCGAAGGCGCCGGATCATGCAAGCACCGCGCCAGCGCTGCCATGGGCAGGCCGGAGGGTGCCGCCGGGACGGTCCCGGGGCGCCGTGACTCTCGTCCGAGAGCGCTATTCTGTGCGATTCATGGTAGCACAGTGAATTCAAAAATTGCATACAAAAATGATATGCACTATATTGGCTTCCACGTTCCGACAATGCGCTGCGGACAATCCGATCCGGACAGCGAATTGCGTGGATTCCGCTCCAACAGAAGGGCCAATCCACGAAGCGCCGTTGCCCTTACCCGGCACGGTGCTCGGTAAATCAGGCCGGCCGCTCCGTCACGAGGGCAACCGGCATTCCTGCAGCGATGACAGGACGCGCCAGCCGCCGGCTTGGACGCGCCCGCATGGAGACAACGATGCACCCAGCAGTTCAGCAAGGGCCCGCTTCCGGCCGCCCGAAATCCGCCTTCACCCGCTTCACGCGTTCCTTGTTCGGTCAGGTACTGATCGCCTTGGTGCTGGGTACCGCACTCGGCCTGCTGTTCCCCGAGTTCGCCGCCAAGCTCAAGCCGCTCGGCGATGCCTTTATCAAGCTGATCAAGATGCTGATCGGCCCGATCGTGTTCTGCGTGGTGGTGGCCGGCATCTGCGGCGCCGGCGAGTTGAAAAAGGTGGGCCGGGTCGGCATCAAGGCGGTCTTCTACTTCGAGGTGGTCACCACCATCGCGCTGGCGCTGGGCATTGCGCTGGCCTATATCTTCCACCCTGGCTCCGGCATGAACGTGAACCCGGCCTCGCTCGACGCCTCGGCGATGGCGGCCTACGTGGACACCGCCGCCAAGGTCAAGAGCGAAGGCATGGCGGACTTCCTGCTCAAGCTGGTTCCCAACACGGTGATGGGCGCCTTCGCCAGCGGCGACGTGCTGCAGGTGCTGCTGGTGTCGATCCTGTTCGGCTGCGCGCTGTCCCTGGTGGGCGAGCGCGGACGGCCGCTGGTGTCGATCATCGATACCTTCTCGCACACGCTGTTCAAGATGATGGGTTTCATCATCAAGCTGGCGCCGCTGGGCGTGCTGGGCGCGGTGGCCTTCACCGTGGGCAAGTACGGCATCGGCTCGCTCAAGCAGCTGGGCTACCTGGTGATCGTGTTCTACGGCGCGGTGGTCTTGTTCGTGCTGGTGGTGCTGGGCACGGTGATGCGCCTGTGCGGCTTCTCGGTGATCAAGCTGATCCGCTACCTGCGCGCCGAGCTGCTGGTGGTGCTGGGCACCGCCTCGTCGGACAGTGTGCTGCCGCAGATCATGAAGAAGCTCGAGTTCATGGGCATCAAGAAATCGGTGGTGGGCCTGGTGATTCCCACCGGCTACTCGTTCAACCTCGATGCCTTCTCGATCTACCTGACGCTGGCCGCGGTGTTCATCGCCCAGGCCACCAACACCCCGCTGGCGCTGGGCGACCTGCTCGGCATCCTGGCGGTGGCGCTGGTGACCTCCAAGGGGGCGCACGGCATTCCCGGCTCGGCCATCGTGATCCTGGCGGCCACGCTGTCGGCGCACCCCGCCATTCCCGCCATCGGCCTGGTGCTGGTGCTGTCGGTGGACTGGTTCATCGGCATCGCCCGCGCGGTCGGCAACCTGATCGGCAACTGCGTGGCAACGGTGGTGGTGGCCGCCTGGGAGAAGGACATCGACCGTGCCCGCGCGCACGATGTGCTCGACGGCAGGATCGATGCCAGCGACCTCGACGCAGGCCTGGCGCCGGCCTCCCACGAAGCCGCGCCGGCCAGCTCCGGGGCATCCCCGCTGCCCGGCGCGGTCGCGGGGCGCTAGAATCTCGGCATTCCTCATAAAGAGACCCGCGCAAGCGCGCAACCATGCCTGAGCATATCGACCCTGACATGACCGCCGAAGCGATCGCCGAAGACATCGTCGCGGCCATCGTTTCGCACCGCCTGCCGCCCGGCACCAAGCTGCGCGAGGAAGCACTGGCCAGCGTCTACCGCGTCAGCCGCACCAAGGTGCGGGCCGCGTTGCTGATGCTGTCCAAGGACAAGGTCATCCAGATCGTGCCGGACAAGGGCGCCTTCGTGGCCAAGCCCAGCGCCGAGGAAGCGCGCGAGGTGTTCGCGGTGCGCCGCATCCTGGAAGCCGCGCTGGCGCGCGAATTCGTGGCCCGCGCCAGCGCCGCCGACTACAAGCGCATCGACCGGCACCTGGCCGCCGAGAAAAAAGCGCTGGCCGGCACCGATGCGCAGGTGCGTACCCGCCTGCTGGGCGATTTCCACATCATCCTGGCCGAGGTGGTCGGCAATGGCGTGCTGACCGGGATGCTGCAGGAGCTGTCGATGCGCAGCGCGGTGATCACCATGCTCTACCAGTCGCGGCGCGATGCGGCCTGTTCGTCCGACGAGCATCGCGAGTTCATCGAAGCGGCCCGCGCCGGCGATACCGAGCGTGCCGTGACGCTGATGGTGGAACACCTGAACCACGTCGAGGCGGCGCTGCATTTCGAACAGGTGCCGGCGGCGCGCGGCAAGGACCTGGTGACGGCGCTGCTGGCCTGAGCTTGCCGCATCGCGCTTGACCTGGGTCAAGGCGCGCGGCGCGCCTTTGCCTCATCATGGACCCGTCATGAAGCTGCGGGGGCGCGCTTCATGGCACACTGGCCCGTCCTCCCCGGACGGCAGCCCGCACGCCGGCTTGGGTGCGGGCTTTTTCTATTGCGCCGCACCATGTTTGCGCACTGCTTCGCGCGCTGCTTCCCCTCCTTTCCTGTTCCGCGTCCCCTCCAGCTTATTGCACGCCCTGGCCGCCATCATTGCCGGATCCGTACGTGATCGAATCGCGGCATCGGAGTAGGATGTCGGAGGCCCGGATCAAGGGGCCGCATAAAAAAATAGCAGAAGACAGGAGACAGACATGACCCGTTCCAGCCGGCCGGTGGCAACGTTCGCGGCATCGCCAGAGCCTGCCCGCGCCATGCCGTTGCCCGCCTTGCCGCCCCTGGCAGCGCCGCCATCCGTGCGCCAGCGCTGCCACGACTGATCTTCCCGCCCGACTCCGGTGCCGGGCCAGCCGAATCCATCATCCAACCCATCCCAGGGAGGGAAACCCATGTCCAACGCATTCAAAGACAACGTACTGGCCGGCAAGGTCGTGTTTATCGCCGGCGCCTCGTCCGGCATCAACCTGGGCATCGCCCGGCACTTCGCCAAGGCCGGCGCCAGGCTGGCGCTGGTCAGCCGCGACCCCGAGCGCATCGCGGCCGCCGCTGCCACCATCAACGATGCCGGCGGCAGCGCGCTGGGCATGGCCGCCGATGTGCGCGACTACGCCGCGGTGGAGGCGGCGCTGGCGCGCACGCGCGCTGAACTCGGCCCGATCGATATCGTGATCTCGGGCGCCGCCGGCAACTTCGTCGCGCCGGCGCTGGGCATGTCCGCCAACGGCTTCAAGACCGTGGTGGATATCGACCTGATCGGTACCTTCAATGTCTTCCGCGCCTGCTTTGCCTTTCTCAACGCGCCCGGCGCCTCGCTGATCGCCATCACCGCGCCGCAGGCGGTCAATGCGATGATGTTCCAGGCCCACGTATGCGCGGCCAAGGCCGGCATCAATATGCTGGTGAAGTGCCTGGCGATGGAGTGGGGCCCGGCCGGCGTGCGTGTGAACGGTATCTCGCCCGGCCCCATCGCCGGCACCGAAGGCATGGCGCGACTCGCGCCCACGCCGGAGATGGAGGCGCGCTTCAAGGCGCGCCTGGCGCTGCGCGACTACGGCGACAAGGACGACATCGCCAACACCGCGCTGTTCCTGTCCACCGACAACGCCCGCTATATCACCGGCACCATCGTCGACTGCGACGGCGGCAGCAAGCTGGGCGACGCCTCGGCCGATGCGCTGCATCCGCCCGAGGCGCCGGGCAAGGCGGCCTGAGCGCCGCGCGCCCCTGGGCATTCCTGCGTTCCCGTATTCCCGTATTCCCGCATCAGAACACCTACGACAAGGAGACATCAATGACGTCACCCGTGCTCTATCACGCCGCCGAAGGCGTGGCCACCATCACGCTGAACCGCCCCGACGTGCTCAATGCGCTGAATGCCGAACTGATGGTTGAATTGCGCGCCGCGATCGAGCGCGCCGCGCAGGATGAAGCGGTGCGCGCGGTGGTGCTCGCCGCCAACGGCCGCGGCTTTTGCGCCGGCGCCGACCTGGCCGGGCGCCAGTCCGAGATACAGGACTCGGGCACCCTGCTGCGCGAGCGCTATCACCCGATCATCCTGGCGCTGCGCGATATGCCCAAGCCTGTCATCAGCTCGGTCAATGGCGTGGCAGCCGGCGCCGGCATGAGCCTGGCGCTGGCCGCAGACGTGGTGCTGGCCGGACGCTCGGCGTCCTTCCTGCAGGCATTCTCCAAGATCGGCCTGGTGCCGGACGCCGGCAGCACCTACTTCCTGCCACGCTACGCGGGCGAGATGCGGGCCCGCGCGCTGGCTATCCTGGCCGAGAAAATCGACGCGCAAGAAGCGCAGCGCATCGGCCTGGTGTGGAAGGTGCATGAGGACGACGCCCTGGCCGCCGAGACCGCCAAGCTGGCCGCCCATCTGGCGCAGATGCCCACCTTCGCCTATGGCCTGATCAAGGAAGCGCTCAACGCCAGCCTGGAGAGCGACCTGCCGGCGCAGCTCGAGCGCGAGGCCACGCTGCAGTCGCGCGCGTCGCGCAGCGAGGATTTCAAGGAAGGCGTGGCGGCGTTCCTGGAAAAGCGCAAGCCGGCCTTCAAGGGCCGCTGAGGATACTCGCACTCCGAGCCCGTCCGTTTGCTCCCCTGCACCACCTGTGGGAGAGCAAGCCGGGGGAATCCGCCTCCAGCCACCGCCAACCACGCATCGCACCACCATTTCGAAACCAGGAGACGCGCATCATGCTAGGCCTCATGCAGGACCGTCCGTTGCTGATTTCCTCACTGATCGAGTACGCCGCGCAATACCATCCGCAGCAGGAGATCGTGTCGCGCACGATCGATGGCGGCACGGTGCGCACCAACTACGCGCAGGTGCATCGCCGCGCCAGGCGGCTGGCCAGCGCGCTCGCCGGGCTGGGCGTGGCGCAAGGCGAGCGCGTCGGCACGCTGGCGTGGAACACGCATCGCCACCTGGAACTGTACTTTGGCGTGTCGGGCGCGGGCGTGGTGCTGCACACCGTCAATCCGCGCCTGTTCCCCGAGCAGATCGACTACATCATCAATCACGCTGAGGACCGCGTGCTGTTTTTCGATCCCTGCTTCGCACCGCTGGTGGCGCAGCTCGCGCCGCGCCTGTCCACCGTCACGCACTACGTGGCGATGACCGATCGCGCCGGCACCGATGCGCTCGGCCTTGCCGGCCAGCTGCCCAGCCTGCTGTGCTACGAAGACCTGGTCGAGGCCGGCAGCGAGGACTATGCGTGGCCGCAATTCGACGAGCGCACCGCATCGTCGCTGTGCTACACATCGGGCACCACCGGCAACCCCAAGGGCGTGCTGTATTCGCATCGCTCCACCGTGCTGCACAGCCTCAAGGCCTGCGCCTTCGACACCTTCGGCGTGAGCGCGGACAGCGCCATCCTGCTGGTCGTGCCGCTGTTCCATGCCAACGCCTGGGGCATGCCCTACGCCTGCGCCATGACCGGCGCCAAGATGGTGCTGCCGGCCCAGCACCTGGATGGCGAAAACGTCTACCGCATGCTGCGCGACGAGCGCGTGACCTTTTCCACCGCGGTGCCCACGGTGTGGATGATGCTGTTCCAGTACCTCGATGCGCATCCCGAGCTCGATCCGCGCTCGCTCGGGCTGAAGCTGGCCGGCGTGGGCGGCTCCGCCGCGCCGGCGGCGATGATCCAGCGCTTCGAGCAGCAGTTCGGCGCGCGTTTCGTCCAGGGCTGGGGCATGACGGAGACCAGCCCGATCGGCGTGATCAGCACCTTGTTGCCCAAGCACCAGGCGCTCGGCACGCAGGAGCAGCTGAAGATCAAGCTCAAGCAAGGCCGCGCGCTGTGGGGCGTGGACCTGCGCATCGAGGACGACCAGGGCAACGCGCTGCCGCACGACGGCCAGGCCTTCGGCCGGCTCAAGGTGCGCGGGCCATGGATCGCCTCCGCGTACTTCAAGGCCGAGCATGGCGCGCTCGACGCCGACGGCTGGTTCGATACCGGCGACGTTGCCAATATCGACGCCGACGGCTATGTGCAACTGGTCGACCGTGCCAAGGACGTGATCAAGTCCGGCGGCGAATGGATCTCCTCCATCGACCTGGAGAACGCCACCATGGGCCATCCGGCCGTGGCGGAGGCGGCCGTCGTGGGCGTGCCGCATCCCAAGTGGCAGGAGCGCCCGCTGCTGGTGGTGGTGCGCCGTCCCGGCCAGGACGTGAGCGCCGCCGAGCTGCTCGACTTTCTCGCGGCGCGTGTCGCCAGATGGTGGGTGCCCGACGACGTCGCCTTTGTCGACTCGCTGCCCCACACGGCCACCGGCAAGCTGCTCAAGGTGAAGTTGCGCGAACAATTCAAGGACTATGTCCTGCCCACCGCGCAGGACCCGATTCAAGCAAGGAGCAATGCAACATGAGTATCAGCAGCGAACGCATCGTCCTGACCCTCGAAGATGGCGTGGCCGAGGTCAGGCTCAACCGCCCCGACAAGATGAACGCGCTCGACCCGGCCATGTTCGACGCGCTGATCGACGCCGGCCAGCAGCTCGCGCGCGAGCCCGACCTGCGCGCGGTGGTGCTGTCGGGCGAAGGCCGCGCGTTTTGCGCCGGGCTCGACATGCAGAGCATGGCCGGGCTGGGCGGCGGCCAGGGCGACGCCATCGCCGCCGGCCGCCTCGCGGCGCGCACCCATGGCATCTCCAACCGCCCGCAGTTCGCCTGCATGGTGTGGCGTGAGCTACCGGTGCCGGTGATTGCCGCGGTGCACGGCGTGGCGTTCGGCGGCGGCCTGCAGGTCGCGCTCGGCGCGGACCTGCGCTACGTCACCGCGGACACGCGCATGTCGGTGATGGAAATCAAGTGGGGGCTGGTGCCGGACATGGCCGGCATGCTGCTGATGCGCGGCCTGGTGCGTCCCGACCGCCTGCGCGAACTGATCTACAGCGGCCGCATCGTCACCGGCGAAGAAGCCTGCGCGCTGGGCCTGGCCAGCGCCGTGGTGGAAGACCCGCGCGCCGCCGCGCTGGCCTTCGCGCGCGACATCGCCAGCCGCAGCCCGGACGCGATCCGCGCCGCCAAGCGCCTGATGCAGGTGAGCGAGGACGGCGACGGCGCCGCCCTCCTGCTGGCCGAATCGGTGGAGCAGGACCGCCTGATCGGCGGCGCCAACCAGCGCGAAGCCGTGCTCGCCAACATGGAAAAGCGGGCACCCGCGTTCAAGCCGGCGTCGTAGCGTGCGCGGCGCCGGCTTGCGCGCTCATGCGCGCCGGCGCCGCATGCGCCGGTAAAGCGTGGCGTAGACCGCGAGGTTCAGCGCCAGCACCACCGCGCCCAGCACCACCTGGATCTCGCGCGTGAGGCCCTCGGGATAGATCACGGGCAGCACGTAGCGCTGCACGAAGTCCCCGCCGTAGGCCTGCTGCCCCGCGCGCAGGCGCAGCGCGTTTTCCAGCGGGGTGAGCGGGCAGATCCACCCGCTCCACTCCACCAGCACGCCCCAGGCCACGGCCGGCAGGTGCAGCCACGCCAAGCGCGGCCAGCGCAGCACCAGCAGGCCGCCCAGCATCACGAAGACGATGAAGGCGAGGTGGAGCAGGACGATCGCGTCCGCCAGCCACGCCGCCATCATCGGCCTTGCCTGCCGGTCCAGTAGCCCGGCACCGCGAACGCCGCCTTCAGGTGCTCGATGAAGAAGCGGATCTTGGCCGGCACCGGACGCTGCTGCGGGTACACGGCCAGGATGTCGTAATCCGGCAGCGCGTACTCGTCCAGCACCGTGATCAGTTCGCCGCTCTCCAGCTGCGGCAGGATCTCCCAGGTGGAGCGCCAGCCCAGCCCCAGGCTTTCGCCGGTCCAGCGATGCAGCAGCTCGCCGTCGTTGCAATCCAGGTTGCCGCTGACGCGCACCGTCACCGTCTTCCCGTCCTGCTGGAAATACCAGCCGCGCTGCTGGCCGCCCTGCAGGTTGAACGCCAGGCAGTTGTGCTGCGCCAGGTCGTCCAGCGTCTGGGGCACCCCATTGCGCGCAAAGTAGGCCGGCGTGCCGCACACCACGCGTTTGTTGGTCGCCAGCTTGATGGCAACGAAATTCGGATCGATGGCGCCGCCGATGCGGATGCCCACGTCATAGCCTTCGCGCACCAGGTCCACCACGCGGTCGGTCAGGTTGAAGGAGATCTGCACCTCGGGGTTCGCCGCCAGGAATGCCGGCGCATGCGGCGCCACATGCTTGCGCCCGAACGCCGCCGGCGCCGACACGATCAGGTGGCCGGTCGCCTTGTGCTTGCCCTCGGCGATCAGCATCTCGGCGCGGTCCAGGTCCGCCAGCGCCTTCTTGCACTGCTCCATGAATGCCGCGCCCTGCTCCGTCACCACGATGCGCCGCGTGGAGCGATGCAGCAGCTTCACGCCGATGCGCGCCTCCAGCGCATTGATGCGGCGCCCGATCATCACCGGCGTCACGCCCTGCGTCAGCGCGGCCGCGGCCATGCTGCCATGTTCCACCACGGCGATGAAGGCTTCGATCTGTTTGAGTTTGTCCATACTGTGTGTCTCCTGGCCGTCATTGTGCGGCATCGAAGGCCCGCCTGCATGTATGCCAGGCTATGGCCGCGATCCGGCGCGGCGCATGCATGCACCGCGAGCGCGACAATCAGGCGCGCCGCGATGGCACGGGCCGGCCGCGCGGCATGCCCTGGGCGCGATGCCGAACCTCCTTGCTGAACTCGGCGCAGGCATGCGTCATCAGGTCTTCCGAGCGGTAGACCAGGAACACGCGGAACTCCGGCAGCTCGTCGCTGATCGGCAGGCGCACCAGCGATGCGGGATCCAGCCGTAATGGCCCGGTGCCGTCGAACACGAAATCCGACCACATGCTGATCAGGTCGGTGCGCGTGGCGAGCTGCAGCCCGAGCAGGTTGGAGGCGCTCTGCACCACGCGCTTGGGCATGTCGAGCCGGTGCAGGCGCATCAGGCTGGCCAGCGGACTGCCGGGATCATCGAGCGGATCGAGCACGAGCCAGTCGGCATCGAGCAGGGGCCGCAGCCGCCGTACCCGCCGCAGCGGATGGCCGCCGCGCACCGCCAGCGACATGCCGGTCGAGAACAGCGGCTCCCACTGGAAGGTGCCGGTGCCGGGGCCGCTGTTGGTCGAGATCAGGCCGAGATCGAGCCGGCCTTCGCGCAGGCCTTCGAGGATCTGCTGCGGGCGCAGCTCGAAGCCGCGCAGCGCCACATTGGGAAAGCGCATGCGAAAGGCTGCCATGGCATCGGGCAGCGGCCCGCTCGAGGCCACCGCGGTGAAGCCGATGTTGAGCTGCGCGTCGGCATGGCCGCGGATCGCTTCGATGTCTTCGAGCGCGTGACGCAGCTCCTGTTCGACCAGGCTGGCGCGCTTGACCAGCGCCACGCCATAGGCGGTCAGGCTGACGCCGCGCACCGAGCGCGACATCAGCGTGACGCCGAGTTCGCGCTCCAGTTCGGCGATCGCCTTGGACAGCGCCGGCTGCGACACATGGAGGCTGCGCGAGGCTTCGTGGATGCTGCCGTGCTGGGCCACCGCCAGCAGGATGCGCAGTTGCTGCAGTTTCATCGTCTCCGTTCCCTCCGTTTCGTGCTTCCAGCGGCGCCCCGCTCCGGTGCGCCCTGCCCCGGAGCCGTGCGTGCGAGGCGTTCCAGGCACTCCTGCGCGTACCCGGCGCTGCGCTGCCATGCCGCCTGCCACAAGGCTTCTCCGTACTTGTACCGATGGCGGCACGGTCGTGGTTATGACGGCGATTCTATTTGGTTATCAGGATGAAAATATATGATTTTTGGCTTGCCGTGTTTGCCTGAATACTTCATCGCCAGGGATTCCCACATTCCTTACGCTGGACGCAGGCAGCCGCCGGCCTCCACGGCCCCCCAACCCCCAAACCAGTTCGTGGAGATCCGACATGAACGATGCCACCCTGCCTGGCGCGCCTTCGCTGGCGCCCGCCCAGGCAAGCTCCGCCAGCCCCGCACGCCAGAGCCAGTTCCGCCTGATCGCAGCCTGCTCGATCGGCAATGCGCTCGAAATGTACGACTTCACCGTCTACAGCTTTTTTGCCCTGCTGATCGGCAAGCTGTTCTTTCCGTCCCATAGCGCGTACGGCTCGCTGCTGCTGGCGGTGGCCACCTTCGGCATCGGCTTCGTGATGCGGCCGCTGGGCGGTTTCGTGATCGGCAACTACGCGGACCGTCATGGCCGCAAGGCGGCGATGACGCTGACCATCGGCCTGATGGTGGCCGGCACGCTCTGTCTCGCCTTTGCGCCGACCTACGCCGCCGCAGGGCTGTTCGGCCCGCTGATGATCGTGGCCGGGCGCCTGCTGCAGGGCTTCTCGCTGGGCGGCGAGATCGGCGCCTCCACCGCCATGCTTATGGAGGCCGGCGGCATCAAGGGCCGCGGCTTTCGCGTCAGCTGGCAACTCGGCAGCCAGGGCATCGCGGCGACGCTGGGCGCGCTGACGGCCGCCATTCTCTACGGCGTGCTGCCGCAGGCCGCGCTGGAGAGCTGGGGCTGGCGCGTGCCCTTCATGCTGGGCCTGCTGATCGCGCCGGTGGGGCTGTATATCCGCGCGCACCTGGACGAGACCCACACGGCCGAGGCGCACGCACCGAGCCCGCTCGGCACGCTGTTCCGCGAGCATGGCGACATCGTCGTCAAGGGCATCCTGACCATCATCGGCGGCACCACCGCCACCTACCTGGTGGTGTATTTCATGCCCACCTACATGATCCGCGAACTGCATCTGCCGCCGTCGCTGTCGTTGCTGTCGGGCTGCGTGACGGGCGTGGTGTGCCTGGTGATGTCGCTGGCGGCGGGCACGCTGGCCGACCGCCTGCCGCGCCGCAAGCCGCTGGTGCTGGGCTCGATGGCCTTCACGCTGGTGTGCCTCTATCCGGCGTTCTGGCTGATGACGCATTACCCGAGCGTGCCGCTGGTGCTGTCGCTGTCGGCGCTGCTGACCGCGAGCGTCTACCTGGGCTCCACCCCGATGCTGCTGATGATGATGGAACTCCTGCCGGCCAACGTGCGTGCCAGCGGCCTGTCGGTGATCTACGCGGTGGGCGTGACGGTGTTCGGCGGCTCCTGCCAGTTCATCGTGACCTGGATGCTGGCCAAGACCGGCAACCCGATGGCGCCCGCTTTCTACATGATGGCCTGCGGCGCGGTGACCATCCTGGCGGTGCTGACGATCCGCGAAAACGCCCAAGCGCATTGAGCGCCCCCTCCCCCAATACCTGGCCCACGCTGGCCACCCTGCAGCAAAGGATAAAGACATGACCCGCGAACCTACCCTGACGCCCTTCCAGTTGCTGCCGCACCTGCTGCCGGCGATCCAGATCGATGCCGAGACCTTTATCGGCATCCGCCGCCAGATCCACGCCCAGCCCGAGCTCGGCTTCGAGGTTGGCGCCACCAGCAAGCTGGTGGCCACCCTGCTGGAGAGCTGGGGCTTCGAGGTGCACACCGGCATCGGCAAGAGCGGCGTGGTGGGGCAGTTGAAGCTGGGCAACGGCAGGCGCCGCCTGGGCATCCGCGCCGACATGGATGCGTTGCCCGTGGTCGAGGCAACGGGCCTGCCCTATGCCAGCAGGATCCCGGGCAAGATGCACGCGTGCGGCCACGACGGCCACACCGCCATCCTGCTGGCCGCCGCCAAGGCGCTGGCGGATAGCCGCGACTTCGACGGCACCCTCAACCTGATCTTCCAGCCCGACGAGGAAAACCTCTGCGGCGCGCGCGCGATGATCGAGGACGGCCTGTTCGAGCGCTTCCCTTGCGATGCCGTGTTCGCCCTGCACAACATGCCGGGCGTGCCGGCGGGCACCTTCCGCGTGCTGCCCGGCCCGGTGAGCCTGTCGTCCGACGTGGCCGACGTGACCATCAAGGGCGTGGGCGGGCACGGCGCCATGCCGCACCGCGCGCGCGATCCGATCGCGGCGTCGGCGGCCATCGTGACGGCGCTGCAGACGGTGGTGGCGCGCAACGTGGCGCCGGACGATACCGCGGTGCTGTCGGTGGGCTTTATCCGCGGCGGCGCCACCCATAACGTGATTCCGGAGTCGGTCACGCTGGGCCTGAACGTGCGCGCGGCGCGCCCGGAGACGCGGGCACTGGTGGAGCAGCGCATCCGCGAGATCGTCAGCCTGAGCGCGCAGGCGCACGGCGTGGAGGCGCACATCGACTATCGCCAGCTGACCCCGCCGATGGTCAACACGCAAGCCGAGACCACGCTGGCGCAACAGGTCTGCACCGAACTGGTCGGCGCCGACAAGGTGGTGACGCAGGCGCCCAAGGGCCTGAACGGCAGCGAGGACTTCGCCTGGATGCTCAACGAGGTGCCGGGCTGCTACCTGATCCTGGGCAATGGCGAAGGCGAATTCGGCGGCTGCATGGTGCACAACCCCGGCTACGACTTCAACGATCAGGTACTGCCGCTGGGCGCGGCCTGCTGGGTGCGTCTGGCGCAGACCTACCTGGTGGCCTGAGATGGCGGAAACGGGCCTCGGTCCGCATCGCCCGCTATCGTCTTCTCAGTGCCCTCTGCGGCCGCAGTCGCTCCGGCCGGCGGCGCGGCGTGCAGCCGGACCTCCGGCGGCACCGGTGCCGGCGAGGGCACGGCCCGAGCATTCGCCACGGCCCCGGCCGTAGCCGCCGGCGCCGCGCTGGCGGCCGGCATCGACGCGCGCCCCAGTTGCGTGCTGATCTCGGCCGCTTCGGCCAGCACACAGGCAAGCCGGCGCAATGGCCGGCTGACCTGCAGTTGCAGGAAGACCGCAAGGGCGCCGCCCGCTACAAAGCTCACGCCGTACAGCGAGAGCAGCGGCACCAGGCTCGCGCCCTTGCGCGGCAGTTCAAGCTGGCCGGCGACCAGCATCAGCGCGAACGGACTGACTGCGATCATCAGGGCGAGCATCTTCGCCATCCCCTCCCACATCCGCAAATGCAGATCCACGCGGCGGGCCCTGGCGCGCAGCGCCGGGGCCGGTATCCGCGTCAGCGTGCGCAGTAGCGCGCTCTCGGCTTCGTCGTGCCGGTCGATGCGCTCGGCCAGCGGCGCCAGCGGGTCGCGCACCCTGCGCGCCAGCGCGGGCAGGTGCGACAGCAGCAGCGCCGCCAGCCCGGCCACGCTGCCGGCCAGCAGGCTATAGACCAGGCGCGGCAGCCATGGCGCCGGCGCATGCCGGTACTGGTACCTGGCGAACAGCACCGCGCCGGTCACCAGCAGCGCTGCCAGCGAACAGGCCCAGAACAGCCCCAGCAGGCCCCGCTGCAGCCGCTTCAGCTTGGTGGCGGCCGGATCCGAACCAGCGGTATCGGGTGCGGCGGGCGGCTTCCGCCTGAGCGCATCGAGCAGTTCGCGGGTGGGAGGGAGCCTGGTCAGCATGGCGTTTCGGTCGGCAATGGGTGGTTCCTGCGGCAGCCAGGCATTGGCGTGCCGACTGCATATTGTCGCCATTTGGCGCGCCGGAGGGGGTGCCGCGCGACCGGCAACCTACGATTTGCTGCAAATTCCCACGTATCGTTGCCGTCACACAACGTCGGTCGATGCTGCAGTGCGACAGCAGTGGCCATACCGCTCGCCATGGTCAATTCGATATCGCAGGTATCGAATCAACTGATCTCCCTTCCCTTTATCCCAACCCGCTTGCGGGCATAGCATGGCCTCCAACAGTGATTCGCAGCAATTAGCCATTCATCGCCTTTCACGAAACGTCGCATAACGATTGGAGACAGACATGCCGAAGATGAGAGCAGTCGACGCGGCCATCGCCGTACTGGAAAAAGAAGGTATCACCACCGCGTTCGGCGTGCCCGGCGCCGCCATCAACCCGTTCTACTCGGCCATGCGCCGCGCCGGCACCATCGACCATTTCCTGGCCCGCCACGTGGAAGGCGCCTCGCATATGGCCGAGGGCTACACCCGCGCCGAAGCCGGCAATATCGGCGTGTGCATCGGCACCTCGGGCCCGGCGGGCACCGACATGATCACCGGCCTGTACTCGGCCTGGGCTGACTCCATCCCCATTCTCTGCATCACCGGCCAGGCGCCGCGTGCCCGTCTGTACAAGGAAGACTTCCAGGCCGTCGACATCGAATCGATCGCCAAGCCGGTGACCAAGTGGGCCGTGACCGTGCGCGAGCCGGCGCTGGTGCCTCAGGTGTTCCAGCAGGCTTTCCACCTGATGCGCTCGGGCCGCCCGGGTCCTGTGCTGATCGACCTGCCGTTCGACGTGCAAGTGGCCGAGATCGAATTCGATCCGGAGACCTACCAGCCGTTGCAGCCTTACAAGCCGTCCGCGTCGCGTCCGCAGATCGAGAAGGCCATCGCCATGCTCAACGCTGCCGAGCGCCCGCTGATCGTGTGCGGTGGCGGCGTCATCAACGCCGATGCGGCCGACCTGCTGGTGGAATTCGCCGAGCTGGTCAACGTGCCTGTTGTGCCCACGCTGATGGGCTGGGGCGTGCTGGCCGACGACCACCCGCTGCAGGCCGGCATGGTGGGCCTGCAGACCTCGCACCGCTATGGCAATGCCACGATGCTGGCTTCGGACTTCGTGCTCGGCATCGGCAACCGCTGGGCCAACCGCCACACCGGCAGCGTCGACGTCTACACCAAGGGCCGCAAGTTCGTGCACGTGGACATCGAGCCCACCCAGATCGGCCGCGTGTTCGGCCCGGACCTGGGTATCGTGTCCGACGCCAGGCTCGCGCTGGAGCAGTTCGTGGAAGTGGCGCGCGAGATGAAGATGGCCGGCCGCCTGCCGTGCCGCAAGAGCTGGGTGGCGGACGTGCAGAAGCGCCGCCGCACCATGCAGCGCAAGAGCGATTTCGACAACGTGCCGGTCAAGCCGCAACGCGTGTACCGCGAGATGAACCAGTACTTCCCGCGCGATGTGCGCTACGTGTCGACCATCGGCTTGTCGCAGATCGCCGCCGCGCAGTTCCTGTCGGTCAACCAGCCGCGCCACTGGATCAACTGCGGCCAGGCCGGCCCGCTGGGCTGGACCATTCCCGCCGCGATCGGCGTGAAGGTGGCCTCGCCGGAATCGGACGTGGTGGCCATCTCGGGCGACTACGACTTCCAGTTCATGATCGAGGAACTGGCTGTGGCCGCGCAGTTCAAGGTGCCTTACATCCACCTGGTGGTGAACAACTCCTACCTCGGGCTAATCCGCCAGGCGCAGCGCAACTTCGAGATGGACTACTGCGTGCAGCTGGCCTTCGACAACGTCAACTCGCCCGAGCTCAACGGCTACGGCGTGGACCACGTGAAGGTGGTGGAAGGCCTGGGCTGCAAGGCGATCCGCGTGTTCAAGCCGGAAGACATCGCACCCGCCTTTGCCGAAGCGCGCGACCTGATGGCCGAGTTCTCGGTGCCGGTGGTGGTCGAGGTGATCCTGGAACGCGTGACCAATATCGCGATGGGCACCGAGATCGACAACATCAACGAGTTCGAGCCGATCGAGGACATCGAGGAAGCCATCCTCAAGGAAGAAGTGGAAACGGCGTAAGCAATCAGGCGATGCGGGCTGACAAGCGTGGGCTACCAGCCCGCGCGCTTCCCGCATCGCCGACTCGGTAACGCGCCCCCAATCACCGCATCCGCGCGAGCGGAATCACAAGACAAGTCGTCCGGAGACTTCTATGCCAAAACTTGCCGCCAACCTGACCATGCTGTTCAACGAAGTGGCCTTCCTGGACCGCTTCGAAGCCGCCGCCCGCGCGGGCTTCCGCGGCGTGGAGTTCCTCTTTCCCTATGCCTTCCACGCCGACCAGATCGCCGACCGGCTCAACCGCTTCCAGCTCGACCTGGTGCTGCACAACCTGCCGGCCGGCAAGTGGGAAGCGGGCGAGCGCGGCATCGCCTGCCACCCGGACCGCGTGAGCGAGTTCCAGGACGGCGTGGGCGAGGCGATCAAGTACGCCAAGGTGCTGGGCGTGCGCCAGCTCAACTGCCTGGTCGGCATCCAGCCGCAGAACGCCAGGCGTGAACAGGCGCAGGAAACGCTGGTGGAAAACCTGCGCTTCGCGTCGCAGGCGCTGGCCGCCGAGCAGATCGACCTGCTGGTCGAGCCGATCAACACCTTCGATATTCCCGGCTTCTTCCTGTCGCGCACGCAGCAGGCGCTGGACCTGATCACGCAGGTCAACGCACCCAACCTCTACGTGCAGTACGACATCTATCACATGCAGCGCATGGAAGGCGAAATCGCCGCCACGCTCAAGGCGCACCTGCCGAAGATCAAGCACGTGCAGCTGGCCGACAACCCGGGCCGCAACGAGCCGGGCACCGGCGAGCTGAACTACCGCTTCCTGTTCCAGTGGCTCGACCAGATCGGCTACGACGGCTGGGTCGGCTGCGAGTACAAGCCGCGCACGACCACGGTCGAAGGCCTCGGCTGGCGCGCGGCGCACGGCGTGCAGTAAGCCACGCGCGCGTCGCACCGACGCATCAACAAACCAATACTCATCATCTCATCAAGGAGACATCACATGGCAAACCAACGCAACGTCGGCTTTATCGGCCTGGGCATCATGGGCGCACCGATGGCGGGCCACCTGCGCGCGGCCGGCCACACGCTGTTCGTGCATGACGTCAATCCGGCGCCGCAGGCGCTGGTCGATGCCGGCGTCACGGTCTGCACCAGCGCGGAGGAAGTCGCCAAGCGCGCCGACATCATCGTGATCATGGTGCCGGACACGCCGCACGTGGAAGCCGTGCTGTTCGCCGAGAAGGGCGTGGCCGCCGCGCTCAAGGGCGCCGGCAAGGAAGCCGCGCACGGCAAGATCGTGGTCGACATGAGCTCGATCTCGCCGATCGCCACCAAGGACTTCGCCGCGCGCATCAACAAGCTCGGCGCAGCCTACCTGGACGCGCCGGTCTCGGGCGGCGAAGTGGGCGCCAGGGCCGCGTCGCTGACCATCATGGTGGGCGGTCCGCAGGAGTCCTTCGACGAGGTCAAGCCGCTGTTCGAGCTGATGGGCAAGAACGTGACGCTGGTCGGCGGCAATGGCGACGGCCAGACCACCAAGGTGGCCAACCAGATCATCGTGGCGCTGAACATCCAGGCCGTGTCCGAGGCGCTGCTGTTCGCCTCGAAGGCGGGCGCCGATCCGGCGCGCGTGCGCCAGGCGCTGATGGGCGGCTTCGCGGCTTCGCGCATCCTGGAAGTGCACGGCGAGCGCATGGTCAAGCGCACCTTCGACCCGGGCTTCCGCATCGAGCTGCACCAGAAGGACCTGAACCTGGCACTGCAGGGCGCCAAGGCGCTGGGCGTGGCGCTGCCTAATACCGCCACCGCGCAGGAGCTGTTCAACACTTGCGCCGCCAACGGCCTCGGCAAGCAGGATCACTCGGCGCTGTGCCGCGCCATCGAGATCATGTCGAACCACGAGATCGCCAAGAGCGCCAAGTAAGCAACGCGGCCTCCCGGAGGCCGGCAACACTCCCCGGCCGCAAGCGGCCGGGGAAGCAGTTTTCAGGATCCCGTCATGCTCGCCACCGATTCCAACGCCGCCCCGCTGGTGCCCCAGCGCCCTGCCGGGCTTTCCGATCCGCGCGCCCTGCTGCGCGACCTGTTCGACACCGCCGTGGCCGCTGTCAGCGCCAGCCATTGCCTGCCGCCGCAACTGCCGCCGCCGCCCAAGGGCCGCACCGTGGTGATCGGCGCCGGCAAGGCCGCCGCCGCCATGGCGCAGGCGGTCGAGGCGCACTGGCAAGGCGACATCTCCGGGCTGGTGGTGACGCGCTACGGCCATGGCGCGCCGTGCCGCCGCATCGAGGTGGTGGAGGCCGCGCATCCCGTACCCGACGAGGCCGGGCAGCGCGCCGCCGAGCGCATGGTGGAACTGGTCCAGGGCCTGAGCGCCGACGACCTGGTGCTGTGCCTGATTTCGGGCGGCGGCTCCGCGCTGCTGGCCGCACCCGCGCCGGGCATCTCGCTGGCCGACAAGCAGGCGGTCAACAAGGCGCTGCTGCGCAGCGGCGCCAACATCGGCGAGATGAACTGCGTGCGCAAGCACCTGTCGGCGCTCAAGGGCGGACGGCTCGCCCTGCACTGCGCGCCGGCGCGCGTGGAGACCCTGCTGATTTCCGATATTCCCGGCGACGACCCGACGCTGATCGCCAGCGGCCCGACCTTGCCGGACGCCACTACCTGCGCCGACGCCCTGGCGGTGATCGCCAAGTACGGCATCGAGGTGCCAGCCAATGTGCACGCGCACCTGGCGAGCGGCGCGGGCGAAACGCCCAAGCCCGGTGATGCGCGTTTCGATGGCCATCGCAGCGTCACGCTTGCCACCGCCCAGCAATCGCTGGAGGCCGCGGCGGCACGTGCGCGCGAACTGGGCTTTGAAGCCCACATCCTGTCCGACAGCATCGAGGGCGAGTCGCGCGATGTGGCGCTCGTGCATGCCGCCATCGCCCGGCAGATCGCGCGGCTCGGCCAGCCGTTCAGGAAGCCTTGCGTGCTCCTGTCCGGCGGCGAGACCACGGTGACCGTACGCGGCAGCGGCCGCGGCGGCCGCAACGCGGAATTCCTGCTCGCGCTGGCCGTGGCGCTCGACGGCCTGCCCGGCGTGCATGCGCTCGCCTGCGACACCGACGGCATCGACGGCTCGGAGGACAACGCCGGCGCCCTGCTGGCGCCCGATACGCTGAGCCGTGCCGCGGCACGCGGATTGTCCGCCCGCGCGCACCTGGGCAACAACGACGGCTACGGCTTCTTTGCCGGACTGGACGACCTGATCGTCACCGGCCCGACCCGTACCAATGTCAATGATTTCCGCGCGATCCTGATTGCGTAAGCGATGCGAATCGCGCAAGGCCAATGATTGAACACAGGCGCGTCCGTTGCGGCGCGCCGCCCGAGATTGGAAGAGGAGACAAAATGAGACGCCAGCGCAAAGCCAAGATCGTTGCCACGCTCGGACCGGCCAGCACCGACATCGCGGTGATCCGCCAGTTGTTCGAAGCGGGGGCGGACGTGTTCCGCCTCAACTTCAGCCACGGCTCGCACGAGGACCACAAGCGCCGCTACGACGCGGTACGCCAGGTCGAGGCCGAAACCGGCCGCCCCATCGCCGTGCTGGCCGACCTGCAAGGCCCCAAGCTGCGCATCGGCACCTTTGCCGCGGGCAAGGTCGCGGTCAAGGCCGGCGATGCCTTCGTGCTCGACAGCGATCCCAGCCCGGGCGACGCCAGCCGCGTCCACCTGCCGCATCCGGAGCTGTTCCGTGTGGCGGCCCCGGGGCAGTCGCTGCTGATCGACGACGGCAAGGTGCAGCTGAAGATCGAGGCGGTGGCCAGCGGCAGCATCGCCACGCGCGTGGTGAACCACGGCACGCTGTCCGATCGCAAGGGCGTCAACGTGCCCGATGCGGTGATCCCCATCCCGGCGCTGACCGAGAAGGATCGCAAGGACCTCGACTTCGCGCTGGCGCTCGGCGCCGACTGGATCGCGCTGTCCTTCGTGCAGCGCCCGGCCGATATCGTGGAGGCGCGCGAGATCATCGGCACCCGTGCCGGCGTGCTGTCCAAGATCGAGAAGCCCGCCGCGCTGCAGCAGCTGGAGGAGATCGTGCGCGTGTCCGACGCGGTGATGGTGGCGCGCGGCGACCTTGGCGTGGAGTTGCCGCCGGAGCGCGTGCCGGGTGTGCAGAAGCGCATCCTGCGCATCTGCCGCCAGCATGGCAAACCCATCGTCATCGCCACGCAGATGCTGGAGTCGATGATCGATTCGCCGGTGCCCACGCGTGCCGAGGCATCCGACGTGGCCAGCGCCATCTACGACGGCGCCGATGCGGTGATGCTGTCGGCCGAATCGGCCAACGGCCGCCATCCGGTGCCGGCGGTGGCGATCATGGACCGCATCATCGCCGAGGTAGAGCGCGATCCGCTCTACCGCAACCTGCTGGACGCGCAGCACGAAACGCCGCTGTCCACCCGCCAGGACGCGATCTGCGCCGCGCTGCGCGAGGTCACGCAGATCATCGGCGCGGCCGCCACCGTGACCTACACCTCGTCGGGCTCCACTGCGCTGCGCGCTGCGCGCGAGCGGCCGCATGCGCCCATCGTCAGCATCACGCCGAACCTGGAGATCGCGCGGCGCCTGGCGATTGCCTGGGGCGTGCATTCCACCGTCAGCCCCGATGTGCAGAGCGTGGACGAGATGGTGAATGCGGCCACCCGCGCCGCGCTGGCCGAGGGCTATGCCGCGCCGGGCGACCAGATCACCATTGCGGCGGGGATGCCGTTCGGCCAGGGTGGCACCACCAACCTGCTGCGCGTGGCCGAAATCGGCGGCGCGGAGCCGGGCAAGGCGCTTGCGGCTGGCGCCGCCAGCGCGGTGCCGGCGGTTACCGCCTGATACAAGGGGCGCATCCGCTGGTGGCACCGCCATTGCTATACTGATCGGCACGCCGTCGCCACCCTCTGGCGGCGGCCATCAATCAGCAATGCGGAGCCACCATGCGTCTCGATGACGAAGCCGAAAGCCAGAATGTAGAAGATCGCCGGGGAGACGGTTCCGGCGGTTTCGGGGGCTTTGGCGCGGGACCCAAGACGCTCGGCATCGGCACCATCCTGGTGGCGCTGGCGGCGTCGTATTTCTTCGGCATCGATCCCTCGGTGATCATGCAGGGCGCTTCGGTGCTGCAGGGTTCGCAGCAACACGCGCCGCAGCAGCAGCATGTGCCGAGCCATCCGCCGGCCAACGACCAGATGACGGTATTCGTGCGCAAGGTGCTGGGCAATACCGAGCGTACCTGGTCGCACATCTTCGAGACCGATCTCAACCGCCAGTACGCGCCGCCCAGGCTGGTGCTCTTCACCGGCTCCACGCCCACCGCCTGTGGCACCGGCGAGTCGGCCATGGGGCCCTTCTACTGCCCGGGCGACCAGAAGGTCTATATCGACCTGGCCTTCTACGACGAACTGCGCAAGCGCTTCGGCGCCGGCGGCGACTTTGCCCAGGCCTATGTGATTGCCCACGAAGTCGGCCATCACGTGCAGAACCTGCTCGGCGTCTCGGGCAAGGTCGACGCCGCGCGCCGCCGCATGGGCGAGGCCCAGGCCAACCAGCTCTCGGTGCGCGTGGAACTGCAAGCCGATTGCCTGGCCGGCGTGTGGGCCGCCACCGCCGAGCGCGCCAACCAGCAACTGCTGGAGCCCGGCGATATCGAGCAAGGCCTCAAGGCCGCCGCCGCCATCGGTGACGACCGCCTGCAGAAGCAGGCCCAGGGCTATGTGGTGCCGGAAGCCTTTACCCACGGCACCAGCGAGCAGCGCGTGCGCTGGCTGCGCCAGGGCCTGACCAGCGGCGATATCCGCAAGTGCGACACCTTCGCGGCCCGGCAGCTGTGAGCGCCTGAGGCCACAGGCCTCGCTTCCGCCTTTGCGCGCTCCCCATGCGTCCCGGGCGGCCCGACGGCCGCCCGCGGCCTGCCACCCCTCGTCGGGATGGTATGCGCGCGTGCACGAATCATCACGTAAACATTGTTCACAAAATGATCGGTGTTTATAATCGCGCACATGCCCGCCACCCGAATCCTGCAGCCCGCGCTGCCAGTCGCACCCGCCATCGCCAGCGCCGCCGCGCACGCGGGTGCGGCCCGGCGCGCCGTGGGGCGTGCCGGCGGGGCCGCGTTGCGCCGCGAGAGCGTGCGCCAGGCCTTCTTCGACGCAGCCCGCGCGCTGTTTGCCGAAGCCGGTTTCAGCGGTGTCACGCTACGGCGCGTCGGCGAGCTGTGCGGATATAGCGCGGCCGCCATCTACCGGCATTTCGAGGACAAGACCGCACTGCTGTTCGAGCTGTGCGCGCAGGACTGGGTACGGCTGGCGGCAGCGCTGGCCGAGGCCCGGGATAGCGCCGGCGCGCCGGCGCAGGCGCTGCCCGCCGTGCTCGATGCCTATGTGGCCTGGGCCCTGGCGAACCGTCACAGCTACCACCTGATGATGATGATGGGCCTGCCGGCCGATGCCGAACGCGCGATCGACCAGCGCTGGCGCGAGCGCTTCCCGCAAGACCCGGTGGGCGCCGTGCTGCAGGCCTGCGTGGCCGACTGGCAGGCCGCCGCGCTGATCGACGCCAGCCACGAGCCTGGCGACGTCACCGATGCGCTGTGGACCGCCGTGCACGGGCTGGCCGCGCTCGACATCACGTTCGAGCACCTGCCGCGCGAGCAATGGCAGCCCTTGGCGCATCGCCAGCGGGTGCTGCTGGCGGCGCTGCTGCGCGGCTTCGCGCCGCCGGCGCGTTAGGGTCGCCGGACCCCACAGCCCCCTTTCCCCCTCCTGTTGCTTCTGCTGTTCCGCCTGACGGCGCTTTCTGTCCAGCTAGCGCGCCGTCCCACGTTCCATTGCACCGGAGCCGCGGCCCGCTGCCGCGCCGGCGCCAGAAAACCAACTTGCCATGGCGTCCTTCTTCCTTCGCCGTCCCGCCTTTGCGTGGGTGATTGCCATCCTCACCATGGTGGCGGGCCTGATCGCGCTCACCCGCATTCCCATCGCCCAGTATCCGGCGGTGGCACCACCCACCGTGATCGTCTACACGGACTATCCCGGCGCCTCCGCACGCACCGTGGAGGATGCCGTCACCGCGGTGCTGGAGCAGCAGATGCACGGCATCCCCGGCCTGCTCTACCTCGATGCCAGCAGCGAGGGCGGCAGCGCCACCATCACGCTGGGCTTCCGCCAGGGCACGGATGCGCAGCTGGCCCAGGTCAACGTGCGCAACCGCGTCATGCAAGCCGAGCCGTTGCTGCCGGAGACGGTGCGCCGCGGCGGCATCTACGTCGACCAGGCCAGCAGCAGCCCCTTCATGTACGTCTCGCTGGTCTCGGACACCGGCCAGATGGATGAAACCGCGCTGGGCGATTTCGCCGCCGGCTCGGTGCTGCCGATGCTGCGGCGGCTGCCGGGCATCGGCAAGGCCGAGCCCTACGGCTCCGAATACGCGCTGCGCATCTGGTTCGACCCCGACAAGCTCCATGCCCACGGCTTGACGCCCGAGGATGTCGAGCAGGCCATCAAGGCGCGCAACGGCGACGTCACGCCGGGCCAGCTCGGCGGCGCGCCCGCGGTGCCGGGCCAGCCCTTCCAGGCGCTGGTGCGCCCGCCGCGGCCGCTGTCCGACCCCGACGCCTTTGGGCGCATCGTGGTACGCGCGGGCAAGGACGCCTCGGTGGTCTTGCTGCGCGACGTGGCGCGGGTGGAACTGGGCGCCAGCGATTACCGCTATGCCTCGCGGCTGGGCGGGCGCGAGGCCGCTTCGATCGGCCTCAAGCTGGCCGACGGCGCCAATGTGCTGGCCACCTCGCGCACGGTCCGCGCCGCGCTCGACGAGGCCGCGCGCAGCTTCCCCGCCGGCGTGCGCTACGAGATCTCCACCGACAACGCGCAGTTCGTGCAGCGCTCGATCTGGCGCGTGCTGACCACGCTGGCCGAAGCCACGGTGCTGGTGTTCCTGATCCTGTACCTGTTCCTGGGCAACCTGCGGGCCACGCTGATCCCGGTGATCGTGGTGCCGGTCTCGCTGCTCGGCACGGTGGCCTGCCTGTACGCGCTGGGGCTGTCGCTCAATGTGATCACGCTGTTCGGCGTGGTGCTGGCGATCGGCATCCTGGTCGACGATGCCATCGTTGTCGTGGAAAACGTGGAGCGGATCATGCGCGAGGACGGCGTGGGCGCGCTGGAGGCGGCGCAGCGTTCGATGCGCGAAGTCTCGGGTGCCCTGCTGGCGGTGACGCTGGTGCTGTGCGCGGTGTTCGTGCCGATGGCCTTCATGGGCAGCGCGGTGGGCGTGATCTACCGGCACTTTGCCGTGACGCTGGCGATCTCGATTGCCTTCTCGCTGTTCTTCGCGCTGTCGCTGGCACCGGCCATGTGCGCCAGCCTGCTGCGTCATATGCCGCCGCCCGAACGCGGCCCGCTGGCCTGGTTCGAGCGGCGCTTCACTGCCTTTACCGGGCGCTACGCCGGCTGGGTGCAGGCGATGCAGCGCCGTCGCCTGCGCTGGCTCGGCATCTACCTGGCGCTGGCCGTCGCCGGCGGCGTGATGCTGTGGCAGATCCCGGCCGGCTTCCTGCCGGAGGAAGACACCGGCGAGCTGGTGATCGACGTGGAGCTGCCGGCCGGCGCCACCCAGGCGGAAACGCGCGCGATGGTGGCGGACCTGGAGCAATGGCTGCAGGCGGGCGGCTACCCGCTGCGCTCGGTGTTCGCCGTGCTGGGCTGGAGCAACTCGGGCAGCGGCGAGCAACGCGCCAGCCTGTACCTCACGCTCAAGGACTGGGAAGAACGTGGGCGCAAGGACCGCGCCGATGCCGTGCTGGCCAGGCTGTCGGCCGGGCTGGAGGACTGGCCTGGCCGCGGCCGGGCACAGCTGTACGCCTATAACGGTACCGCGCTGCCGGAACTCGGCAGCACCAGCGGGCTCGACATGCGGCTGGTGGCCCAACCGGGCACCGGACGCGATGCCCTGTTTGCCGCGCGCGACCGCCTGCTGGAGGCCGCCGCGCATGAACCTTCGCTGGGCGAGGTGCGCGCCACCACCGCGCAGCCGGCACCGGCGCTCGACCTGCGCATCGACTATGAGCGCGCCCGCAGCTTTGGCGTGGCGCCCGAAGCCATCCACCATGCACTGTCGACCACGCTGGGATCGCGCTATGTCGACGAAGTGGCGCGTGAAGGCCGTATCCGCCGCGTGATCCTGCAAGCCGATGCGCCTTACCGGATGGCGCCCGCACAGCTGGCGCGCGTGCATGTGCGCAACGAGCAGGGCGGCATGGTCTCGCTGGGCGCTTTCGCAGAGCTGGTCTGGGGCCGGGGCGAGGCCACGCTGGAGCGCTTCAACGGCCTCAGTTCGGTTCGCATCAACGCCGATGTGGCGCCGGGCCACAGCACCGGCACCGCGATGGCGCGGCTCTCTGCCATGGTGGGCGAACTGGGCACTGCCTATGACACGCGCTGGACCGGGCGCGCCTTCGAACAGCTGCAAAGCGGCACGCAGGCGCCGTGGCTGTTCGCGCTGTCGATGCTGTTCATCTTCCTGTGCCTGGTGGCGCTCTACGAGAACTGGACCTTGCCGCTGGCCGTGTTGCTGGTGGTGCCGGCGGGCCTGCTCGGGGCGCTGGCGGCCATCTGGCTGCGCGGCATGCCCAACGACGTCTACTTCAAGGTGGGCGTGGTGGTGATCATGGGACTGGCGGCCAAGAACGCGATCCTGGTGGTCGAGTACGCGGAGCAACTGCGCCGCGGCGGCATGGACCTGGCCGAAGCCGCCGGCCAGGCCGCGCGCCAGCGCCTGCGCCCGGTGGTCATGACCTCGCTGGCCTTCATCCTTGGCGTGGTGCCGCTGGCGATCAGCACCGGCCCCGGCGCGGCGGCGCAGCGCGCGGTCGGCACCGGCGTGCTGGGCGGCATGCTCGGCGCCACCGTGATCGGCGCATTGGCCATCCCCTTGCTCTATGCCTTGATCGGGCGCAGGCGTAGCCGGCGCGAGCGGGCATGACGACCGGTGCACGGACAGGGCGTGGCGTAACGGGACTGCCGGGGGAAAAACGGAAAGGCGGGGGAGAAGCGGGGAAAAATCACCCGCCCGGCGGGAGAGAGAAGGAGGAGGAGGTCAGCCGGGCAGGTGGGAGATAAAGCGGTAGAAACAGTGATACGCGGCGAACACCCGAGTGGCCGCCGGGTAACATCAGGTCTGGATCAGACCCTGTAGCCGTACAGCGAACCGTCGCCCGAGCGCGAGTTGTCCAGCGAGCTGGCAGCGATTTCGCCACGGAAAGCGCGCGCGCCGTCGGTGAACGTATCGAACTTGCCTTGCTTGGCGCCATCGGTGAACGTATCGAACTTGCCTTGCTTGGCGCCGTCGGTGAACGTGTCGAACTTGCCTTGCTTGGCACCATCGGTGTACGGGTCGAACTTGCCGGCGCGCAGCGCGTCGGCATAGACGTCGAACTTGCCGACCTTGCTGTTGGCGGGGGCGGCCAGGGCTGCGGCCGATGAGGCGACGATCAGCATAGCTACCGCGCTGCCAATGATGCGTTTGGCGTTCATTTGGGACTCCTTCAACTGATTATTCGTCTTTTTTCTTTTGAACTGCGGTACAAGCTGCCCCGGCAAATCTATGTTGCGCTGCAGGCACGGACTGAAGATTAGTGCCTGGGCTTGCAAGGAGAAATACCACTGCGACGAATGGTGCGTTGCGAGTCGTGAAACGCTGGAAGTGAGGACGAATGGCGGGGATCGGGGGGCGACAGGCGGGATCCGTGTGGCCGAGGCCTTGCCTGAAATGCCGCCAGCCCAGCCTGGAGGCCACCTG
>NZ_JARJLM010000438.1 GCF_029335485.1 Cupriavidus basilensis
GCCCGGCGGCGGACCGCCATTCCGGCCGTGCCCTTCCGGCGCAGCCTGGCTCAAGCGCACCGGCGGCGGCGCGGCGCCCGGTCTTCCAGCCGCGGCGTTGCCGCCATGCCATACCGGACCGGCGCCGGGGATGGTACCGCCGGAGCGGGCAAAACGCTGGGCCAGTTCGTCGCCAGCCGGACGGCCAGGCGCGCGCACGGCGATGGCGGGGCGCGCAAAGCCCTGCATCGCCGCCACTGGGGCCGGGCGCGCGGGTGCCGCGCCGATCAGGCTGGACCTGACCGGTGCCAGCGGCGGCGCGCCGTTGGCTTCGCCTTGGGGCAGGTTGCGCCAGGCCATATTGCGGGCACCGGGCGGCACACGCTGGCCCTGCACGAAGGCACGCGCGGGCATGCCGGTGATGGCGCCCGGCACATTCCGGTTGATATAGACGTTGTCGACGCGATTATTGATCGTCACATTGTTGACCGTGACGTTATTGATGCGAGTGACATAGGCAGGGCTGGCGTGATAGACCGGGCGATATGCCTCGCGCGGGCCGAGCGGATACCAGGCGACGGCCGGGGCACTGCCAATGCTGATGGATGCATTCCAGCCGCCACCGCCGCCGCCGATGAAGCCGACCAGCGCCGGCGCATAGACCGGGCGGACCTCGATCGGGCCCGGCGTCCAGCCCCAGCGGTTGCCGAAGCGTGCCCAGCGGCCATAGTGGGACGGCGCGAAACCCCAGGGCTCGTCGTCGCACCAGCTCCATCCCCACGGCGCCACCCAGGCCCAATGGCCCACGCTGTACGGCGCCCAGTCCACTGCCACCACGCGGGGGAACCATACCGCGCCGTAGCCCGGGTCCTCCTGCCAGTCGCCATAGTCGTCCAGCGCGGCGTAGCCGGTCATTTCGCGCGGTACGTAACGCGCCGCCCGCGATCCGTCCTCCCGCGCATCGCGTGCCATGGTCCAGCGGTCGAATGCATCGATAGGCGGGTTGGTGGCGCTGCCGGCTTCCGCCAGGTCGGTGCCAGCAAAGCGGATCTGATCGCCGCGCTGCATCACCAGCGATTGATTGTCGCCGTAGACTACGGCAGTGCCATGGTGCATGGTGACCACGGTGCTGCTGCCGTCGGGCGCCACGTCCAGGCGGTAATCGCCGGGTTCGCTCGGCACGAAGGCCAGGTTTGGCGTGTCGATCTCGACCGGCTGGTCGGGCGGCAGCGCCCGCAAGCGCAATTGCAGCGTGCCCTGGGTCAGCTTGACCTGGGTGGTACTGTCATCGAGATCGAGCACGGACACGGCGGTGGCACTGCCGAGCCGGATCGCCGTGGAGCCGGCATGCAATTCCGCCCGCCCGCCGTCGTCGACCCAGAGCCGGTCCCCGGTGGTGATCGGCCGGTTGAGCCCGGCCTGCCCCCAGTCGTCGGAGCCGGCCGGGGCGAAGCTCAGGTTGCCGGCGGCGTCAGTGACGGTGGCTATGCGGCCGGAGGGGTCGGCAACCTGTGCCAGCGCCGGCGAGGGCCATTGCCAGGTGATGAATACGAGGCAGCCAGCCAGGAGGACGGCGCGGGCACGGGGGCCAAGCCTGCAGTCAGGAAACATGTCGATACCCCTAGTCCTGGTTCTTGTACGAGACGGGCGCGCGGGCCAGATCCGGCCGGCCCTGTTGTCACCCTACTCCGTATAACGCCGGACCGCCGGCCACGCGCACCGGACTTTGTAAGCACATATGTCCCCGGCGCCGCCACACCGGGAGTGGCAAGCGCCCGAGTGCCGCCTCCCACAGCCCTGGGCCGGCGCCCGTCCCCTCGCCTGTATGGCGAGCGACGACAAAGCTGGAAACAAATTGCAGGCGCGCGGAGAGCGGCCGCGGCGAAGCCGGCCGTGGCAGGTGAACGGGCCGGGAACAGGGGGAATGGCCGGGCGGCGCGCCCCCGGCGGTCAGCGGGCCGACTGCTGCAGGAATTCGGTGAATTTCTCAGGGGACATGGGCCTGCCGTACAGGTAGCCCTGCACTTCATGGCAACCGTTGTCGGCAAGAAAATCCCGCTGCTCGACGGTTTCCACGCCTTCGGCCACCACGCCGATACCCAGGCTGGCGCCCACATTCACCACGGCGCGCACGATGGCGGCGTCCACCGGACTCTGCGTGACATTGCGGATAAACGACTGGTCGATCTTGATGCGGTCGACCGGGAAGGACTTGAGGAAGCTGAGCGAGGCATAGCCGGTACCGAAATCGTCGCAGGTCAGGGTCACGCCATCGCGGCGCAAGGTCTGCAACTGTCCGGAAAACTCATCGCCCTGCTGCAGGGCGATGGTCTCGGTGATTTCGAGTTCGAGCATCTCGGGCGCCAGCGCCAGTTCCCGCAGCACGTGCCTGACCTCGGTCAGCAGCCGGCTTTCGCTGAGCTGGGCGGCAAACAGGTTGATGGCCACGCGCGGCGCATCGGCAAAACCGAGCGACCACATGCGAGCCTGCGCGCAGGCGGTATGGAGCAGCCACACGCCCACGTCGGCAGCCACGCTGCTGGCCGCCAGCGCATCGATGAAACTGGCCGGCGTCAGCAGGCCCTGGGTGGGGTGCCGCCAGCGCATCAGCGCCTCGGCACCCACCACGCGGCCGTCCCGCAGGTCGATCTGGGGCTGGTACAGCAGCTCGAACTGGCGCTGCGCATAGGCGTCGCGCAGCGCTTGCACCAACGACAGGCGGGTGGTCACATCGGTGCGCATCTGCGGCTTGAAGAAACGGATGGTACGGCCGCCGTCGCGCTTGGCCCGGCCCAGCGCCAGGCTGGCGGAGGCGAGTACATCGGAAGCGTTGTCGCCGCCGGCCGGCATCACGCAGGCGCCCAGGCTGGACAACACGTGATGGCGCCGGTTGCCATATTCGTGGGGTTCCGATTGCAGGGACAGGATGGCCGCGCTGACGTGGCGCACCAGGGTGGGGTCGGAAATGGAGGGAAGCAGCACGGCGAATTCGTCGCCACCGACCCGTCCCAGAACCGCGTCGCGCGGAGAGGCATCGCGCAGGCGCCGGGCCACGCGGCGCAGGATCTCGTCGCCTTCGGCATGGCCATGCATATCATTGAATGCACGGAAATCGTCGATGCCGAGCAGCAATAGCGCGCAGCGCGGGACAGCCTCCGAGTGCAGGCGGTTTTCCAGCGTGTTCAAGAATGCCTGGCGCGATGCTACGCCGGTCAGCGGATCGAGGTCCGCGTTCGGCGAGGCGCCTGCCTTCGCCTCCGACCTGGCCACCATGCCTGCCCTATTTAAGATTGTCGACATCTATCCGGTCTGTCCATCTGGCAAGTGTGACTAAAACCAGGAAAAAATCAAGCGCCATCCGGCCATCATATTGCGAAATGTTGCAACACCGCAAATCCCTGTGTCCAAAGCCCCCCGCGCCGGGATGCCATTGAACTGGCACAAACGTTACAGTACCCTACGCCGCTATAATGCACCCCCGGTGCGCAGATCAGCCCACTAACCCGCGTCCGCATGCCGGCTCCAGCCCGTCCGGACGCTGCTTGCCACCCCTTCCTACAAGAAAAGCAATGGGAACACGCACCGTGACCAACTGGACCATCCGCACGCGCATCCTGGCAAGTTTCGCCGCTATCCTGGCGGTCATCTTGCTCACAGCCGTGGTCGCCTACGACCGCCAATCGGCCATCGAGACCCATGCCGCCGCCCTGCGCGACGACGCCCTGCCAGGACTCTACTACAGCACAGCCATGCGTGGCGCCTGGGGCGAATCCTATGTCCTGGCCTGGCAGAGTGTCACCGCGGCCAACGATGCGGAGCGCCGGCAATACGCCGAAAGCAATATGGCCCTGCGCAAGCGGCTGGACACCCTCGAGCAGAAATACGCCGACTCGATCAGGCGCCCCGAGGACCGTCAGCGCTTCGAGAAATACAAGGAGATCCGCCACGGCTACGACGAGGTCTCGGCGCCGCTGTTCGCATCGGGCAACGCCGAGGCTGGCGCCATGGAGGCGCGGCTGCGCGGCCCGGTCCATGCCGTATGGAACGACGGCCGGGCCACGCTGCAAGCGCTATTGGACGATAACAATAAGGTCGCCGAGGATGGCGCCACCAGTATCAACAATGCGGTAGAGACGGCCAAGTTCAGCATCGAGATTTCGCTGGTTGCCGCGCTGCTGGAGGCGCTGGTTGCCGGCTACCTGCTGTTCCGCTCCATTACCGTGCCGATGCGCTCGATCGTCCAGCTGTTGTCGGGCATGCGCGGCGGGGATCTGCGCCAGCGCCTGGCGCTGAGCCGCAAGGATGAATTCCTCGAGATCGAGCAGGGCTTCAACCAGATGACCGGCGAACTCACCGGGCTGGTCGGCCAGGCCCAGCGCTCGGCCATCCAGGTCACCACCTCGGTCAACGAGATCGCGGCCACCGCGCGCCAGCAGCAAGCCACCGCCACGGAAACCGCTGCCACCACCACCGAGATCGGCGCGACCTCCCGCGAGATCTCAGCCACCTCGCGCGACCTGGTCCGCACCATGACCGAGGTGTCCAGCGCCGCCGAACAGACCGCCGGCCTGGCCGGCACGGGCCAGGTGAGCCTGTCGCGCATGGAATCGACCATGCACCACGTCATGGAAGCCGCCGGCTCCGTCAACGCCAAGCTGGCCACGCTCAACGAGAAGGCAGGCAATATCAACCAGGTCGTCACCACCATCGCCAAGGTGGCTGACCAGACCAACCTGCTCTCCCTGAATGCCGCCATCGAGGCCGAGAAGGCGGGCGAATACGGCCGCGGCTTCTCGGTCGTGGCCACCGAAATCCGGCGGCTGGCCGACCAGACCGCGGTTGCCACCTACGATATCGAGCAGATGGTGCGGGAGATCCAGTCCGCGGTGGCGGCTGGCGTGATGGGCATGGACAAGTTCTCCGAAGAGGTGCGGCGCGGCATGTCGGAGGTGACCCAGGTGGGCGACCAGCTTTCCCAGATCATCGGTCAGGTGCAGTCGCTGGCACCGCGGGTGCAGATGGTCAACGAGGGCATGCAGGCGCAGGCCGGCGGCGCCGAACAGATCAACCAGGCGCTGATGCAGTTGTCCGAGGCGGCCCAGCAGACCGTGGAATCCCTGCGCCAGTCCAGCCAGGCGATCGACGAGCTGACGCTGGTCGCCAACGACCTGCGCACCGGCGTGTCGCGCTTCAAGGTCTGAGCGCCCCGGGCGCCGGTCCTCCGCCATGAAGCTCTTCCTGCTGTTCCGTATCGGCCCTGACCACTACGCGCTGGATGCCGGCGAGATTGCCGAAGTCCTGCCCCTGACCACGCTCAAGCACCTGCCCGAGGCGCCGCACTGGGTCAGCGGCCTGCTGGCCCGCGGCGATGACGTGGTGCCGGTGATCGACGTCAACGCGCTGGCAACCGGTACGCCGGCCGCCAGCCGCACCAGCACCCGCACCGTATTGGTGCATTACCGCCGGCGTATGGAAGATCCGGCGAGCCTGCTCGGCTTGCGGCTGGAGTACGCCACCGAAACCCTGCGTTGCGAGCCCGGCGAGTTTGTCGACAGCGGCCTGGCCCCGGGGCCGGCCCGCTACCTGGGTCCCGTGCGCAACGGCGGCCAGGGCCTGGTGCAGTGGGTGAGGGTCAACGCCCTGCTGCCCGACGACGTGCATGCAATGCTGTTTCCCGGGCTGCCCCCCAATACGCCGGCGGCCGGGTCCGCCGCGCCAGGACCATGACCACCGCAACCCATATCGAGGCCCTGCTCAAGGAGCGCATCGGCCTGGCCGCCGAAACCGTGGGCAGCGGCATGATCGAGCGCGCGGTGCGCGAGCGGCTGGCCGCCGCCGCGGTGCCCGACCATCATGCCTACTGGAACCTGCTGCACTCGCGGCCGGACGAGCTGCAAGCGCTGATCGAAGCCGTGGTGGTACCCGAGACCTGGTTCTTCCGCCATCGCGAGGCGCTGCTGGCGCTTGGCCGCTTTGCCGCCATGCGGGTATTCGGCGGCGAACCCGGCAAGGATGGCGCCGGGCCATTGCGCATTCTCAGCGTGCCCTGCTCGACGGGCGAAGAGCCTTATTCGATCGTGATGGCGTTGCTGGACGCAGGCGTGCCGGAGCACCGCTTCCATATCGATGCCGTGGACGTCAGCGCGCGCGCGCTGGAGCGCGCCCGCATCGGGCAGTATGGCAGCAATTCGTTCCGCGGCGGCCCCCTGGACTTCCGCGACCGGTATTTCACCACCAGCGGCAGCGACTACGCCCTCAATGCCAGCGTGCGCGCCAAGGTGCGCCTGCTGCGCGGCAACCTGCTCGATCCGGCGCTGATGGCCAACGAGTCACCTTATCATTTTGTGTTCTGCCGCAACCTGTTGATCTATTTCGATCCGCCCACGCAACAGCGTGCGCTCAGGATGCTGGAACAGCTCAGCCGGCCGGATGCGACGTTGTTCGTCGGGCCGGCCGAAGCCAGCCTGCTGACCCGGCACGGCTTTGTGTCCGCGGGCGTAC